>NZ_CAXBDN010000151.1:0-10329 GCF_963974375.1 uncultured Marinobacter sp.
CCACCCAGATAAGCGTTGCCCGCCAGAACCACAAAGCGGGCACTGACCTCACCCTGTGCGGTTGTTACTGTCGCAGGCTGGCCGTGAACCACCTTGATGACCGGCGAATGTTCGTAGATTACACCACCGAGAGATTCCAGCGCCGCGGCTTCACCCAAAGCCAGGTTGAGGGGATGGATATGGCCACCGGTGTGGTCGATGGCGCCACCCACATAGCGATCGGTGCCGACACGGGCCCGCATGGCCTCCCGGTCCAGCAATTCCAGCTGGTCGTAACCGAACCGGCGCCAGAGCGACTGCTGGGCTTCCAAATGGCTGAACTGGCCCGAGTTGAGCGCGGCAAAAATGCCACCATCCTTCAGATCACACTGGATACCGTAGGCCTTTACCCGCTGGCGGATGATCTGGCTGCCCTCAAAGGCCATTTCCGCCAACAGGCGCAGGTGATCCGGCGTGGTCTGGCGCTCGATGGTGTCCAGATCACGGCTAAAGCTGTTGACGATCTGGCCGCCATTGCGGCCAGAGGCACCCCAGCCGACCGTCGCCGCTTCCAGCACCACCACCCGAAAACCCGCCTCTGCCAGGAACAATGCCGTGGAAAGTCCGGTATAGCCGGCACCGACCACACACACGTCCGCCTCGCAGCGTCCCTGCAAAGGCGGACGTTGCGGTGCCGGGTTGGCGGAGGCGGCGTAATAGGAAGAAACGGGGGGAAATTGGGTCATGGATGGTCGCCAGTGAACAGTGAAAATATCGGTGATCGATACCGCCTTCATGGCGGAATTCGCGCTCAGTCTATGTCAGCCGGATGCCGGCGGGAAGACAGGTTCTTCTACCTATAACGGTACCTGTGGTGCGCCGTCAAAGTGCTGCTATGATTGGGCCATCCCACAGCCTGCGAGGCGTTCACCCCATGTCCCACCCCGTGCTTTCCAGAACCACTCCCACAGACCAGAACCAATGGCAGGCCCTTGCGGACCAGCTTACGTTCGAGGGCCGAGCCTACGTCAATGGGGCCTATCAATGGGCCGGCAGCGGTGAGACCTTTCCGTCCGTCAGCCCGATCGACGGCCGCCAACTGGTCCAGGTAGCCAGCTGCGACCAGGCTGATGCCGACCAGGCGGTGGCGGTGGCCCGGGCCGCTTTTGACAGCGGCAGCTGGAGCCAACTGGCACCGAGCGAACGCAAGGCAATACTGATTCGCTTTGCCGCGCTGATTGAAACCCACGGCGACGAACTGGCGCTGCTGGAAACTCTCGACATGGGCAAACCTATCGGCCATGCCCGGGCAGTGGACGTCCCCGCCACAGCCAGGGCCATACGCTGGACCGCCGAGGCCATCGACAAGGTGTACGGCGAGCTGGCCGCCACGCCCCATAACCAGATCGGTATGATCTCCCGGGAACCCATGGGCGTGGTGGCGGCCATCGTGCCCTGGAACTTCCCCATGATCATGGCCTCCTGGAAGATCGCGCCGGCACTGGCCACCGGCAACTCGGTGATCCTGAAACCTTCGGAAAAGTCTCCGTTAACCGCGATCCGGCTGGCGGAACTGGCCAGCGAAGCCGGCGTTCCTGCCGGCGTTTTCAATGTGCTGCCAGGCTTCGGCCACACCGTGGGCAAAGCATTGGCGTTACACATGGACGTAGACTGCCTGGTGTTCACCGGCTCGACCAACGTGGCCAAACAACTGATGATCTATGCCGGCCAGTCCAACATGAAGCGGGTGTGGCTGGAAGCGGGCGGCAAGAGCCCCAACATTGTCTTCGCCGATGCGCCCGACCTGGAAAAAGCCGCCGCCGAGGCGGCTGGGGCCATTGCCTTCAACCAGGGCGAAGTCTGCACCGCCGGTAGCCGGCTGCTGGTGGAAGAAAGCATTCGCAGCGAATTCATTGGCCTGATCTGTGAGGCCCTGAAGGCCTGGCGCCCCGGCCATCCCCTGGACCCGGCCACCACCTGTGGTGCCATTGTCGACCAGGCCCAGCTGGACCGGATCATCGAGTACATCGCGATTGGCCAGTCAGAGGGCGCAACCCTGGTAGAAGGTGGCAAGCGGGTACTGGAGGAATCCGGCGGCCTGTTTATCGAGCCCACGGTGTTTGCAGGCGTGAACAATCAGATGCGCATTGCTTCGGAAGAAATCTTTGGTCCGGTGCTTTCGGTGATCGGCTTCAGAACCGCCGAGGAGGCCATCGCCATTGCCAACGATTCCATCTACGGGCTCGCGGCGGCGGTCTGGTCCTCCAACATCAACACCGCCCACAAGGTGGCGAAGGCCCTGAGAGCCGGCAGCGTGTGGATCAACCACTATGACGGCGGTGATATGACCGCGCCCTTCGGCGGCTTCAAGCAGTCCGGCAACGGCCGCGACAAGTCCCTGCACGCCTTCGACAAGTACACGGAACTGAAAGCCACCTGGCTGGCCCTGGACTGATTCCGGCGACGGGCCCGGAATACAACAACGGCGTCCAATGGACGCCGTTGACAGGTGCGGTTGTGACGCAAGATTGCCGCAGTCTATTGCTTTGCTTTCACCCTGCTTCGTGAGTCCGCATGGTAATAATCGCCTGCAGGATCTTACCCACTGCACCCTGGCTGTCGAACAGCGTCGTCTCCACCAGACCGACACCGGTATCCTGCATACGGCTGCGGGCATCCAGCCCCAGCCACTCACCCACCGGCTCCCGGTGGAGGTAGAGGCTGACATCGGTGTTGATGCAGCCCAGATCGCTGGACAGATTAAGCTGGCCTACCCCGTTACCAAAATCACAGAGTGTGGCCGCCATGACCGAAGGGCTGGTCTTCACGCCCTGAACCAGCGGCAATGGCAATCGCAGCCAGGCAAGCCCCTGGCCGCTGCCATTAACGCCATCAAGAACCACGGCTTTGGCCGTGCTGTGCAGGCCCACCGGACTGTAGCGGTTCTGCCAGCCGCCGGCTTCAGCCACCGTCGCCTCAACTGGCGCTGACGGAGGCTCAAGCTCTGTTGCCGGGAAGCGACCATGTTCCGGTACGGTTACCGGCCTGTTTTCCAGAAAGAGGGCGCTGGCCCGGGTGACTTCTGTCTCTCCTGCGATCAAGGACGCCTCAATGATCTGCAGTCGCTTGCCGCCACGCACCAGGCGGGTGGTTATCGTCAACGGCGAATTCGGGACTGGCCGTAGCAAATCCACAGTGAGCCGGGCCAGATGAAGATCCGCAGACTCCGACGCCTGCTCCACCGCATGGGCCATCAGCCCTACCACTGGCCCGCCGTGAAGGTGCGCGGGGCTCCAGGGGCTACCAGAGGCAGGTGTGGGCACATAAAACTCTCCGTCACGGAGAAAGAGCGCTTCGGACATTGGTTATCCTTGTTTTTGTCACAGACGTAGCAAGCTATAGATTACCATCTACGAGGAAAATAGTGGACTGAACCAAGATTCTGGCAAACCGGGAAGCACCCCCGGCAGACGCCGGGGCGCCCCTGGAAGAGCGTTATACCGTGTGCAGGTACCAGAGGTATTCCAGATCCGAAATGGTCATCTCGAATTCGTTCAGCTCATGCTCCTTGCAGGCGGCAAATACGTCCAGAAACGGAATGCCCAGATAATCGGCCATCACATCAGACTGGCCCAGTCCCCGCAAGGCATCCCGCAGGTTGTTCACCAGACTGGCTTCGTGCTGTTCATGGGCGTTACCCACGGTCATCGGGGGCGGCTCGATGCGGTTGGAGATTCCATAATGGATACCCGCCAGGGTCGCCGCCATCACCAGATAAGGATTGGCATCCGCGCCGGCCACCCGGTGTTCAATACGCAGTGCTTCCGGGTCGCCGCCGGGCAGCCGCAAGGCTGCCGTGCGGTTGTCCACACCCCAGGTAGGCGCGCTGGACACGTAATATTCCGGACTGAAGCGCCGGTAGGAGTTGATGTTGGGACAGAACAGCGCCATGGCATCGTTCATGGTGGCCACCAGTCCACCGATGGCCCAGCGCAGCATGTCGTTGGGCTGCTCAGCATCACCGGCGAACACGTTGTGGCCGTCCTTGTCCAACAGGCTTACATGCAGGTGCATGCCGCTGCCCGCCTGGTTATGGTAAGGCTTGGCCATGAAGGTGGTGTCCATTTCATGGTCGTAGGCCACGTTTTTTATCAGGCGCTTGAGCAGGGTGGCGTGATCGCAGGAGCGCACCGCATCGTTCACATAATGCAGATTGACCTCGAACTGACCGGGCGCTGACTCTGCAACCAGCGCATCTGCCGGCAACTCCTGCTCATGGGCAGCATCCAGAACGTCCGCCAGCAATTCGGCGTACTCATCCAGATCGTCAATGGAGTAGGCCTGGGTTCCGGCAGGACGTTTGCCGGAAATCGGTGACTTTGGCGGCTGGGGCCGGCCCGCCAGGTTCTCCTGATCGATCAGGTAGAACTCCATCTCGAACGCTGCCACCGGGGTAAGCCCCAGCTCATCGAACCGTTTGACGATGTTCTGCAGCACCACCCTGGGGTCGGCAAAGAACGGCGTTGTCCGGTCAAGCTCGTACATGGTCAGCAGCAGCTGGGCCGTAGGACGCTTTTGCCAGGGCTCCATGGTAAGTGTGTCAGCTATCGGCAGACACACCCGGTCGGCTTCGCCGATATCCAGGCCCAGACCGGTTTCCTCAACGGTGGTGCCCTGAATGTTGAGGGCAAAAATAGAAGCCGGCAGGGCAATGCCCCGCTCAAAGACCTTGGCGAGGGCCGATGGATCTACCCGTTTGCCCCTGACAATGCCGTTGATATCCGGAATCAGCAGATCGACAAACTGCAGCTCGGGGTGTGCCTGAAGAAATGCGTCGGCACTCGCGAAACCAGAACTCATAAGGAAAGCCTTTCTGAACCCAAACTGGCCTGTGGCGAAAAGCCGGCACAGGAATGCACCGGAGCCGCCCACAGTAACCTCTGCCGACGCTCCCTAACGCTCCTTTATCCTGTTTTCTGTGGCCTTTTGCAAGATACGCACATAACGCAGGGCGCCTCTGCGGAAATCGCTGGTTAAGCAGACATCAGCGTGCTAGAAATTGCGTGTTTCCTGATCAGGAAACCCTGTTACCACCTGGAGTTCACTGTCCTTGCCTACACACCCGTTTTCACAACCTGTTGCAGCGACCCTGCCCCTGATCGGCATCAGTGCCTGCAGCCAGCGGCCCGATGGCGAACACCCCATATTCACGGTCGGTGAGAAATACACCCGGGCCGTGTCCGAGGGCGCCGGCGCTATTCCGGTAGCCATTCCCGCGCTGGGCGAGGGTCTTCCCCTGAGCCAGCTGGTGGCCAGGCTGGACGGCATTCTGCTGACCGGATCGCCATCCAACATCGAACCTCACCACTACCGTGGCGAGAGCAGTGAAGCGGGCACCGAACACGACCCGAAAAGGGACGCCACCACCCTGCCCCTGATCCGCGCCGCCGTCGCCGCTGGCGTGCCGATTCTGGGCATCTGCCGTGGTTTTCAGGAAATGAACGTGGCCCTGGGCGGCACCCTGCACCAGAAACTCCATAACGTTGGCCATTTTCAGGAACATCGGGAAGACAAACAGTCACCCCTGGCCGACCGTTATGGCCGTGGCCACACCATCCGCATACTCCCGGGCGGACGACTGGCGAAGATCTGGAGCACGCCAGATCCGGTTTACGTTAACTCCCTGCACGAACAGGGCATACGCGACCTGGCCCCGGGCCTGCAGGTGGAAGCCGTGGCCGAAGACGGCCTGGTAGAAGCCTTCTCCCTCACCGACGCCCCGGCTTTCAACCTGGCCGTGCAATGGCACCCGGAATGGCAGTGGCATCCCGATCACGAGGTTGGCGACTACCCCTTCTACCGGGCGTTATTGAAGGCGTTTGGGGAGGCCTGTGGGGAGCGGTTACGAGGACGGGAACGCTAAGCCGAACGAGTCCCTGAACTTAGGATTAAGGGGGCTTCAAGGCATAAAGCCCCACCACTCAGCGGTGAAATCCTTCTAATCTGGCTAACTCTGAGCCGGCTCCAATAGCAGGATAATCTCCGCAATATCCGCTCCCGGGTCCTGATCTTGTAGCATCTCAGCAAAATCCAGCGGCGTTCGGCCCTGCGCGCCTGCCATTCCAGCGTCGGCTCCATGTTCAAGCAACAACCTGACGGCATAGGGATTCCGCTCGAGTACCGCCGAATGCAACGCCGTCACACCCGACCCGCTGGCTCGGTCTATCGCGTTCACATCGACACCATTCTCCAGAAAATGACCGAGAAGCTTGTCCGCCTTGGATTGATCAGGATAGAGAGCGGCATAGCGAGCTCCAGCTTCGGCGTTCAGTTGTTGAACGTCGTCTTCGCTTGGGTGAAACGCGTATAGCGCCTTTTCGGCGCCCCATCGCAGGAGTATCGGCGACTCATCCGAACTCATATAGACAATCAGAGTGACGGGAGAGCTGGTGGATAAATGGTATGCAGAGATACCACCAGCGCCAACGATAAGTACAAATAGTAAAACCAGCGAACCCACTATTAACTTTTTCATTTCGACCAACCTCAGATCCAGATGACGTTACCAGCACCAAGATCTGCCACTTCAAATGAAGGAAGCATTGCAGGCAGAGAGGCAATTCCCGCAAGGAGCATTTCAAAACGCGTCTTTTGTTTGAGGGCGATAGTCCGGCGAACAGTATCGTAAATCTTCGGATCCAGCAGGTCTTCTTCGGTCGCGTTCTTCCACCAGTGCTGGACATATTTCCGGGTAATTTTACGGATAAGCGCCTGAACTCTGGCACCTGGCTTTCGCCGGATGATCGCATTCACCAATATGTCGACAAAACCGACGAGGTAAGAGGCGTCCACCGCGACAATAAGCAGAGCCTGGGCGTACCGGCGGGCATCAATGTCCAATGCCATGCGCTCGATGGCCTGCGTTCGTTCCGGCCAGAAGAACACAAAGACATCGCGCGCTTCCTGGTCGGTAAGCACGACATTTTGGTCACTGATTACGGGAAGGCTGAGCGAAACCTGGCTCATTTGAAGACTCCTTTCTATGTGATCGTTTCCATCCAAATGGAAGTTCTGGTCTCTACTGCTAATAGGCATGAAGAGACCAGCGCAATATTACCCGTGACTTCTGACGAAATCACGTACCTGAGCACACTTTCAGGCCTTACAACTCACTTCCGCGCCATAGACTCCAGCATCTTGTTCACCGCATCCAAATGCTCTGGCTCGTTGTGGCACATGCCCTGGAAGACGGCACAGAGGTCGAGGAAGTCTTTCAGTTCCATCCGCTGGGCCATTTTCATCAGGCGCTTGGTGAGGCGGGTGGCTTTGGGGGGCTGGCTGGCGATTCGGGTTGCCATTTTCATGGCGGTTGGCATCAGGTCGTCGGCGGGGACTACCTCCAGCACGATGCCCAGTTCTTTGGCCTCGGCGGCCTCCACAATGCGGCCGGTGAGGGTCAGTTCGAAGGCGCGCTGGTAGCCGATCAGGCGCTGCATCAGCCAGGCGCCGCCGTCACCGGGGATGATGCCCAGGTTGAGGAAGGTTTCGCCAAATTTCGCTTTCTCGGAGGCGATGCGCACGTCCGCCATGTTGGCCAGGTCAAAACCGGCACCAATAGCCGGGCCATTGACGGCCGCGATGATGGGCACTTCCACCGCCTGCAGGGCCAGGGGAATCTGCTGGATGCCTTTGCGGTAGCGGTCGGCGCACTCGGCCACATCACCCGCGAAATCGCCGCCACGGTTGGCCATGTCGTTGATGTTACCGCCAGCGCTGAAGGCGGAGCCGGCACCGGTAATCACCAGAACCGAGACGTCATCGCAGTGGTTGACCCAGTTTGCGGTGGTCACCAGATCATCAATCAGGTGAGAGCCGGTCAGGGCGTTACGCAGGTCATGGCGGTTCATGGTCAGCACTGCCACCCGGTTTTCCAGGGTCAGCAGGGCATCGGTCAGTTGCGGAAGGTTGGACATGTTCGGGCTCCTCGGTTACAGCTGCGTGGCACGGGCCAGGCGTTGGTTTGCGACAAGGATAAACCACCATCAACGGTTTATCTCCCAATACGCATAACTCACAGGATTCCACACGAAAATAATTCTGGTGCGACCCCCATTCTCATGATAAATATCGCGAGAATACGGAGGTTCCCCACCACCGTTTCCAGGACAAGCCTCAAAGGAGTCTCTGCGCGACGTTTCCGCCGCCAGAAGGCCACCCTCAGCAGACCTGCACAACACCGCGTGCGTCCTGCACGCTTTGTATCCATCCCTTTTCAGTGAGGGACAGTTCCATGTTGAAGTTGTGTAAGCCCGCAGCAATCGCTGCCGCTATTGCTCTGTCTATGGGTACGTCTGCAGCCTTGGCGGCTGGAGAAGTGCGTGTGTACAACTGGTCTGACTACATCGCCGAAGACACTCTTGCGAAGTTCACAGAAGAAACCGGCATCAAGGTCATCTATGACGTCTACGACAGCAACGAGGTGCTCGAAGCAGCGCTGTTGTCCGGACGTTCTGGTTACGACCTGGTGGTGCCGTCCAACCACTATGTGGCCAAGCAGATTTCTGCCAAAGCGTTTGTGGCCCTGGATCACAGCAAGCTGCCGAACCGGACCAACCTGCACCCGGATCTGATGGCCCAGCTGGAGCTGGTGGACCCGGGCAGCCAGTTCTCCCTTCCCTATCTGTGGGGTACCAACGGCTACGGCTACAACGAGGCACGCATCCAGAAAATTCTGGGGGAGGATGCACCCACGGATTCCTGGGCTCTGGTGTTTGATCCTGAAGTCACCGGCAAGCTTGCCGCCGGCGGCTGTGGCATTGCCATGCTGGATTCCGGTGAGGAAATGGTTCGCGCAGCCATGGCCTACATCGGCCTGAACCCCAACAGCAACAACGCCGACGACATCCGCAAGGGCGGTGACGTCATCAAGGCTGTGCGTCCGAACATTACCTACTTCCATTCCTCCCGTTACATCGGCGATCTGGCAAACGGTGATCTGTGCGTGGCTGCCGGCTATTCCGGAGACATCCTGCAGGCCGCTGCCCGCGCCGAGGAAGCGGAGAACGGCAACGTCATTCTCTACACCATTCCGAAAGAAGGCGCGGTGCTGTGGTTTGACATGATGACCATCCCCGTCGGCGCGCCGAACGTGGAAAACGCCCACATTCTGATGAACTTCCTGATGAAGCCGGAGATCATCGCCGACATCACCAACTACGTCTGGTACGCCAACCCCAACGCGGCCGCCAGCGAGTTTGTGGATGAAGAAATCCTGAGCGACCCCTCCATCTATCCGTCTGAGGAGGTGATGAAGAAGCTCTACCTGATGGAAGGTCGGCCCCAGGACGCCCAGCGCCTGATGACCCGCACCTGGACCAGCGTCAAGTCTGGTCGCTGAGGGGTGGTTAACGCACCCGGCACTTCCGCTCCGGCGGAGGTGCTGCTCAGCATTCAGGGCATAGCCAAGAGCTTCGACGGCACCCTGGCGGTGGATAACGTCAATCTGGACATCCACAAGGGTGAGATATTTGCGTTGCTGGGTGGCTCCGGCTCCGGCAAGTCCACCCTGTTGCGGATGCTGGCGGGCTTCGAGCGGCCGGACGGTGGCCGGGTGCTGCTGGACGGTGAGGACATCACCGCGCTGCCGCCCTACCTGCGCCCCACCAACATGATGTTCCAGTCCTATGCGCTGTTCCCTCATATGACGGTGGAGCAGAACATTGCCATGGGCCTGAAGCAGGACAAGCTGCCCAAGAACGACATCCGCGACCGGGTAGCCGCCATGCTTAAGCTGGTGAAGATGGAAGCCTTCGCCCGGCGCAAACCCCATCAGTTGTCCGGTGGCCAACAGCAACGGGTGGCGCTGGCCCGCTCGCTGGCCAAGCGGCCCAAGCTTTTGCTGCTGGACGAGCCCATGGGGGCGCTGGACAAGAAACTGCGCACCGAAATGCAGCTGGAGCTGGTGGATATCCTGGAGAACGTCGGCGCCACCTGCCTGATGGTGACCCACGACCAGGAAGAAGCCATGACCATGGCCAGCCGTATCGCCATCATGTCTCATGGCCGCATAGCCCAGGTGGGCTCGCCCATTGATATCTATGAAAGCCCCAACAGTCGCATGACCGCCGAGTTCATCGGCTCGGTGAATATCATTGACGCCAGTATCCGCGAGGACAACGCCGACAGCGTTCTGCTGACCAGCCAGCTGCTGGACGCCCCGGTGTTCATCGACCGGGGTGTCACCACGCCGGCTGAAACCACGGACACCCTGATTGCCCTGCGTCCGGAGAAAATCTACCTGACCCGGGAGAAGCCGGAAGGGGACCATAACTGGAGCATGGGGTCGGTGGA
>NZ_CAXBDN010000152.1:0-10293 GCF_963974375.1 uncultured Marinobacter sp.
AGGCTGGCTGTTGCCCAATGGCAAGGCCAGCCTCAGTTCGTCCATCAGGCATCCACGATCATCTGAAAACCGCCATAGATCATGCGTTTGCCATCAAACGGCATGGGGTTCACATCGGGCTGAATGCGGGGATCTTCCATCACCTTTTTCATGCCGGCATCCCGCACTTCCCGGGAGGGCCAGATAATCCAGGAAAACACCACGGTTTCATCCGGCTGGCATTTCACTGCCATGGGAAACGAGGTCACCTTGCCATCGGGCACGTCGTCGCCCCAGCACTCCACCATGGTCAGTGCGCCGTGGTCCTGGAACACCGGAATCGCCAGTTTCGCATGCTCCCGATACTTCTCCTTGTTAGCGGTGGGCACCGCTGCCACAAATCCGTCTACATAGCTCATTGCGCTGTCTCCTGTGCAGTCCGGGCATTGGTTGTCTCATCTTTCGGGGGCAGCTCCCGCACCGGCCGGATTTCCACACTGCCCAGCCGGGCCGGGGGAATGTTGCGCGCCAGGTGCAGAGCTTCATTCAGGTCTCTGGCCTCCAGCATGTAGAAACCCGCCAGCTGCTCCTTGGTTTCCGCGAACGGGCCGTCAGACAGCAGCACTTCGCCGTCCCTTAATCGCAGGGTGGTGGCGGTATCCACCGGCTGCAGCGCCTGTCCCGCGAGATAATGACCCTGCGCCGTCAGCTTCTCCACACAGCCGATACACTCCTGATTGAGGTCGTGCCACTCCTGCTCCGTCATGCGGTTGATCAGTTGTTCCTGGTAATACACCAGCGCCAGATATTTCATGGTTTTCTCCTTTTCCAGCTGGTGTCAGCCCGGCTGGTCACAGTTAATCATCCAGTCCACCCCAAACCGGTCCCGGACCGCACCGAACCGGTAGGCCCAGAAGGTTTCCGCAAACGGCATTTCGATCTGACCACCGTCAGCCAGTGCATTGAAGACCGCCTCGCCACGGGCAACATCGTTGTAGGAGATCTGCACCGAGGCGCTGGCCGGCACCTGGTACTGATCTGCCGGCATATCGGACCCCATCAGATAACGCCCGCCCAGATTAACCGCACCATGGATGATCAGCGGATGCATGGCCGCCGGCACTTCCCCTGCAGCCGGACTGTTACCGTAAGTCATCATGTCCTCGACAACGCCGCCCAGCAGTTCTGCGTAAAAGTTCAGTGCCTGCTCGCAGCGACCATCAAACATCAGGTACACATTGAAGGCGTCCGGGCGCTTTTGCAGACTGGCTTCCAGTTGCAGATGCCGCTCAATGCCCGCACCGGGCTCGAAATCCTCCATGTCGAAGTAACGCCGCAGCTCCAGGCGCACATTGCCGTCTGCATCCATGGTGGGCCACTGACTGGCCCAGTGAATGGCTTCTTCCAGCGAGGCCACCTCCAGTATGGAGTACCCGGCGATCTGTTCGCCCGGGGGTTCAAACGGGCCCTGAAGCACCACTGGCTTGCCATCACTGAACTCGATCCGGCAACCCTCCCGGGTCGGAGTCAGGCCACTGCCAGTAACAAACACGCCTGCGGCGGCCATTCGCTCGTTGTACGCCGACATCTCGGAGAGCATGGCCTGTGAGGGCATGTCGCCCTGCTCGGTGGATGTATCGGCCTTTCTGATCATCATGAATTGCATGGCTTGGGTCTCCTTGTCAGCCGTTGTGTATTCATGAGTCGTCTGGCATGGAGGGAATTCGACAGGGGTCGCCAAAAAATTCTGGAACGGGACGTTCTCAGGGGGATGGCAGGGCGTATTTTCCGGTAGGAGACTGCAGGCTCTGAAGGCGTCGCACCAGGAATTGCCGCTCCGGCTCCTGGCGCACCAGCTTCAGCGCCTGCTCGTATGCTTCACAGGCTTCCGCCGGTCGCTGGCAGCGCCGGAAAAGGTCGGCCCTGGCGGCGTGATAAAGGTGGTAAGTCTGCAATACCGGCTGATCCGCCAGTTCATCCAGCCGCGCCAGCCCCTGCTCGGGGCCATCCCGCATGGCCATAGCCACGGCCCGGTTCAGTGCCACCACCGGCGTTGACTGAAGCAGGAACAACCGATCGTAAAGCCCGACTAACTGCGCCCAGTCGGTGACTTCTGCAGTGACGGCCTCACTGTGCACCGCCGCAATGGCAGCCTGCAGTGTGTAGGGGCCAGCGCTGCCCTGATGCAAGGACCGGATCAGCCATTGCTGGCCCAGGGCGATCTGGTCCTGATCCCAGAGCCGACGATCCTGGTCCTCCAGGGTCACCAGATTTCCCTCTGTATCCTGACGGGCATCACGGCGAGCGTCCTGCAACAGCAGCAGTGCCAACACCCCATAGACTTCCGGATCGGGCAGCAGCGTGGACAGCAGGCCTGCCAGCCGGATGGCCTCACGGGTGAGACTGACATCCACCACCTGGACACCGTCACTGCGGGAGTAGCCCTCGTTGAAAATCAGATAGATAACGTGGAGGACTGCCTGCAACCGTGGCTGCAGGTTGCGGGAGCCGGGAATCTCATAGGGAATGGCGGCATCGCGGATTTTGCGTTTGGCGCGGACGATGCGCTGGGCAACACTGGTGGGTTTCTGCAGCAGACCGGCGGCTACCTGTTCGGTAGTAAGCCCACAGACTTCCCGCAGGGTCAGGGGCAACTGGACCTCCAGAGCCAGCCCGGGGTGGCAGCAGGTGAAAATGAGGCGCAACATGTCGTCGTTGAAGACGCCCGGCTCGCAATCGGGAGTGCTGTGCTCCTCCTGTAATTGCCAGGAAGCAAACTCTCTGGCGGTCTGGCGCCGGCGGATCTGGTCGATGCCCTTGTTGTGTCCGGTGCGCACCAGCCACGCCCGGGGATTATCGGGCACTCCCTGCTCTGGCCACACCTGCAGAGCCGCCGCAAAGGCCTCCTGCATGACCTCTTCGGCCAGATCAAAATCCCGCAACAGGCGGATCAGGGTGGCAAGTACCCGTCGGGAGTGTTGCTGGTACAGTTCCTCGAAAGCGATGGTCGACATGTCCCTGTTCCCTGTCTCGCGGTGTTTCCATCACAATCAGCATAATCAGGAAAGGCTGATGTCGGCAAGAGCTGCGGCAAGTGCCGATAGGAGCGGACAGGAACGGCTGATAACGTGAGGCCAACGCAGGCAGGATAATCATGAAGACCAGAACCCGAAACCGGCTTACCCGCATGCGCTGGCACCTTCGCCACACGGTGATGCCCATCGTCTTTATCGGTTTACTGGGTACGCTGGCGGGCGGCTACAGCATTGATGTGCCGCCACCACCAAGGCAGCCGGACAACCTGTGCGCCATTTTCGGGGAATACCCTCACTGGTACGATTACGCCCGGGCGTCGGAAGACAAGTGGGGCACGCCCATCGCCAGTCAGATGGCGTTTATCTACTACGAGTCCAGTTTTCGCAGCCACATCCAGCCGCCCCGCACCCGCCTGTATACCCATCTGCCCTGGAAACGGCCGACAACGGCCTATGGTTATGCCCAGGCCCTGGACCCGGCCTGGCGGGATTACATGGCCGAGGCTGGCAGCGCTTTCGCTGACCGCACCCAGATTCGCCACGCGGTGGACTTTATTGGCTGGTATAACGACCGAACCCGGCGGCAGCTGGGATTGCCCTTAACCAACGCCCGGGATCTTTATCTGGCCTACCATGAAGGACCCACCGGTTTTCGCCAGGGACGTCACCTTGAGAAACCCGCCGTCCGGCAACTGGCAACGCGGGTGGCCGCCCGCACTGAGCGATACCAGAACCAGCTTGCGGAATGCGAGCAGGCCCTTCGCTGCCGACGATTCTGGCAGTTCGGGCCGTTTTGTTCCTGATCGCCGGCTACCCTGCGCACTGATTTACGGCGCGCTAGCGGGCGCCGCTTCTGCCTCAGCTTTGCCGGGCTCACCCACCGCCCATTCGTTCGGGAAACGGCGGATCAACAGCGTCAGCACGGTTCCGCCCACCAGCACCACAAAGGCAAAACCAAAGGCGATCCGGAAGTCGCCGGTCTCTTCAATCAGCCAACCGGCAACGGCCGGACCGATAAACTGACCCAATGCAAAGAACAAGGTCACGAAGCTGAAAGCAATAGGAATATAGCGGGGCGCCACCTGATCCGTCGCGCTGGCCTGAATCAACGCAAACAGGCCGTTAAGGGATATACCCATCACCAGAAAATGAAAGAAGAACATGGTCAGGGACTGATCCAGCAAGGGCAGGCCCATGGCGGTGGTTACCAGAATCATCGAACCGGTCAGCGCATTACCCCGGCCCCAGAAATCCGACAACCAGCCCCACAGCGGCCCCGCCACAATGGACATCAACCCCATCATCGCCACGTAGCTGCCGGCAATACTCTCGGCGTAGCCGGTCTCTACCATAAAGCTCACCATGAACACCGTCTGCACGATGTAGGTCAGGCCAATGGCGCCATAGACCGATGCAACAATGATAACCCTCGGGTTCTTGTAGATCAGCCACTTGTCCGCGGTGGGCGGGCGTTCACCGGCACCAGTCGCATGCTTCGGTGGATTCCGGACAAACACACCGATCATGGTGGCCACCAGCAACGCTACCACCGCAAACACGCCCCAGCTGACCCGCCAGCCGGTTTCGCCAAAAACAGTGAACAACCAGGGCACCAGCAGGCCGGCCACCAGAACCCCGCCGCCGACGCCACTGGTCATGCAGCCAATCACCAGGCCCCGCTTGTCCGGAAACCAGGTAGCCAGCAGTGACACCATGGGAGCAAACGCAAAGGCGGTACCGAAGCCCAGCAAGCCCATAAAGCCGGCAATGAACCAGAACCCCGAAACCAGGGCCAGGCCCACGAACCCGGCACTTACCGTCAGCATGCCGAAAATGATGGACGCCTTGGCACCCCAGCGGGCAGCCGCCAGACCGCCGGCCAGTACAAACCCGACGTAACATAATGCGGTGATGGTGCCGAGGATACCCGCCTGCTGGTAGGAAAGATCAAGATCCGCCCGCATGGCAGGCAGAATGACACCATAGGCAAGTCGGGCAAAACCGATCACTACCAGGGAAGTTAACGTGCCGCAAAACACCGTGATAAAGATGTTTGGGCGGGCCGTGCTCTGGGACATTGTTGCTCTCTTTTTTTGCTATTTCGGCTTGTTCAGCAGTTGTTGTTATTCAGTCCCTTGAGTGCAGCAAGCCGGACCGGATGGTCCGGCGGGCGTTATTGCGGCGCCGTGGTCTGCCGACGGTTATGTACCGGTCCGACCCGGGCCTCGATGTCCTGGTTCAGTGACCGGCAAAGGCCCAGCATGAAGGCCAGTTCTGCCACCACGAACAGTGGGCCGATCAACAGGCCCACCAGGTCGTCCACAAAGGCCGGTTTACGCCCCTCGAAAATATGGCCCACAAATTGGAATGCCCAGCCCACCACAAACAGACCGATCCCCCAGCCCAGCCAGCTGGCCGTGGAGCCGCTGGCAATGATGGCGGCCACCCATACCGTAATGGCCATCAACACCCCCATGACCATGCCGAAACGAAGGTCCAGGGCGAGATAGAACAGGGTACTGGCGATGGCCAGCAGCCAGACCGGCGAAACCGTCAGCGCCAGTCCCGGAAGCCCGAACACCGGCCGCGACAGCAGAATGGCAATGGCCAGCACAATCATCGGAATACCGATGAAGTGGGTCAGAATATTCCGCCGGTCCCGATGGTAACCGGCATAGTTGGCAAGTTGATCCGTTATTGTTTTCATGATGAACCTCCGGCAATCCGATACCCGGGACAGCACCGAAACCAGGTCAGCGGTGCGCCCGTTATCAAACTTAGCTCGCTAAGCGAATAAAAGCCAGAGGGTGACGCCGACATCCGGGCAAGGGCCATCCCGTTGAGTCTGATCCGTCAGGCGCAAATAAGCGCAAACCAACCTGGTGTCCCGTTATTTTCGGACCCAGCGACCGTCCACCTGGATGAACTGGCCGGCAGGCGTGCGCTCGATTGCTTTTTTTCCTGCTACGGCTTCAACCTGGGTGACGGGGATATCGTGACGCTCGGCAATTCTCGCGTACTCATCCCGGCGGGCATTGTTGATCATTCTGACGATGGTTTCTGCCTCACCACCGGCACTCACCACGCCCAGATAGCCGGTGGGCATTTCACCCACCAGCCCCTGCTGCTTGGCGGGTTCCAGTTGCGATTTGGCTTCCTCAAGACTTGTAGCAAACGCCGGCAGGCTGGTCAGCAGTGCCATCAGGGCGGTCAGGATGGCCACGCGGCCTGTGCGAATCATCGAATTCATGTAGTGCTCCTTAGCTTGGCACCGTGCTGTTTGACTGAGGCGGTTCAGAACAGGCCGCCTTCACTGAACAGGGCGTCAACCTCCCGGTCGACTTTGACGTATATCTCGTGCTGAATCTTGACGTTCAGATTGACGGTGATCGGCTCTTTCGGGGCCGCTAACTGAACCGTTGGGGTGCAGGCAGCGAGAATCAGCGCCAAAAGTGTGGCGACCACCCCGGTCAGCCAGGGCCTGCGGCGATTAAATTCGTGTGCTCTATCCTTGCCTACCATACAGAGTCGTCCTCCCCGGTTACTGGGAACCGGTCATAGCATTGGGTGTTGCGGTGTGCGGAAGACCATCTACGGCTCTGGCGCGGTCCGCCCCTGTTCCTGCAGCATCTTGCGTACCCGTTCGGTGACGGCTTCGTTGACCTTACCGCTCAGCTGCAGGCTGGTCAGCAGGTCCGGTATGTTCTCCTCGATCGTGATGTTCAGTCGAACAACCTGGCCCTGCTGAACCTCGGGATTTGAACCTTCAAGATTCAGGCCCAGTTGCAGGGTACCGCTTTCATCATAATCTATGGCGCTATTTAAAACAGAATAGCGGAAATTTTCCATGGCCTGGGCGACCAGGTCCATGGTCGGATTGCTCTGAGCAATGGCTCGAAGCCGGTCTGACGGGAATACCAGGGTGCCTCCCGGTGCTTCCGCGGTAACCCGTCCGCGCTCAATGGCAATACCGTCACTGCCCAAACGCAGCGGCAGGTAACCGCTCAGCGTGCCGGTGCCCGCAAGGCCCTCCATGGGATAGGCGGTCAGCAGGCTGCTTAGCTCCAGCTGCCGTATCTGCACAGGAATAATGACCGGAAGCTCCGCCATCGACCAGCGACGGGGTTCAACCACCAGATTGCCACCCAACAAACTGGCGTCCACCCGTCGAAGTTCCACCGTGCCGGAAGCCGGCGAGCCGATCGGAGCCTGGTAGGACGCTGACAGGGTCAGGGGGCCAGCTGCGATGCCCGGGTTCACCTGGGCCAGGGTAAGGTCGGTGGTTTCCACCTGCAGCTGGTTCTGCGCCAGTGAGAAAGGCAGCTGTCCGGTGAGTCCCGTCCAGGCCATGCGGTCGTAGACCCCGGACAGCTGGTCGAAGGCAAGCTTACCGGACAGGCTCAGCGGGACATCTCCCGGCGATTTCCTCAATGTAATATCCGTGGTCATGGTCCCCTGATCAAAAGTCAGCAGGGACGGCCAGCTGGTCAATACACCCGCCAGCGCATCACTACCCGACTTGCCCTGCCAGCCTCCGGAAATATCCAGAGCCAACGGGCCGCTCAACGGCCAGTTCAGAACCATGGCTAACGGCCCGCCGGACGCAGGCCGCAACTGGACATCCAACTCTATCTGACTGGTGCTTGCGCTGCCCTTGCCCTGCAGACGCCAGCTCTGGGTCTTCAGCAATGGATGACGAATGCTTCGCGCACTTAGCTGCACCGGGCCCGCCACTGTCAGCTGGTCCAGCTGTCGCCGCTCCCCCGCCAGACTGTAGGCAGCTTTCAGCGTCACGCCCTCTGGCTGCCAGCTCAGTCCATCCAGCCAAAGGTCCGCAATCGCGCTACCTTCCGCCGGATCCAGGTGGGCGATCTCCAGTACCGAGCCCCGCTCAACGGTAAGCTGCAATCCGTCCAGATCTGCTGTTCCGCTCACCACCAGGTCAGCCCGCAGGGTCTGCAACCGCCAGTCCCCGGCCTGCCAGCCTGGCATCTGGCCCCGCAACCGGGTTCGTCCCAGCTGCAGCTGCCAGGGTGCACGGGTCGCCACCGCCAGATGGGACTCAAGCCTCAGTGGCTGGGCGCCCTCAGTGGTTACGGCCAGCCGCAACGGTAGCATCCCCGCATGCCCGGAAGGCCGGGGCAGCAGCTCTGCCGGGGTGAGACTTATCTCCAGTGCCCGGGGTCGCAATGCCTCGGGCACAGCATTGATCCAGCCTCCGAGACCGGTCAACCGCAACCGGCCCTGTGCAGCGCGGGCCAGCCAGCGCCCGTCTGCGTTCAGATCGAGGGCCAGGTTGCCCTGTACGGTGGCCACTCCGGGAATCGGCCAGGGCTGCGGCAGCTGTGCCTGTAGCCGCACATCCCCCTTCAGATCCGGGTGACGCAACAAGTGGACGGCGGGCTGGTCAGATACGGACTGGGGCCAGTCGAGCTCCCACTGCAGAGCCAGAACGCCGGCGTCCGGCTGATCCGGCAGCGGGTTGGCGGGTAAATCAAACCAGTTGCTCAACCGTTCCAGCAGCCAGTCGGCCTGAGGCAGTTCCGGTGCTTCCAGGCGCCCCTGCCAGTGAACCCTGGCCGGTAGCAGGTTTTCCGATGGCCGCCAGTCAGAGATCAGGGTCACCAGTGGTTCGCCCTCTGCCTCAAGGCGGGTATCGAGACGGACTTGCTGAGGCCACTGACCGTCCGCCTGGGCAACAAGGCGCATGGGATGGGCCGGGTCATCCAGTGTCAGGTTGACGTTGAGGGGCAACAACGATCCGGCCCGGGAGATATCCACACTGCCGCTCAGGGCACATCGGCCGGCCCGGCAAGGCAGGTTCAGACGAAGCTGGTCAATTTGCAGGTGTTCGGGCAACCACAGTGGCAGATCCTGCTCAGAGAACATAGCGGATAATGGCTCGTCCGGTGGCGCCATCGGCTGTTCCTGTGCTTGCTCAGGAGGCCAGTAATCCACCTGCAATTCTTCCACCCGCAGGTTCTGCAACGTGGGTCGCCAGCTCTGCCAGCCAAGGCCGGCCGTGAGATTGAGTCCCTCCAGACGCAAACGCTGTCCCGCCGATTCCCGCTCAACAGTCACAGCGCCCAGCTGCACCGACCCTGGGCGGACGCCGGCAAAGCTCAGCTCCAGCCCCGTCCAGTCAAGTTGCACGATGCCCTGGGCCTCCAGCCAGCCGGCCCACCAGCTGCGTAGCCAAAGGCTGCTGCCGACGGCCAATAACAGCAGCACGGCTATCGTCACCAGCAGAGGCACCCGCCGTCTTGTCATGGTTCCCGCTCCATCAGGACGTTATCCGGTCTTCCGGGATTCAGTCCGGGCTAAGGCTGCGGGTCAGCTCGGCGGCCGGAATGTCCCGGCATCCGTCAGGGTTCTGACCACTCCACAATGGAGAAAAGTCACCGAGACCGCGGGCCTCCGCCGCCGTGCGCAGGGGTGCAATGGCTGAGGTCGCCAGCGGAAACTCCGATGGCAGGTCGCTGATGGGGCCCAGCTCGCGGATCACCCGGTTGACAATGCCGCGGGCGGGGCGACCGGAAAACAGGTTGGTGAGCGCAGTATGACGGGCCGCCTCGCTTTTCAGGGCGTCCCGGTGCAGTGGCCGGGTGGTGGCTTCCGGACAAAGCAGATAAGCCGTGCCCACCTGGGCCGCAACAGCTCCCAGTGCCAGCACCGCCTGCAGGCCCCGGGCATCAGCAATACCGCCGGCGGCGATCACCGGACAGTCTACGGCGGCAACAATCTGCGGTACCAGCGCCAGGGTGCTCACCTGGGTAGTCAGGTCGTCGGTCAGAAACATGCCCCGGTGACCCCCTGCCTCCAGTCCCTGGGCAATCACCGCGTCGGCACCGTGGGCTTCCAGCCAGCGGGCTTCCTCAACGGTGGTGGCGCTGGACACAACCCGGGCGCCCCATCCCTTGACCCGCGCCAGCAGATCCGGCTCCGGCAGCCCGAAATGAAAGCTGATCACCGCAGGCCGGAACGGCTCTACGATGTCTGCGATCTCATGGCTGAAGGGCGCCCGGCCCGGTCCCTCCGCAATGGTTTCCGGATCGATACCGAACTCCCGGTAATAGGGGGACAGCCCCTGCCGCCAGCGGGTTTCCCGGGCCGGGTCAGGCTTTGGCGGGGTGTGGCAGAAGAAGTTGAGGTTCCAGGGCTGGCTGGTGCCGGCCCGGAGCTTTTCCAGCTGCTCCGCCAGCTGATCGGCAGACAGCATTGCGCAGGGCAGCGACCCCAGACCACCGGCATTGGACACCGCGATGGCCAGGGCGCTGTC
>NZ_CAXBDN010000153.1:0-10273 GCF_963974375.1 uncultured Marinobacter sp.
GGCGGAAGCGGCTCTGGTAGTGGGCCAGCAGTTCCGGCCGGTGCAGCCAGAGTTCGTGGGAGCGCAGCAGCAGCTCGCCGAAGTCCACCAGTCCACTGAGGTTGCAGAGCTGCTCGTACTGGCGATAAACCCTGAGCATGGTGCTGGTGAAGTGGTCGCCCGGGTTGTCCTGAATATGCGCAGCCCGCAGCCCTTCGTCTTTCTGGCTGTTGATGAACCACTGGGCCTGTTTCGGTGGCCAGCGGCTTTCATCAATCTGCAGTTCCCGCATCACCCGTTTGACCATGCGCAGCTGGTCGTCGCTGTCGAGTACCTGGAAGTTTTCCGGCAGGCTGGCATCCTGCCAGTGTGAGCGCAGCAGGCGGTGCGCAATGCCATGAAAGGTACCGAACCACATGCCCCGGGTGGGCAGGTTCATCATCTGTTCGATGCGGTAGCGCATTTCCTTGGCGGCTTTGTTGGTGAAGGTCACGGCAAGGATGCTGCTAGGCGGCAGCTGGTCAACCTGCATCAGCCAGGCCATGCGGTGGACCAGCACGCGGGTTTTGCCACTGCCTGCGCCGGCAAGTACCAGCAGGTGGTCGTTCTGGGCGGTAACCGCTTCACGCTGGGCGTCGTTCAGGGGATCGATGATCGGGGAGACATCCATGGAGTTCTGCTGCCGCTGGCTGTTTGAGATTGAGGCGGAAGTATATCATCCATGGGTGGGGTGTTGTGGGTCGGGCATTTCAGCCTGAGAGTTGATTGCCGGGGAGCGGGTTCCGGTGCATTTTTTCCAGACACGCCCACAAGTACATCCATGTAGGGCTCGGCTTCGGCCATCCCTGGCCGAAGACGGTCTGTAAAAAACGCCCCCTCACCCGCTCCCGGGTACTTCTGTGATATGCCCGACTTTTTGATCGGGTCTTATCGTCAGAAACCCCGCGGAACGGCCTGGGGCTCGACGAACTCGAACAGGCCTTCCAGGCCGCCTTCGCGGCCGGTGCCGGAGGCTTTCATGCCGCCGAAGGGGGCTTCCGGGGCCGGGCCGGTGCCGGTGTTCCAGCCGCAGTGGCCGAAGCGCAGGCCGCCGGCGACGCGCATGGCGCGGGCTTCGTCGTTGGTGAAAACGTAGGAGGCGAGGCCGAATTCGGTGTCGTTGCCGGCTTCGATGGCTTCGTCTTCGGTTTTGAAGGACACCAGCGGCACCAGTGGGCCGAAGGTTTCTTCGCGGAAGCAGGCCATGTCACGGGTCACGCCGCTGACCACCGTTGGCGGGAAGAACAGCTCGTCTTTGGGCAGGCTTTCGGGCTTGGTGCCGGCCACCAGGGCGGCGCCGTTCTTGAGGGCGTCGGCCAGGTGTTCGCGGACTTTGTCGAAGCCTGCGCGGTTGATCAGCGGGCCGATGTCCACGTCGCCGTTGATGCCATCGCCTACGGTCATCTTGTTGACTCGGTCAGCCAGTTTCTGGCTGAAGGCTTCCATGACGCCTTCCTGGACGAAAATACGGTTGGCGCAGACGCAGGTCTGGCCGCCGCCGCGGAATTTGTTGGCGATCAGGTTATCGGCTGCAGCGTCGAGGTCGGCGTCTTCGAAGACGATGAAGGGTGCGTTGCCGCCCAACTCCAGGGCCAGTTTCTTGACGTGTTCAGCGGTATCGATGATCAGTTTGCGGCCCACTTCGGTAGAGCCGGTGAAACTGAGCATGGGGACGTCCGGATGATCGCAGAGGACCTTGCCGATGACGCTGGCCTTGCCCATGACCAGGTTGACCATGCCCTTGGGCAGTTTGACGTTTTCGTCCATGACGGTGAACAGGGCGATCATGGTCAGCGGGGTTTCGCTGGCGGGTTTGATGACGGAAGGGCAGCCCGCGGCCAGTGCAGCGGCCAGTTTCTTGGCGATCATGCCGATGGGGAAGTTCCAGGGCGTGATCAGACCCACCACGCCGACGGGACGATAGTGGACAGCCCAGGTGCAGTTGCGGGGCTTTTCTTCCAGGTGGTGGGCCTTGAGGGCATCCATATGTTTGGAGTAGTAATCGAAGAAGCCGGCGGCGTAATCCACTTCGCCCTGGGCTTCGTTCAGCGGTTTGCCGTGTTCCATGCAGAGGATACGGCCGATTTCCTCACGGTTGGCCAGCAGGGCATCACGGATGCCTTCAAGCCAGCCCTGGCGCTCTTCCGTGGTGTAAGGTTCGGTCAGTTTCAGGGCGGTCTTGCCGGCGTCGATGGCGGCGTGGACGTCTTCGGCTGGCATGGACGGCGCTTGCGCGATGACCTTGCCGGTGGCCGGGTTGTAGACATCAAAGGTGGTATTGCCGGTAACGGCCCATTGACCGCCAATATATCCTTTCATGTTCTTGAGTAGGGGGGACTCGATCATTGTGACTCCTCTGTATCTGGGGCGCTGTTATTGACGTTATAAACCGGGTGAGTGTTGACCTGATCGTTATTGAATGAGACTACTGTCATATTGAAGGCTGTTCCCGCGGGTGTAAAGGGAGCACTGCTCCGTTCCCGGTCTGAAACACGGTGCTTTTTGACCTCACCCTCCAGCCACCTATACTCGATACGGTTAGCCGACAGGAGACAGGATCATGAAAGCATTTTTCCACCCATCCCAGGACCTGCACGTCCCGAAAACCTACTTTACCAAGGGTCAGATGCGTCAGCCCCAGGAGGTGCCGGATCGCACCGCACAGATGCTGGATGGTCTCAAGGCCATGGGCGTGGAGGTGCTGCGACCGGCCGATCAGGGCGCAGGTCCGATTTCCGACATTCATGATCTTGGCTATCTGCGTTTTCTGGAATCCGCTCACCGGCGCTGGTCCGAGATGGACGACTGGGGCGATGAGGTGATCTCCAATATTTTCGTGCGCTCCCCCAATCACCTCCAGGGCGTTCTTGCCGAGGCGGCCCGCTATCAGGCGGACGGCAGCTCACCCATTGGCGCCAACACCTGGGAGGCCGCTTACTGGTCAGCCCAGGCGGCGCTGGGTGCCGCCGATGCCGTCAAGGCCGGTGACCGCACCGCCTATGCGGTTTGTCGTCCGCCAGGGCACCACGCCCGCCGCGACGCCGCCGGCGGTTTCTGCTTTCTGAATAATGCCGCCATTGCGGCCCAGCATCTGCAGGATCGCTTTGCCCGGGTGGCCATTCTGGACACCGACATGCACCACGGCCAGGGTATCCAGGAGATCTTCTACGACCGCAGTGACGTGCTGTACGTATCCATTCACGGTGACCCAACCAACTTCTATCCGGTGGTGACCGGCTTTGAAAACGAGCGCGGCGAGGGTGACGGCGAGGGCTACAACATCAACATGCCGATGCCCCACGGTTCCACCGAGGAACACTTCTTCGCCAAACTGGAAGAAGCCATGAGCGCCATCAAGCTCTATGATCCGGACGTGCTGGTGCTGGCCCTGGGCTTCGATATCTACAAGGACGATCCCCAGGCCAAGGTGGCGGTGACTTCCGAAGGCTTTAATCGCCTTGGCAAACGGATCAGCAAGGCCGGCCTGCCAACACTGGTGATACAGGAAGGCGGCTACGACCTGGACACCCTGAGTCTTAATGTTCAGGAATTTTTCAAGGGACTGGGCGGGGTCTGAGGCCGCTCATTACCGGGTCAGCCCATAATAAACCCGGCCAATCTGCTCATGGAGCAGCCGGGTATTTTCCTGCAGATAGATTGCCCGGGGGGCGAGAGTCAGCGATGCGCCACCCTCCGGGCTATGCACAAAGCCCATGGGGCCGGGGATAACGTCAACACCGTTACGGACAAATTCCGGAATGGCTCGGGTTACGTGCGCCGCGTGACTGACCAGCAGGATGGTGGTCACGCCCTCGGCCTTCAGTATGGCTGAACTGAAATCGGCGTTCTCCCGGGTATCCCGGCTGCGTTTTTCCAGCCACCGCGCCTCCACACCGAAGGCCTGTTCCAGCATGGCGGCCATCAACTCGGCCTCTGATGACTTGCCAGCATCTTTCTGACCCAGCCCCCCCGTGACCAGAATGGGCACACCGGTTTTCCGGTGCCAGCGTACGCCTTCGGCCAGTCGGGCCAGGGTTGCTTCACTCACCAGATCGTCACCGCCCCAGTGGGGGGCGGAATATTCCCGGCCACCACCGAGTATGACGATGGCACCGGCTGCCGCTGCCTGCTCGGTGGTGGGTATGCGGTGATCTTCCAGACCCCGGGCCAGTAACCAGGAGGTGGAAGGAATCGACAGCAAATAGAGCAGCGACAGGCCCATCACCAGAAAACTGCCACCAAGCCAGGGCCGGCGGCGCAGCATCAGCAATCCTGCCGCCATGATCAGGATATTCAGAAACGGCGGCAGTATGGCCAGTTTGATAAGAGCGAGCATTGAGTGCTTCCTTCCCTGTCGACTAACCTGGCACTCCCCTGTCAATGGCCGGGAGCGTACACCTTCACGTTCTCATGCCCACCCGCCTTCAGGTGGCCCGCGTGCATGCGGCTCATGGTGCCCCGGTCGCAATACAACAGGTACTGACAGTCCCGGGGCAGGTCTGGCATCTGGCGGTTCAGTTCGTAGAACGGAATACGGATGACCTTGTTGTTGGTCAGGGTCAGGGGCGACCGGTCGCCCTCGTCCGGGTGGCGTACGTCAATGATAATGTCACTGACCGCCGGGGTCTGCACCAGCTCTACGTCTTCCGGAGTCAGGGTGCTGTCCATCAGCCGGCTGACCGGAAGTTCAGTGCGCCTGGCCAGGGCCCCGGTCAGTGCGGCCGGATTCATCCGGGCCTCTTCTGTTTCAGCCTGGTGCAGGCGGGCGCGGGTCACCGGCTTCTGGGAAATGACACCACAGTACTCCGGCATGTTGCGGGCAAAGGCTTCTGTACCAATTTCGGTGGCCAGACGAATGATCTGTTCCTTGTCCATGGAGATCAACGGCCGCAACACCACTTCGGTACTGGCCCGGTCCACCACGTTGAGGTTGGTGAGGGTCTGGCTCGACACCTGGGCCACGGCGTCTCCGGTCACCAGACCGGCGGCGTTGTTGCTGCCAGCCAGCTCACAGGCGGCCTTCAGCATCTGGCGCTTCAGCACCACGCCCCAGTAACGGTGATCCACCGAGGTCATGATTTCAGCCACCACACCGTCAAAGGGCACGGAAATAAACTTGACCGAATGGGAAGCGCCGTAACGGTTCCAGAGATGGCTGACTACCTGTCTGACGCCTACTTCATGGGCATCGCCGCCCAGGTTGAAAAACAGAAAATGACTGCGGATGCCACGACGCATCATCAGATAGGCCGCCACGGACGAGTCGTAGCCACCAGAGATCAGCGTCAACACCGATTCGACACTGCCCAGCGGATAACCCCCCAGGCCGCGATGCTTGCGATGGGAGATATGAAACTGATCATCGCGGATGGCAATGCGGACTTCCACATCCGGCGATTTCAGGTTGACGCCACGGGCATCGGTCTGTTCCAGCAACACCCGGCCTACCTGCCGCTCCACCTCACCGGAGGAGAACCAATGGCTGCCCTGGCGCCGGGTACGGACGGCGAAGGTCCGGCCCTGCAACCTGTCCCTGAAGGCCGCAACCGCCTTGTCGGCGATATCGTCCAGATCCGTCAGTGGATAATCAGAAATTTCCTGGATGGTGGAAATGCCGGGGGTACGACACAGCAACTCCAGCATCGGGCTGATCAGCGGGTTATGGTCCGGCCACTCCACCTCGACCCGGTCCCAGGTTCCGTCTACGCTGACAGAAGGGTCCAGCCGGGCCGCCAGCTTGCGAATGTTCTGCCGTAACAGACGCATCTGCAGGCGACGCACGGGCTTACTCTTAATGACAACTTCCGGGGAGGGACGAATCAACAACTTCATGGGAATAAATCGACTTTGATGTGACTGGCGTAATGGAACGAAAGGCCTTAGTCTAACCGGTTCCCCGACCGGCTCAAAATCCGGCAGTCCCGAACTCCGACGGACCGCACAGAAAAGACCACAGCAGGAGCACAGAATTTGATGAAGCAAACCACCGTCAACGCACTGGTTTCACCGGAAGGCAGCCTTGAGATTTTATCCAGTCATGAGGTTAACCGGCTGAAAGACCGCAGCGAGGGGGGTCTGTATCGCCTGTTCCGTCAATGTGCCCTGGCCGTGCTCAATACCGGCGCAGAAACCGATGATTGCAAGGATCTGATGGAAGTGCATGTGGACTTCGATATCCGGCTGGTTCCTCAGCCCCGGGGTCTGAAACTGGAGGTGGTCAATGCACCTGCCAGCGCCTTCGTGGACGAAGAGATGCTGCGAGCCATCCGTGAACACCTGTTTTCAGTGTTGCGCGACATCGTCTATTCCGCTTCCATTCCGGCCACCATGCCGGGCTTTCGCCGGGATCATCCGGAGGACATCACCAACCTGATATTCCATATTCTGCGCAACGCCCGTGTGCTGCAGTCCGGTCGCCAGCCAGACCTGGTGGTGTGCTGGGGCGGGCACTCCATCAGCCGCGAAGAGTACACCTACAGCAAGGAAGTTGGTCACCAGCTGGGTCTGCGGGCCCTGAGTATCTGTACCGGCTGTGGTCCCGGGGCCATGAAAGGGCCCATGAAAGGCGCCACCATCGGCCATGCCAAGCAGCGGGTCAAGAATGGCCGTTACATCGGCCTCACCGAGCCTGGCATTATTGGTGCGGAAGCGCCCAACCCCATCGTCAATGAGCTGGTCATACTGCCGGACATTGAGAAGCGCCTGGAGGCCTTTGTGCGGACCGGGCATGGCATCATAGTGTTCCCGGGTGGCGTTGGTACCGCCGAGGAAATACTCTATCTGCTTGGCCTGTTGCTGCATCCGGACAACATCGACCTGCCGTTCCCGGTGGTGTTTACCGGGCTTCCGGAAAATGCCGAATACTTCGAGATGATTGACCGCTTTATCCGCAACGCCCTGGGTGACAAGGCTGCCGAGAAGTACGAGATCATTATTGATGATCCGGTTCGGGTCGCCCAGACCATGAAGAAGGGAATTGCGGAGGTAGAAACCTTCCGCCGTGCCATGCAGGACGCCTACTACTTTAACTGGATGCTGAAAATCGATCCGGTATTCCAGCTGCCCTTTGAGCCAACGCACAAGAGCATGCGGGAGCTGGCCTTGCACAAACACCAGCCTGTGCACATGATCGCCGCCAATCTGCGCAAGGCGTTCAGCGGCATCGTGGCCGGTAACGTCAAGGAAGAAGGCATTCGCCAGATCGAAGTCAACGGACCCTTCGAGATTTGCGGAGACCCGGAACTGCTGGGGCCGCTCGAGGAGCTGCTTGAAGCCTTTGTACGGCAGAACCGCATGAAACTGCCGGGAGGCTCGGCCTACGAGCCCAGCTACCGGATCGTAGCCAGCCGGGAAACGGCCTGACACTCAGGTTTTCGGGACTCGGAACAGCTCCGCCCGTCCCACGAAAAAGGGCTCCTTGACGGAGCCCTTTTCATTGGCGGGACCGTTAATTCACTCGCCGCCCGCCGGCAGGCTGGCATAGAACGCTGCCAGGTTCTTGATGTCGTCATCGCTCAGGCCACTGGATTGCGCCTGCATGATGGTGGCCATGCCACCGGTACGCTGCTTGTTTTTGTAGGCCTGAATGGCCGTCACCAGATAGGCCTCGTTCTGACCCGCCAGGTGCGGGTAACCCGGGATGCTGGCCATGCCGTTCTTGCCATGACACGCCGCACAGACCGCTGACCGCTTTTCTCCGGCGGCCACATCGCCGGCCATGGCTGCGCCGGAACCGGCCCCAATAAATGCCAGCACGCCAGCCGCCAGAACGCCCCTGACCATGCCAGGAATCCGATACTTCACTACCTTTGTTTCAACATCAGTCACTTGTCTTTCTCCCGAAATGAAATCTGAACGCAGTTATGCGTGTTCCGCTGCCTGAAAACCGTGTGTAATTGCTCTTATACCATAGCCCCACAGAATTGGACCATGCCAAACCTCAAGGCTTTGTCCCGGCCCTGTTCTTCCATGCCATTCCACCCACGCCTTTTCCGACCTTTGTCCGCTTTTCTTCTGGTAAAGTTGTCGGCACAGTAGCAAAAAAATCACCCTGATCATCTGGAACAAGGTTGCATTATGGCGGTACAGGTTCAGGAACTCGATTGTCTTGAGGGCACCCTTGGCGTGATCACCCTGGATTCGCCAGGTACGGTCAACTCATTGTCCGGCGACATGGTCCGCGACCTTCAGACCGCCCTCGACCGCTGGGCTGACAGCCCCCATATCTGCCTGGTGCTGATTTGTGCCAGTGGCGAGCGGGGGTTTTCTGCCGGCAGCGATGTGAAGGAGCTTTACCAGGCGCTGCTGGACGCACCGGAAGACGGTCACAGTGCCGATGGCATTGCCCGCCTGCTGGCGCCCGAATACCGAATGAACTATACCCTGCACGGGTTTCCGAAGCCGGTGATCGCACTGGCCCAGGGTGCAGTGATGGGCGGTGGCATGGGCCTGCTGCAAGCCTGTCGCTATCGTCTGATCCTGCCGGATACCAGACTCGCGGTGCCTGAGGTGACCCTCGGCATGTTCCCGGACGCTGGCGCCAGCTGGTTTCTCAACCGGCTGCCGGAGGGCCTCGGCCTGTTCCTCGGTCTTACCGGTGCCCAGCTCAATGCCAGCGATGCCTTGCGTATCGGCCTGGTGGACCTGGTGCTGCAGCCGGGCCAGAAAGACACCCTGATTGACACCCTGTGTCAGCAACGCTGGAGCGGAGACACTGCGGCGGACGACAACCGCCTTTACCGGTTGCTGAACCAGCAAAAACAGACTCGTCCGGATCACCTGCCTGCCAGCGAACTGGAATGCTATGAGCAGAAAATTTCCCGGCTGTGCCGCGACGACGAACTGCCGGTTATTGTGGACCGGCTGCTGGCGAGCCGCGAAGACAACGCACCCTGGTGGAACGAGAGTATCTCGCGTCTGAAAACCGCCTGCCCGGTGTCCCTGTGGCTGGTGGATGAGCTGCTCCGGCGCGGCCAGCAGATGGCCCTGAAAGATCTGCTCAGGATGGAACTGGTCATGGCCGCCGAATGCGGACGGCGGCCTGATCTGAAAGAAGGTATCCGGGCCCGGATGATTGATCGGGACGAGCAGCCGGTCTGGTCCTTTTCCAGCGTCCGGGATGTTCCCCGGGACCTGGTACTGGCCCACTTTGAGTCACCCTGGTCGGACACCGGGCATCCGCTGGCCACTTTAGGCCGGCCGCCCGGCCAGTAGCCGGGTCGTCAGCGTCCTCAGGGCCTGCTCGCCATCGCGGCGGCCCTGGACATGCGCGGCTTTCCGCAAGTTGTCCCAGCCCTGGTTCTGCAGAATGGCCCGTACCCAGACAGGCCCCTGTTCCTGGGCCAGCAGGCTACGGGCTGCCCCATGACTACAACTGAGCCGCTTCAGTGCCGGTAGTGTCAGCTCAAAACCCCGGCCGCCCGCTGCAAATATCGACAACTCCCGCAGATCTTCCGCGGACAACGCCCGGGCTGGCAACCCGGCCGTCAGCGCCAGCACCAGCACCGGGTCCATTTCTGGCCACACCACTGGCAGCAGCGTCGGCCAATGGCCGGCGAACCGACTCGACAATCTTCGCTGTAGCGCCTCACCCGTGGCACTCAGCCCGGTCAGCATCTGGACCGCATACTCACCCGTGCTGGCCTCCGGCTGAATGCCCACCCTTACCAGCTGCAGGCCACAGCGCTCCCAGAATGCCAGCAGATCGGCTTCGCCGCCGTAGCTGGTACCCAGCGCATCCAGGTCCCGGCTACGGGCATAATTCCGGACAGCGCTCACCAGCTGTTGCCCTATTTGTTGCCTGCGGTAACCGGTCGCCACGGCAACCCGGACCACTCTCAGCAAATCCAGCGTCGCTGCCTCAGCATCACCGCCATGGTGAGCCAGAGACTGAGCCAGCAGATGCCCCCGCAGGCGGCGTTTGCCCACGGATACCTGCTGCGCCAACGCCTCCGACAATCCCCCCTCCCGGGTGGCCCAGAGCACGCCCACAATGACGCCACCGGACCTGGCAACCCAGGTCACCGCAGCCGGGTCATCGAGCCACTGGCGCAGATCTCCGGGCGTGGTGCGGTAATGGGCATTCACCAGCAATCCGAAGGCCTGCTGCAACTCGGCCTCAGTGGCTGAAGCAGGGGCCCAGGGCTCAATGCTGACGAGCAAATGCTCCTCAGTGGGCGGTTGCGGCTCGTCGAAGTGCCCCGGCATCAGCAACCGGTTGACCAGAGGCTCCAGCGGATCGGAGGCGGCCCAGCGG
>NZ_CAXBDN010000154.1:0-10247 GCF_963974375.1 uncultured Marinobacter sp.
GCTGTTGCGGACCCGGGCCAGCAGGTCCGGCTCGGTCACCAACACCGCTGGCGTGCAGTCAGCCATGATGTAGCCCAGCCCCGGGCTCTGCTCACGGGCGTTGACCGGCACCGCAATAGCGCCCAGCCATAGTGCACCAAACAGGCCGTACATGAATTCCGGGCCGTTGCGCAGTACCAGCATGACCCGGTCGCCGGGCTGCACGCCACGGTGACGAAGGTTGGCGGCAACGGTGGCCGCCCGCTCGCCCAGTTCCCGGTAGGTGACCCTGAGATCATCGCAGACGAAGGCCTCACTGTCCGGGCTTAACGACAGCGCAGCCTGGAGCATGGCCTGCACCGAGGCGTGACGTTCGCTGAAGCAGGAGACAACACGATTATTGAAATGCTGCTCATGACGAACGGCAAAACGGGTATTGGGAAAGGTCTGGCTCATGGTTGATCCGGTCGATGGTTATTGTATTTGTCGAGCGTACGCTCTATTTATACCGCAAGCTTTAACCAGTCGGCGACCCGCGTCAACCTCAGCGGCCGGCCATGAACGCCAGCTACAGACAGCAAAATACTGAAACGTTACAATTCCGGACCGGATGAGCAGCATTCTGTGCCTCTCGTCCGTTGTCATCAGGTCATTGCCGGTGCCCTTTTGCCCGGTTCACGAACGTTTACAAGCGCGCGAGGGGTCATGAGCAGAAGCACCATCAAGGATGTGGCCCGTGAGGCAGGCGTTTCCGTGGGCAGTGTCTCGCGCGTGCTGAACGGACTGGCAGTCAGCCCCCGTATGCGCCACGCGGTGGACACTGCCATGACCCGGCTGGATTATGAACCCAACAGCCTGGCCCGCAGCATGCGTACCAACTCCACCGGCGCTGTTGGTTATTTTGTGCCGGATGTGGCCAATCCTCTTTATGGCGCCATCATCAATGCCCTTGATCAGCGTCTCAAGGCCCGGGGGCTGATGCTGTTGCTGGCCAGTGCCCGGGGCCGCAACGGCCGGGAAGTGCTGGCCGAGTTCCGCCGGCGGCGGGTCGATGGCCTGATATTCACACCGGACAGTGAAACAGACCCGGAGCTGATTCGTGAGCTCAAGGCCTTTAACGGGCCGACGGTGATTCAGACCGTCGAGTTTCCGGACAGTTTTTACGGCGTCCGGATCGGCTATCGCGCCGGTTTGCGATCAGCCACTGACTATCTGCTGGGCCTCGGCCATCGCCGTATCGCGCTGCTGACACCACTGACCGAATTGTGGCCGGGACGCGAGCGGGCGGCCGGCTTTCGCGAAGCCTTTGAGGCCCGCCAGCTGGACCTGAACGATGCCTTGGTCTGCCCCCAGGATCTGGGACTGGATCCGGAGCTGGAGGTGCTGCGCCTGCTGCAGTCGCCGCAGCCACCGACCGCGCTGATACTGCCCGGCACCCGTATTCTGGCCGGCGCCCTGCGGGCGGCACGGACCTGCAAGCTGGCGATTCCGTCACAATTGTCGCTGATCAGCATTGGTGATAACGACTGGGTCAGCAGCCACGATCCGGCCATCACCACCTTGCGCTGGCCGGTAGAGACCCTGGCGGATACCATCACGGAATTGCTTGTGAGCCAGATGGACGGTGTCCGGAACCAGCCGGTCCAGATCACGGTACCGGCCGAGCTGGTGCTCCGTGAATCCTGCACCAGTCCGCCGTCGCCCCACCAGGATAGCCACTGATCATGCCCGTCAGTATCGGCGAATTGCAGGAGCGCTACGGCAGCGCCTACAAGTGGTGGGTGATGGTTACGGTAATGACCGGCACCATGACCATGTCGCTGTCTTCCACCATCGTCAACGTCGCCCTACCCGACATCATGATTGACTTCTCCATTGGCCATACGGCGGTGCAGTGGCTGGTGACGGCGTTTCTGGCCAGCATGGCCATTGGCATGTTGCTGAACGCCTGGATGATCGACCGCTTTGGTCCCCGCACCACCTACCTGTGGGCCGTTACTCTGTTTATCATTGCTGCCATCGCCGGTGGCTACGCGAATTCGTTTGGCATGCTGATCGCGGTGCGGGTGATTCAGGGTCTGATTGCCGGATTGGTGCAACCGTTGGCCATGGTCATGCTGTATGCGGTCTTCCCGGTGCAGCAGCGGGGCCGCGCCATGGGGCTATACGCCATGGGCGGGGTGCTGGGCCCTACCATCGGACCGGTCGTGGGTGGCGTACTGGTGGACTGGATTTCCTGGCGGGCGGTGTTCCTGGTAGCCCTGCCGTTCTGCCTGATCACCATTGGCCTGGCCCGGAAATATCTGGCGACACCGGTCAGTGGCGGTATGGGCCGGCGCAAGCTGGACCTGTTCGGTATTGTCCTGCTGGCCGGCTGGGTATTCATCCTGCTTTCCGGTCTTTCCAGTGGGCCCACCATGGGCTGGTCACACCCCTGGGTGCTGACGGCGTTCACATTGTCACTGGGGCTGTTCCTTGCCTTCACCCTGCGCCAACTGAAAAGCCGGGCGCCGTTGCTGGCCCTGGGAGTGTTTCGCTATGAAGGCTTCACGGCCGCGTTCCTGGTGGCCATGCTGACCGGTGCCGGCCTGTTTGCCTCAGTCTATCTGTTACCCCTGCTGGTGCAGACCGCCATGGGAGAGTCCGCTTCAGCGGCTGGTTTGCTGCTGATGCCGGCCGGGCTGGCCATGGCCTTCTCGTTCCCGGTCATTGGCCGGCTCACTGATACGGTCATGCCAAAATTACTGGTGGGTGGCGGACTGTTGATGTTTGCACTGTCAGGCATTGTGCTTAGTGACGCGGACATAGGCACATCGTTTATGCTGATTGCGTCCATGGCGGCCCTTGGCCGGGTGGGTCTGGCCATGATGATGCCGCCGGTGGTTATCGGTGCCATGAGTATCGTACCGACTGAGCTGGTCAATCAGGCCACCGGTCTGGTGAGTTTTGCCCGGCAGTTCGGCGGTGCGCTGGGAGTCAGTCTCGCCGCCATCCTGCTGCAGGAGGGCACCACGGTATCAGCGGCAGCCGGACTGCCCGCCGCAGCGCCAGGATATCAGGACGCCTTCCTGCTGATGGGACTTGGTTTTATCGTAGGATTGTACGGCGTTTATCGCATGCGATCGGTATCACCCGGCGAGCGGCCTGCCAGCCTGCGCCAGGATCCACCTTGAGAATTAAGGGAAAACAGTCATTGCAGCAAAAAATCCCGGTGGGCCACTCCCTCCACAAGAACTCAACCAGCACCGGGCAACGCACTCCAACATGCAAACAGATCTAATGCCGAACCCATCACCAAACGGATGATCAGGGGTCGGAATCAACAAATCGGGCGAACCGTGTAATCTGAAAGCTGTCCATTGAAACGATTCATTCCAGCGCCCAATAACTTCGTCAAAAATTGTAAAACGATAATTAACACAAGGCTTTTCCACAGGCAAAACATTATTGTAAGGTTTCAAACCCAGGCCTCAATTAACGAGTTTGCCTTCACAGAAAACGCTCGATTGACCATAAGGAAATAACAACAATGATCCTGACCGACCTGCCTGAGAAAAACCTGGAAAAGTTCGGTGAATATCCCTTGCTGTACGCCGGTGAGCGGGAAGTGACTAACCGGGAACTGCAGGAGAATGCCAACCGTCTGGCCAATGGCCTGATCAATCTGGGCATCAGGCCCGGTGACCGGGTAGTGGTGTGCATGCCCAACTGTCCGGAAGTGTTTATTGCCTATCAGGGCATCATGCGGGCGGCGGCCATTGTGCTGCCGGTCATGTTTGTTCTGCACCCCCGGGAAATCGGCTTTATTCTGCAAGCGTCTGAAGCCTCGGCGATCATTACCACAACCCATGTTCTGCCTGCCATTGAACAGGCAACATCGGGCATGGAAACCCCTCCCCGGCTGATCGTGGCTGGCATCGCCCAGGACCAGCCCAGCCCGGCTGCTGGCATACACTGCCACAGCCTTGCGGCGCTGATGACCGCCTCCTCATCCGAAATAACAGTGCCCGAACTGACACCGGATGACGTCGCCGTGATCCTTTACACCTCCGGCACTACCGGCCAGCCCAAAGGCGTCATGCTGACCCATCGCAACCTTTACAGTAACGCAGCCGCTGCTGTTGCCCTGGCGGAGGAAAGTGGCGAGCCTCCGGGAACCACCCTGGGCGTTCTGCCCCTGGCCCATATCTACGGTTTCACAATGGCCAACACCCTGTTTCTGAGAGGTGGCAGCATGGTGATCCTGCCCAAATTTGAGGTGCGGGCCGTGTGCGAAGCCATCGATAAATACAAAGTTGAGCGTTTCAGTGCGGTGCCAGCGATGATTTACGCGCTGACCACGGCCCCGGAAGCATCAGAGTATGACCTTTCCACCCTGGAGGCCGTCGGTTCCGGCTCCGCGCCCCTGCCGGTCAGCCTGTTTGATGCCTTCAAGCAACGCTTTGGTGCTGACATTTATGAGGGCTACGGGCTGTCTGAAGCGGCACCTACCGTCTCTGCCCATCGCCGCGGCGAACCGATCAAGGCGGGCTCCGTAGGCCGCGCATTCCCTGGTGTTGAACTGCGTATCGCTGATGAACAGGGCAACCCGCTGCCCACCGGTGAGATCGGTGAACTGCTGGTCAGGGGAGAGAACATCACCCCGGGCTACTTCCGTAACGAGGAAGCCACCAAAGCCACCCTGCGTAACGGCTGGCTGCACACCGGAGACATCGCGAAAGTGGATGAAGACGGTTACCTGTATATCGTCGACCGCAAGAAAGACCTGATTCTCCGGGGTGGCTTCAATATCTACCCACGGGATCTGGAAGAGCTGATTTCCCGCCATCCGGCCGTGGCCGAAGTGGCCGTGGTCGGCGTGCCATCCGAACGCATGGGCGAGGAAGTCGTTGCCGTGGTGGTGCGCAATGAAGATTCCGACATTTCCGGGGAAGAACTGCTGGCGTTCTGCCAGGAGCGGCTCGCAAAATACAAAACGCCGCGCTCGGTCCTGTTCATGGAGAGCCTGCCCCGCAACGGCGTTGGCAAGATCCTCAAGAAATCCCTGCGGGAACAGGTTGCAGAACAGGTAACGATTGAGTAAATAGTAAGCTTATGGATCTGTTCGGGCCATCGGCCCGGGCAGGCGATTCTGGTACACAATGGATGGCAGTACCCACCACTCATCGACAACAATAACGGGATCACCATGAGCATCGAAAACCCTACCATTCTGCCGTTTGATCACGGCATTTATGCCATTGATACCGAATTCGGTGGTCTGGACATGATGGATGCGAGCCACCTCATCGTCGATAACGGCGAGGCCGCCTTCGTGGATGTCGGCAGTAACTTCTCGATCCCGGTGCTGCTGTCTGCCCTGGAAAAGCTCGATATCCGTCGTGATCAGGTGCGCTATGTCTGCGTCACCCACGTCCACCTGGATCATGCCGGTGGTGCCGGCCTGTTAATGCAGGAACTGCCGGAGGCTACCCTGGTGGTTCATCCCCGGGGCGCACGTCATATGATCGACCCCACTGCCCTGTATGAAGGTGCCCGTGAGGTCTATGGTGACGAGACCATGAAAAAACACTATGGGGAACTGATACCGGTACCCGCCGGACGACTCCGCGAGGTTCAGGATGGCGATACTCTTACCCTCGGCCAGCGCACCCTGACCTTTCTGGATACTGCCGGCCACGCCCTGCACCACTACTGTATTCACGACGATACAGCAAACGCCATTTTCTCTGGCGACACCTTTGGCATCGCCTATCGCGGGCTGACTTCTGATCGCGGCCGCTTCATTTTCCCGGCCGCGACACCGGTGCAGTTCGACCCGCCCAAAGCCCATGAATCGGTGGATCGTCTGGCCGGTTACCAGCCATCAGCCATCTACCTTACCCATTTCAGCCAGGTCACCGAGATTGACCGCCTGGCGGAGGACCTGCACCGGGATCTGGACGCCTACGCCGAGATCGGAAGTCGTCACCTGGAGGCGGGCGACGGTCAATACCCCGGCATCCGCCGGGATCTGAAAGCCTGGTTTGCCTTCCGTGCGAAAGAGCATGGTCTGGCCCTGTCCGACGAGGAACTGGAAGACCAGCTGGGCATGGACATCAACCTGAACAGCCAGGGCATTACCGTCTGGGCCCAGAAGCAGGCCCGGGCCGGATCAGCTACGACCAAAGTCTGATAGGGTTATGAATTAATTCACTCTTCATATAAATCCATGCTAGTTTTGGGTCGTACAACTGGTGGCTCTCGGGGCATCCCTGGCCACCTTCCGCCATAGCCCCGAAGCACTCAGCACAATAAATACAAAATCGAGGAACGCTTCCAATGAAACGTCGCAATCTGTTCAGAACGGCGGCTGCGCTGGCGCTGACCGCTGCTGTAGCTGTCACTCCGGCCTTCGCCCAGGAAACCTTTACCCTGAAAATGGCTGAAACCTGGGGGCCGAACTTCCCGATCTTTGGTGACACCACCAAGAGCATGGCCGAAATGGTCGAGAAAATGTCCAACGGCCGCCTCAAGATCCGCATTGATTCCGCCAACCGGCACAAGGCCCCTCTGGGCGTGTTTGATATGGTCAAGGCCGGTCAGTACGACATGGGACATTCCGCCTCCTACTACTGGAAAGGCAAGGTTCCCAACACCCTTTACTTCACCAGCATGCCCTTCGGCATGAACGCTCAGGAACAGTACGCCTGGTTTTACCACGGCGGCGGCATGGAACTGATGCAGGAAGTCTATGACGAGCACAATATGCTGTCCTTCCCCGGTGGTAACACCGGCAATCAGATGGGCGGCTGGTTCCGCAACGAGATCAAGACTCTGGACGACCTCAAAGGTCTGAAAATGAGGATTCCCGGTTTCGCCGGTGAAGTGTTTGCCGAGGTGGGCGTCAACCCCACCAACATCGCACCGGGTGAGCTCTACACCGCCCTCGAGCGCGGTACTATTGATGCTCTGGAATGGGTAGGACCGGCTCTGGACCTGCGTCTTGGCTTTCATCAGATTGCCGACTACTACTACACCGGCTGGCATGAACCCGCTACCGAACTCCAGTTCCTGATCAACAAGGGTGTCTGGGAAAAACTGCCGGCAGATCTTCAGGAAATCCTGCGGGTGGCCATGCGCACCGCTGCCTATGACATGCTGACCCACTCGGTTCACGAGAACTCCAAGGCATGGGCTTCCATCCAGAAGGATTACCCGAATGTTCAGGTAAAAACCTTCCCGGATGAGATCTTCGAGGCCATGGTTGAAGCCAACACCCGGGTTCTGGCAAAAGCCGCCGAGGGTGACGAGCAGGCTCAGCGCATCATCCAGTCCCAGGAAGATTACCTCCGGGATGCCCGCGCTTATACCAACATCTCTGAGCGAGCCTACCTGAACACCATGGCAGAGCTGGAATAACGCCACGGGCCATATAAACAATGCCGGAGCCCGGGCCAACCCGACTCCGGCATTTTTATCACCAGCTTTATGAAATTGCTTTCATGTTCGCGTAAAATAGCGGCATTCTTTCCGCACACGAAACACACCCGCCTCACTGACGGGTCCAGCTCCAAAAAGAGGTTCCATCATGGGATGGCTGACGACACTGGATAACGGGCTAGGACGCATAGCACACATGTGCGGCTGGGTAGCCAGTCTTGCATTTATCCTGATGCTACTGAACGTGTTCTACGATGTGGTAATGCGCTACGCGTTCAATAACGTGAGCATCGGCATGCAGGAAATGGAGTGGCACCTCTACTCGGTGGTGTTCCTCATGGGTATTCCCTACGCTTTGCGCACCGACGGCCATGTCCGGGTTGATGTCTTTTACGCCAGCTGCCGCGACACGGTCAAGGCCTGGATCAACCTGGTGGGCGCCCTGATCTTCGTTATTCCTCTCGCCGCCTTTATTGCCTGGCTGGGCATTGATTTCGCCATGGAATCCTACAGCATGAACGAACGCAGTGGTGACCCCGGCGGACTGACCCACCGCTGGATTATAAAGGGTCTGATTTCCTTTTCCTCCTTCTTTACTGCCATCGCAGGTCTCGGCATGGCCACCTTTGCCCTACGAGTGCTGGTCAAAGACGCGGCTTATGACGACAACGAGAACAGCGCCGGAGGCCTGGCATGATCGGCATCATTATGTTCGGAGTGTGCCTCATCATGCTGATGTGGGGCTTCCCGGTAGCCTTTACCTTTGGCGGTATCGCACTGATTTTTGGCCTGATTTCTGAAGGCCCCCAGCTGTTCGCCTTCATGCCCTACCGCATTATGAGCATCATGGAAAACACCGTCATGATGGCCATTCCGTTGTTCATCTTCATGGGCATCGTGCTGCAGCGGACCCGGCTTGCCGAACAGCTACTGGAATCCATGGGCCGCCTGTTCGGCAGCGTGTCCGGCGGTCTGGCCATTTCCACCATTCTGGTGGGCGCCCTGCTGGCCGCATCTACCGGCGTAGTAGGCGCCAGTGTTGTGGCCATGGGACTTATCTCCCTGCCGGTCATGCTGGCTCATGGCTATGACAAGAAACTGGCCTGCGGCACCATTTGCGCATCCGGTACCCTGGGCCAGATTATTCCACCCTCCATCATCCTGATTATTCTAGGTGAAGTGGTAGGACTGCCCGTGGGCGATCTGTTCCGCGCTGCGGTGATCCCGGGCGCGGTGCTGGTAGGGCTCTATATCGGCTACATCCTGCTCACGTCCCGACTGAAGCCCGGCTCTGCACCGCCCATGCCCCGGGAAGAGGGCTTCTCCCGCAGCGAGGAAATCCGCAAGGCACTGCTGGCCATCCTCCCACCTCTGGCGCTGATCGTGGTGGTTCTGGGCTCGATCTTCAGTGGTATCGCGACGCCTACCGAGTCTTCCGCCCTGGGCGGAATGGGTGCGCTGTTACTGGCGCTGATCTATCGCCAGTTCTCGTTCAGCATGGTCTGGGAAGCGGCCAGGGATACGGTCAAAGTAACGGCCATGGTGTTCGCCATTCTGGTCGGCGCTACAGCCTTCTCCATGGTTTTCAGCTACACCGGTGGCGATTACCTGCTGGAAGAGTGGATGCTGGCCTTGCCCGGCGAGAAATGGGGCTTCCTGATCCTGGCCATGATGATCATCCTGATACTGGGCTTTTTCATCGATTTTGTGGAAATTTCCTTCATTATCGTGCCAATTCTGGCACCGGTGGCGGAAGCCCTTGGTATCAACATGCTCTGGTTTGCCATTCTGATCGCGATGAACCTGCAGACCAGCTTCCTGACACCTCCGTTCGGATTCAGTCTGTTCTATCTGAAAGGGGTATCTCCGCCGGGGGTAAAAACCACGGATATCTATCGTGGTGTCATGCCCTTTATTGCAATTCAGGTCGCAGTGGTCGTGATGATTCTGATCTTCCCGCACTGGTTTGGCATGAGTTCCACCGCCAGCTTTGGTTACTGACCGGAACTGGCCCCAAACCTTCCCAAGGCTGGCTCTGCACGAGTCAGCCTTTTTTATTTCTCAACTGCCACCTACCTTTTGTTTGAACGACGCTACTCTTTCATCGAGAATAAACGTAGGTTACTTACAAGCTGCGTGATGCCGGGTCACAGCGAACGCTCACTTTTTCATGGGTCGCGACAACCGACCGGATCGGAGAAACATCATTTCCTCGTCAAACTTCCACCTGAAGGCGGCACTGCTGCTGGCCAGCAGCATGACCGTTCTGTCCGGTGCCATTATTGCCCCTTCACTGCCCGGCATGAACGCCCACTTCGGCGGCGAGTCCGAAGTGGCGGTCAAACTGGTGCTGACCATGCCGGCGCTGATGATTACCCTGTTCAGTCCGTTAATGGGCATGCTGAGCGACCGGTTCGGACGTAAGCGGTTACTGGTACTGGCACTGCTGGTATACGGCATGGCCGGATTCGCCGGCTTTCTGCTGGATAACCTGAACAGCCTCCTGCTATCACGGGCGATTCTCGGTATGGCCGTTGCTGGCATTATCAGCATCAGCACGACGCTGATCGGTGACTACTTTGAGGCCAGCGAACGGGCAAAATTCCTCGGCCTGCAGGGCAGCTTCATGGCTCTCGGCGGGGTGGTGTTCCTGAATCTGGGCGGGGCCCTGTCTGACTGGAGCTGGCGCGGGCCTTTCCTGACCTACCTGGCAGGTTTCATACTGCTGCCCTATGCCTGGCGGGTGCTCTATGAACCCAAGCGCGGGCATACTCCGGAAACCACCAAGGGCCCACCACCAGCGGTTACTCTGCCGATAGGGCGACTGGTACTTGCCTATACACTGG
>NZ_CAXBDN010000155.1:0-10209 GCF_963974375.1 uncultured Marinobacter sp.
CCTCGTCCTCCACTGCCCTGCGCGCCGCCCGCCCATGACCCTCACGCCCACCGATATCGACCGTCACAAGCGCCATATCCTGCTCAAGGAGATCGGCGGCCCCGGCGTGCAGAAACTGCGCGCGGCTTCGGTCTCGATTGTCGGAGCAGGCGCATTGGGTGGCCCCTGCGCGCTCTATCTCGCGGCCGCCGGTATCGGCCAGATCGAGATATGGGACGATGACCTGGTGGACCGCTCGAACCTGCAGCGGCAGATACAATTTGGCGAAGCCGATGTCGGCCGCCCGAAGGCCGAAATCCTGGCCGCCCGCCTCCAGGACGCCCATCCGGATTCGCATATCCGCTGGCACCGGCACCGCTGGAGCGAAAGCCACCCGCTGGCGGGCGAGATACTCGTCGATGCCTCCGACAATTACCCGACACGCTATGCCCTCAACGCGATCGCGCACGCCACGCACCGCCCCATGGTGCATGGCGCCGCTGCCGGCTGGACAGGGCAAGTCAGCGTCTTTGCGTCCGGTGTGCAGGCGGATGCGCCCTGCTATCGCTGCTGGGTGCCCGAGACGCCGCCGGATGCGCAGGCCTGCGATGAAGTCGGCGTCGTCGGCGCGCTGACCGGGATTGTCGGCGCATCCATGGCGCTCGAAGTCGTGAAGCTCGTGACCGGCGCCGGTAAGCCGCTGGTCGGCCGGCTTCTGCTCCTGGACGGCCTCGCAGGCACACAACGAACGGTCGGGTTGAAAAAAGATGCAACCTGTAGGGATTGCAACGGATCCGACACCGATTGACAGGCGCAGCCGGGTCGACCCTATTGCCGCCTGAACATGAATCAGATCCGGGGAGGGACCTATTCGATGCTGCGACGCCTGATAGCTGTTTTTGTGACGGTTGCGATCATTCTGGGGGCGGGATGGTTCGTGATGCGCCGGTCGGACATCGCCTATGACCGGTTGGAATCCATGTATGCCAATACCGAAAGCCGGTTCATGCCGATGGGCGGGGACATGCGTGTCCATTACCGGGATGTCGGCCCTCGTAATGCGCCCGTCCTCGTCCTGGTGCACGGTTTCTCGGCCTCGCTGCACACATGGGAGCCCTGGGTCCAGGGGTTGCGCAAGGACTATCGCGTCGTCTCGCTCGACCTGCCGGGCCACGGCCTGTCGCGCTGCCTCGATGTCTCGCAGACGGGCATCCCCCAATTCGTAGACACGATCGACCATGTAACGCGGGAACTCGGCATAGAGCGCTTCACGCTCGCCGGCAGCTCGATGGGCGGCCACACGGCCTGGAACTATGCCCTCGCCCACCCGGACCGGCTCGCCGAGACGGTAATCAAACGCCGGGTCGTCCTCGTCAAAAAACTCACTGGCCAGAATCTCGGCACCGTTCTCCAGCTGGATCAGCGAGTCCAGGGTGCTGCCCTTGTAGTTGCGCTCAATGACCTTGCCGACAAAACCGTGATCGGCGTCCGGCGCCAGTACCCGGATATCCTCAGGGCGTAACATCACATGGATCTGCTGGCCCACCTCACAGGTGAACGACGGCAGCCCCATGGTTCGGCGATAACCCTGCACATCAACGGTTATCTCTTCTACCCCCACCTTTTCCAATACTCCGGGGAACAGGTTGGTCTCGCCCACAAAGCGGGCGGTAAACAGATTGGCCGGACGCTCATAGATTTCCCGGGGCGTCCCCAGTTGCTGCACCCTGCCGTCACGCAGCACCACCACCCGATCGGACATGGACAGGGCTTCTTCCTGATCGTGGGTCACAAACACAAAAGTGATGCCCAGTTCCCGCTGCAGGCGCTTGAGCTGAACCTGCATGGTACGCCGCAGCTTGTAATCCAGAGCCGATAACGGCTCGTCCAGTAACAACAGTCGCGGTCGTTTGATCACCGCTCGGGCGATGGCCACCCGCTGTTGCTGGCCGCCGGAGAGCTGGTGCGGCTTTCGGCCGGCAAAATTCTCCAGCTGAACCATGGCGAGGGCATCATCCACCCGCTGCCGGATTTCCTGCTTTGGCCGCTTTTCCATCTTCAGGCCGTAGGCGACATTGTCGAATACCGTCATATGGGGAAACAGGGCGTAATTCTGGAACACCGTGTTTAACGGCCTTTGTTCCGGCGATAGCAGGGTGATCTCCGTTCCCGAGAGCTCAATGGTGCCGGCATCCGCCTGCTCAAAGCCTGCCAGCAATCTCAGCAGCGTGGTTTTGCCACAACCGGAAGGGCCCAACAGGGTAATGAACTCGCCATCCCGGATATCCAGGTCGAGGCCATCCAGCACCGTGCGGTCACCAAAACGTTTGGTGAGATTTCGTAAGGAAAGCAGTGTCTTCTGAGTCATTTTTCCGGCCCGGATGATGAGCTGGCTATTTTTTCAGAAAAAGACCTTTTGAGCAAAACACAAACCACAATCAGGAACAGGTGCTCCCTGCCGGTCTGGACTATAGTGAAGCTGGCCCCCGACATTGCCGGAAGGGGCACCTGGCCCGGCCATCTGACTGGGCCTGTCCGTGACGTCAACAAGGAGAAGTGTGCCATGAGCATGATGAAAGAATTCAAGGAATTTGCGGTTAAAGGCAATGTGGTTGATATGGCTGTGGGCATCATCATCGGTGTCGCCTTCGGCAAGATTGTGTCGTCATTCGTCGCCGATGTGCTGATGCCGCCCATTGGCCTGCTGATCGGTGGCGTGGATTTTTCCAACCTGGCCATCATCCTTCGGGAGGCCGCCGATGGCGGAGAAGCCGTCGCCATGCGCTACGGTGTTTTCCTGCAGTCGGTCCTGGATTTCATCATCGTCGCTTTCGCCGTGTTCCTGGCGGTCAAGGCCCTGAACAGCATGCGCAAGAAAGAGGCAGAAACCCCTGCGCAACCGCCGGCGCCCAGCGCCCAGGAACAATTGCTCATGGAGATCAGGGACCTGTTGAAAAACCAACCTCAATAATGGGAAGCGTTCGGCCAGAGGACACCACTCCGGCCCTGCCTGCCTTGCCTGTCGTGATGGCCGGCAAGGCACGGGCATGAAATCCGACCGTACCCCCACACATCAATCCTGCACTTACTGTATAATCTCCGCCCGCATCAAAGCTCATTATTATCCATTAAGGCTGTTCATGATTTCCGCCGCTGGCTCAAGCCACAACTCAGGCCCCGATACGGACATTTCCCGGCGTTTCTGCGTCGCTCCGATGATGGACTGGACCACGCCCCACTTTCGCTATCTGGCCCGCTTGCTCAGTCGGCACACACTGCTGTATACCGAGATGGTTACCACCGGTGCGCTGATTCACGGCGATACCGCGCGGTTTCTGCGCCATGATCCGCTGGAATACCCGCTTGCGCTGCAATTGGGGGGCAGCGACGCCGGAGAGCTGGCCCAATGTGCAACGCTGGCAGAAAAGTACGGCTTTGATGAGGTGAATCTGAACGTCGGCTGCCCCAGTGACCGGGTTCAGAACAACATGATCGGCGCCTGTCTGATGGGCCATCCGGACAAGGTTGCCGAGGGTGTGCGTGCCATGAAGGAGGCCACGTCCCTGCCGGTGACGGTAAAACACCGCATTGGCATCAATGGCCGCGAGTCCTGGGATCAGCTCTGCGAATTCATTGAAACGGTCGCCGCGGCTGGCTGCGAAACCTTCATCGTTCATGCCCGGATTGCGGTGCTGGAAGGCCTCAGTCCGAAAGAGAACCGGGACATACCTCCGCTGAAATACGACTGGGTCTATCGACTGAAACAGGCCTATCCCCAACTTGAAATCATCATTAACGGCGGCATAAAAACCTTCGACCAGTGTCACGACCATCTGCGCCATACCGATGGCGTGATGCTGGGCCGGGAGGCCTACCACAACCCCTGGCTGCTTGCGGAGGTTGACCCGGTATTCTTTGAACGACCGGCACCGGTCGCCAGCCGCCACGAGGCGCTTGCCTCCATGTTGCCGTTTATTGAGTCCGAGCTGAAACGGGGCGTGTTCCTCAGCCATATCTCACGACATTTACTGGGCCTGTTTCATGGCCAGCCAGGGGGCCGTCAGTTCCGCCGCTATATTAGTGAGAATGCCCACAAAGCGGGCGCTGGCATCGAGGTTATCGAGACCGCGCTGGCCCGGGTACCGGAGTGCAGCAAAGCGCTTCCTGCTGATGCCTGACGGCCAGACCGGACACTGGCATTCAGATTACTCGTACGTAACCCTGCTTTATCAGCCTCATACACCGGGTTGTCTTGTTCCTGCCAAGGGCGCCCGTTATTGTATCAGGTAACCTGAATGGCGTTGCCATCACCGGCCTCAGGCGGGCGGTGATTCCAACCGCTGCTTTCACCTCCGGCGCCCCGGAACCGGCGCTCAGATAACAAACGGGACAGGACCAATGACCAGCAAGCTTGAACAACTGAAAACCATGACCACCGTCGTGGCAGATACCGGCGATCTGGACGCCATTGCCCAGTGGCGGCCACAGGATGCCACCACCAATCCTTCGCTGCTGCTGAAAGCAGCGGCCTCTGATGGCTACCGTCCCATGCTGGATAAGGCCATCCATTTCGCCCGTGAACAGGGTGGCTCCGATGCAGAACAGCTGGCGTCCGCAACGGATATGCTGGCGGTACTGGCCGGCAAGGAAATTCTCGGGCTGATCCCGGGCCTGGTGTCAACCGAAGTGGATGCGCGGCTGTCCTTCGATACCGATGCAACCATCACCAAAGCGCGCCGCCTGGTGGAGCTTTACCGGCAGCAAGGGGTCGACACCGGCAGGGTTCTGATCAAGATAGCCGCCACCTGGGAAGGCATCCGGGCCGCGGAAGTACTGGAGAAAGAGGGCATACACTGCAATCTGACCCTGCTGTTCTCCTTTGCCCAGGCGTCTGCCTGCGCGGATGCCGGCGCTTACCTGATTTCGCCGTTTGTGGGGCGGATTCTGGACTGGCATCTGGCCAACAGCGACCAGAACGCCTTTGCGCCGGAAGATGACCCCGGCGTACAGTCCGTCACCCGTATCTACAACTATTACAAAACCTACGGCTACCAGACCGTGGTCATGGGTGCCAGCTTCCGCAATATCGGCGAGATCGAGATGCTGGCCGGTTGCGATCGGCTGACCATCAGTCCTGCCCTGCTCCAGGAGCTGAAAGAAGATGAAGGTACCCTGGCGCGCAAGCTGTCGCCGGATAACCCTCACAGTGACGACGAGCCCCTGCAGCTGGATGAAAAAGCGTTTCGCTGGGAATCCAACGAAGATGCCATGGCCACCGAAAAACTGGCGGACGGTATTCGCCGGTTTGCGGCAGACCAGATCAGCCTTGAGCGACAGATAAGCCTGTAGAAATACGGCCGGGACCACCAGCGTATACCCGGCAGCCGTACCAACGGAGGAGTGGATTCAAAATGATTGAAGGTCTTCGACAGCTGTTATTTCCCGATACCGGTACCGCAGGAGGAAATCCTGATCCCGACCGGCATCAGCTTGCGGTAGCTGCCACTACACTTATGGTGCAGCTGGCCAGAGTTGACAACCAGGAGGACGACCGGGAACTGGAGACCATCATCAACTGTGCGGTGCGGGTTCACGAGGTCACCGAAGATGAAGCCAGGCAGATCCTCGATGATGCCCTGTCCCATGCCGATGATGCCACCTCTCTGTATCAGTTCACCGGCGTGCTTAACGAACAGCTGAGCCAGAACAGCAAACAGGCGGTCCTGCAAAGCATCTGGCATGTGGCGCTGGCTGATGGCCGGGTGGACAAGTACGAAGAACACCTTATTCGCCGTATTGCAGATCTGCTGCATCTTAACCATCGCGAGTTCATGCAGGCACGCCACCGGGCCGAACAGGACAGCCAGTAAACGTCCCCAGGCCTGAAAGGTTACCTGCACACAGGAGTCAGCTCATGTTAGCCATTCTTCACCCGGACACCCCTCTCGGCAGCGAACCCTATCGTCACACGATGGAGTTCCTCAACAATCTCCCGGGAATCGCTGTAAAAGTTCATGAAGTGGAAGGCGCCACCCAGACCCTGACCGAAATCTACCTGCTCGGGGACACCAAATCCCTCGACAAGGATGAGATTGAGGCGCTGCCGGCGGTCGAACGGGTCATTCGTATCTCCGATGAATACCGCATTCTCGGCCGCCACCGGGATGATAACCGGCAATCCGGTTTCACCTACAACGGTGTAGCCTTCAATCAGGACAATCTCAACATTTTTGCTGGCCTGTGCGCCGTGGATACCCCGGAACACGTCAACATGATGATGAAAGCCCTGCAAGAGCATGGCGAGGTCTGCACCCGCATGGGCGCCTATAAACCCCGCACCAACCCCTATTCCTTCCAGGGTCATGGCAAGGGGTGTCTGCCCTGGGTGTTTGAAGCAGCAGGCAAACACGGCATCAAGGTGATTGCCATGGAAATCACCCACGAAAGCCACATTGACGAAATTGATGAGTGTCTGGAGAAGCTGGGCAGGCCTACCGGTGTGATGCTGCAGGTGGGCACCCGCAATACCCAGAATTTTGAACTTCTGAAATCCATCGGGCGCCAGAAAACCTACCCGGTACTGTTGAAACGGGGCTTCGGCATCACCCTCAACGAATCCCTCAACGCGGCGGAATATCTGGCCAGCGAGGGTAATGCCAACGTTGTTTTCTGTCTGCGTGGCATGAAAACCGAAGCCGGCCAGCCCCACCGCAATATGGTGGATTTCGCCCACGTGCCTACAGTAAAACGGCTGACCCGCATGCCGGTCTGTATTGACCCATCCCATTCGGTAGGCAGTCGTGACCGGGCACCCGATGGCATCCCAGAGGTCATGCACGCCACTGCCCAGGGCATCGTTGCAGGCGCCAACATGGTGCTGGTGGACTTTCACCCGAAACCGGAAAAAGCCCTGGTAGATGGCCCTCAGGCACTGTTAATGAATGAATTATCAACGTTTATTGAAGATGTGCGGGGCTGCCACGAACTCTGGCAGAAACGTCGTGTTCTCTACCGAAAAGGAGACGCTTCACAGCAATGATCATCTACGGACACCGGGGCGCCCGGGGAGAGGCGCCCGAGAACACATTACCGGGGTTCATTCACAGCTATCGGGCGGGCATCCGTCATTTCGAGCTGGACGTTGTGCTGTCATCTGACGGCGTGCCCATGGTCATTCACGATCTGACCCTCGACCGCACCACCGGCAAGCCGGGCCGGGTTACCGACAAAACCGCGGATGAGCTCAACCGCATGGACGCAAGGACCAACACTGCACCATGGTCCCGCCCGGCCTTCATCCCTACCCTGGAGCAGGTTCTGGACAGCTGCCCCGAAGTTATCCACTTCCAGCTTGAGGTCAAGACCGATACTCGCAGCCGCCTGAATATTCTGGGCAATCGCATGATCGAGATGATCCAGCGACGCCGGATTTTTGAGCAGGTTACAGTAACGTCTTCGGACACCTGGTTTCTCCAGCAGATCAAACGCCGCAACCGCAAGACCAGTATCGGGTACGTGGCAGCACGTCGCTTTCCCCGGCCGGTATCAACGGCCGCCCGGCTTGGCTGTGACTACCTGATACCCAGTGGCAGGATCTGTAGCGAAACCCTGGTAGCTGACGCCCACCGGCGCGACATGAAAGTATCGGCCTGGACCGTCAACCGGATCCACGACATGCTGGCCCTTGAGGCCATGGGCGTCGACAGCATCATCACTGATTACCCGACCAATACCAGAATCTACTTTGATAACCGCTCAGCCAGCAACTTTCGCCTGCCAGAGCCGATGCCTGCGGAACCATCATCCGCCGAGGGAAATGCTCTGCCCGGCCATTAAGCCGGACAGAGTACGGTCTTCACCGTTCAGAAAATCCGGTTCAGACCGTTCAGTGCCGCCACCCGGTAGGCTTCTGCCATGGTGGGGTAGTTGAAGGTCGTGTTGATAAAATAATTCAGTGAATTGGCTTCGCCAGGCTGATTCATGATGGCCTGCCCGATGTGGACGATCTCGGCCGCCTGATCACCAAAGCAGTGAATGCCCAGAAGCTCCCGGGTTTCCCGGTGGAACAGAATCTTCAGCATGCCAACAGCATCCCCGGTAATCTGGGCCCGGGCAAGATCCTTGAAGAATGCCTGGCCCACTTCATAGGGGACCTTTGCTTCCGTCAGTTCACGCTCGGTCTTTCCTACCGAACTGATTTCCGGGATGGTATAGATCCCCGTCGGCACGTCAGAAACGTAGCGGAAGTAATTGTCTTCCACCAGATCAGACGACGCTGCCCGGCCCTGATCATAAGCTGCACTTGCCAGACTCGGCCAGCCGATCACATCACCCACCGCATAGATATTCGGCACTTGCGTTCGATAATGTTCGTCGACCGCCAGCTGACCACGCCCGTTGGGTTCAAGACCCACATTTTCGAGTCCCAGCTTGTCGGTATTGCCGGTACGGCCATTGCACCAGAGGAAGGCATCAGCACGGATCTTCTTGCCGGACTTGAGGGTCAGCACAACACCGTGGTCATCGCCGTCTACCGACTCGTATTCTTCATTGTGACGAACCAGCACACCGTTGTTGCGCAGGTGATAACTCAATGCGTCGGAAATCTCATCATCCAGGAACGACAACAGGCGGCTGCCGGGGTTGATCAGATCGACCTTGACCCCCAGGCCCGCGAAGATCGATGCGTATTCCGAACCGATAACGCCCGCCCCATAGATAATCAGGGTGCGGGGGGTGTGGGACAGATTCAGAATGGTATCGCTGTTATAGATACGACGATGGCGGAAATTCACATCCGGCGGGGTATAGGGCCGTGAGCCGGTAGCAATTACCACGTGTTTGGTGTGCAGCACCTCAGCCGACTTGTTGCCTCGCACCTCAATCCGGTTGGCATCCAGAAAGTGGGCGCGACCGTTGATCAGGTCAACCCGGTTACGGGCATAGAACTGGGTCCGCAAATTCACCTGTTTGTTGATAACTTTTTGCGCACTCTGCAACACACGGGGAAAGGAGAACCAGCGTGGTTCACCGATATCCCGGAACATCTGATTGGTATTGAACGTGATAATCTGTTTGACCGAATGACGAAGCGCCTTGGAAGGAATAGTCCCCCAGTGGGTACAGTTTCCTCCCACCTGAGGCTTGTCTTCAACAATCGCTACCCGCTTGCCGTTTTTGGTGGCATTCATGGCAGCGCCTTCGCCGGCCGGGCCTGCACCAATAACCACGACGTCGTAATGATGTTCTGCCATCAGTACAGCAACTCCTTATCAGCGTGGTGAATAATCTTGCGGAACACCCCGACGTTTCACCAGGATGAGCTCGGACCCCGGGTTAATGAGGCGTCCTGTTAACGGACGAACCTTCGGCAGCGTCATAAGCCAGCGCCTGTGGGTTAGCGACCGCTGCCTTGTCATTTTCTTCTTCGCATTTGCTGGTGTCACCGCCACAGATATCGCATGCGCCGCCGATACCCAGTGCACCAATGCCACCGCAGGTGCCACTGATTGGCTTGCGACCAAAAATAACGCCTACCGACATGGCGGCCAGCAGAAAAGCAACAATGACCAGAACAAGCAGAAAGGTACCCATAGAACCCCCCGTTATTGAATAAGATAGGTGGCAAACGCCGGGGTATGATCAACCCTGAACCCGTCGCCATCCCTGATAATAAAATAGACTGCCATATTGTTGCGGGTTGCAAACGCCATCGACGCCTCATACCCCATGACCGTAAATGCCGTTGCCCAGGCATCCGCTTCCATGGCGGTCGTCGTTACAACCGTAACAGATGCCAGCTTGTGATCAACCGGATAACCGGTATTGGGATCTATGGTATGGGAATACCGTTGACCCTGAAATTCGTAATAGTTCCGATAATCACCGGACGTCGCCATACCATAGCGATCCATCGCCACCACCCGGTTGATTGCCCGATCGCCTTCTGACGGTTCTTCCACTGCCAGGCGCCAGGCGCTGCCATCAGGCTTGCGGCCATGGACCCTGATCTCGCCACCGATTTCAACCAGGTAACGTTCAACGCCCTGCCCCTCGAGATACTCAGCCACTGCATCAACACCGTAACCCTTGGCAATACCCGACAGATCCAGATACTGCTTTGACCGCGCCCTGATGGCCACCTGATCAGGATCAAACTCAAGATTGGCATAGCCGGTGGCACGATGAACCTCGGCCAGCAGGTCCGGGAGTGGCACCTGTTCAGGACGT
>NZ_CAXBDN010000156.1:0-10161 GCF_963974375.1 uncultured Marinobacter sp.
AACCTACGACCTTCGGGTTATGAGCCCGACGAGCTACCAGACTGCTCCACCCCGCAACAAACTTTTTAGATCTTCACTTCAATCTTTTTGCCAAAAGCTTCTGGTCAAGCTTTTGTTTTCACAGTGCTTTTGCTTTGCTGCTCTGCTCAACGTGGGGCGTATATTAAGGACTCACGGGGGTGCTGTCAACGGGTATTTTCAAAAAGATCCTCAGGCCAGATCATTTCGCTGGTGGCGGCTTCGGTTTCCGGTGCGGACCACTCTCCAATGGTCATCAATGCCTCCTGTACCGGGCGGAAGGAACGGCGATGGGCGGGGGTGACACCCAGGCGGCCAAGGGCTTCCAGATGGACCGGGGCCGGGTAACCCTTGTGCCCCGCCAGACCGTAGCCGGGGTACTGCTGCTCCATGGCCACCATTTCCCGGTCCCGGGTCACCTTGGCGATGATGGAGGCCGCGCTGATGGCCTCAACCCGGCCGTCACCCTTGACTACGGGTTCCGAAGGCCAGTGCCAGCGGGGGCAGCGGTTACCGTCCACCAGCACGTACTCCGGCGCGATGGACAGGCCGTCGACCGCACGGGTCATGGCCAGCAAGGTGGCCTGGTAGATATTCAGGCGATCAATTTCCTCTACCTCACAGCGGCCAAGGCTCCAGGCCGCCGCTTTGGTGGTAATTTCCTCAAACAGTGCTTCCCGGCGTTTCTCGGTGAGTTTTTTCGAGTCAGCCAGTCCGGCGATGGGCCGGTCCGGATGCAGGATAACCGCAGCCGTCACCACCGGCCCCGCCAGTGGACCGCGGCCCACTTCGTCGACGCCGGCCAGCTTCCAGCCCCGATACGAACAGGTAAAGGGTGGCAGGCTCATGGGCGACGGCTCTCAATCAGGTTGGCAACGGCATCGGCAGCACGCTCGTCGGCGTCACGCTTCAGTTCCAGATGCAGGCGGGTGAAGGCCTGGTGCAGGCGGCTCCGTTCGGTCTCATTCTCCAGTCGCTCGAGTACCGCGGCGGATAGTGCTTCCGGGGTGGCGTCGTCCTGCAGTAACTCAGGCACCAGGGTTTCACCGGCCAGCAGGTTCGGCAGCGCCACGTGGGAAATCTTGACGATGCGTGAAACCAGCGCAAAAGTCAGCGGACTCACCCGGTAACTGACCACCATGGGCTTTTTGAGCAGCATAGCCTCCAGGGTGGCGGTGCCGGACGCCAGCACCACCACGTCGGCGGATGCCATCACCTCCCGCGAACGTCCCCGCACAATGGTCAGGGGCAAGGCCACTGCCATGGCATCCGCCAGCGCCCTCACCTGGCGCTCACGTTCGGCGTTTACGCAGGGCACAATCAATTGCAGATCGGGCCGTTTATCCTGCAGCAACAACGCGGTCTCGAAGAACAGGGCGCCCAGACGTTCGATCTCGCCGGCACGACTGCCGGGCAGAATGGCCAGCACGGGTTTATCAGGATTCAGGCCCAGATCGATTCTGGCGGCTCTGGTATCGGTTTCAAACGGAATACGGTTGGCCAACGGATGGCCCACAAACGTCACCGGAATCTGGTGCTCCTCGTAGAACCGGGCTTCAAAGGGAAACAGGGTCAGCATGTGATCAACGGAGCGGGCAATGCGGAAGATACGCTTCTGGCGCCAGGCCCAAACGGAGGGACTCACATAATGCACCGTGGGTATACCCGCCTTACGGCAGCGTTCTTCCACACCCAGGGTGAAGTCCGGGGCATCAATACCAATAACCACATCCGGCGGCGTGGCCAGCAGATAGTCCATCAGGCGGGCGCGGATCTGGAACAGCTCACGCAGGCGGCCGATCACTTCCACCAGGCCCATCACCGACAACCGTTCCATGGGAATCAGGGAATGAAAGCCTTCCGCGATCATTTCGTCACCACCGATACCCACAAACCGGGCCCGGGGATAACGAAGTCGCAGCGAGCGGATCAGGCCCGCCCCCAGAATATCGCCGGAGGCTTCACCGGCAACGATAGCCACCGTCACCGGCGCCCGGCTGCGAACGGAGGCCGTAATGGCTTTTTCGGAGACGGGGTGGGAACGAAGGTCAGAAGATACGTCAGAGGCCTGGGCCGTCGCAGTCATCACTGGGGCCCTATCGGACAATGCCCCGCTCAGCATTGCGGAGCGAATCGATCAGCGGGCGCATCTCGGCGAGGGTACCAAAGCTGATTTCCAGTTCTTCGATGGCCTGCTCGGAGGTCAGTCCCTGCCGGAAAACAATCTTGTAGGCCCGCCGCAGTGCCAGCAAGGCATCCTTGCTGAAACCCCGGCGCCGCAGGCCTTCCACGTTGATACCATAAGGTGAGGCCGACTGTCCGCTGGCCATCACGTAGGCCGGTATGTCCTTCAGCACGATACTGCCGCCGCCACTCATGCTGTGCTCACCAATCTTGCAGAACTGATGCACCATGGTGCCGCCACCCAGAATGGCCCAGTCACCCACCCTGACATGGCCCGCCAGGGTCGCACAGTTGGCGAGAATGGTGTTGTTGCCAATCACACAGTCGTGGGCCACGTGTACGTAGGCCATAAACAGGTTGTGATTGCCGATAAGGGTAACGCCCTTGTCCTGCACCGTGCCCCGGTGAATGGTGCAGTTCTCGCGGATAATGTTGTTATCGCCGATTACCAGCCGGGTGGGTTCGCCCGCGTATTTCTTGTCCTGGCATTCCTCGCCCACACTGGCGAACTGGAAAATACGGTTGTTACGACCAATCACCGTCGGTCCCTTGATCACTACGTGGGACAGCACTTCTGTGCCCGCCCCGATCTCGACCCCGGGGCCAATGTAGCTCCACGGCCCCACGATGACATCGTCCGCCAGGCGGGCAGACGGGTCAACGATTGCCTGGGGGTGGACACCAGTCCAGTTTACTTCAGCCATCAGGCCTCTCTCTCGGCGGACATCACTTCAGCCACGCAGACAACGTCACCATCGACCAGCGCGCGGCAATCGAACTTCCAGATACCATGCTTGCTGGAAATCAGGCGGGATTCAAGTCTCAACTGATCACCGGGCACCACCGGCCGCTTGAAACGGGTCTTGCCGGTGCCTGCCAACAGGTGAATGGAACCATCACCATTGGTTTTACCTGCGGTGACATAGCCCAGTATGCCGGACACCTGAGCCATGGCTTCAATAATCAACACCCCCGGCATGATCGGCCGACCGGGGAAGTGACCATTGAAAAACGGTTCATTAATGCTCACATTTTTATAACCGAAAATGTGCTGTCCCTTTTCCACTTCTACCACACGGTCTACCAGCAAGAACGGGTATCGGTGGGGCAGGAAGCCCATAATCTCATCAATATTCATCATCAGCTTCGGCCTCAGCCCTCTGTTTTCTTTTCCAGTGCTTTCAGCCGACGCGACATGGCGTCCAACTGACGAAAGCGGATGGCGTTCTTGCGCCACTCACGATTGGGCATCACACCCGTGCCCGACGAATGCACGCCCGGCTCTGAAATACTGCTGGTGACCATCGCCTGCCCGGTCAACTGCACGCCATCACCAATGACCAGGTGCCCGCCGACGCCAGACTGGCCACCGAATACACAGTGACGCCCCACTCGGGTGCTGCCGGCGACACCGGACTGCCCCGCCATGGCACTGTGATCACCGATACTGACGTTGTGGGCGATCTGCACCAGGTTGTCGATTTTTACGCCATTGCCAAGCCGTGTGTCCTCAAGGGCCCCGCGGTCGATGGTGGTATTGGCACCTATTTCGACATCATCACCCAGCGTTACTCCACCAATCTGGGCAATGCGCTGCCACACGCCCTGATCAGGTGCGAAGCCAAAGCCGTCAGAAGCAATCACCGCGCCACTGAGGATATAACAGCGCTGGCCCATGGTAACGTCCTGCACCAGCGTCACCCGTGGCCGGATAACCGTATCATCACCAATCCGGCAGCGGGGACCGATGACCGTACCGGCTTCAACCACGACCCGCTCGCCCAGCACCACCTGTTCCCCAATCACCACATGAGGCCCCAGGTGAACCGAATCCGGCACCATTGCTGACGGATCGACAACGGCAGTGGGATGAATACCGGGGGATGTCACCGGCGAGCGATCAAACCAATGGCTAATCCGGGCATAGCCCAGATAGGGATTGTCCAGCATCAGCACACTGGTTGCAGCCTTGTCTGCCATCTTCGGCGACAGAATCACCGCTGCCGCCCGGGTCGATGCCAGCTGAGCAGCATAACGGGGGTTCGACAGAAAGGTCAGGTCAGAGGGCCCGGCTGAGGTCAGGGTCCCCAGGCCAGTTATCGCCAGCGCCGGATCACCACGTAACTCGGCGCCCAATTCCCTGGCGATATCTCCCAGTGTGTATGCTTTGCGACTCATATCAGCGATTCAGCTTTTCCAGCAATTGTTCAGTCAGGTTGAGCTCCGGCTTCACATAGACCACCGCTTCGGTCGGCAGAATCACGTCAAGATCGTGTTCGCTCATCAGCTCTTTTACCGCTGCATCCACTTCCGGGCGGGCACTCTCCAGAAATGCCTGCTTGCGGCTGTTTACTTCCTGATCAAGGTTCTGACGCAGACCATTGAACTCCTGAACTTTCTGCTGGAATTCGGCGTTCAACCTGTCCCGCTCACGCTCGTTCATCATGGCGCCGTCCTTTTGCAGTCGTTCCTGCAAGGTACGGGCTTCATCCTGGGCTGCTCGCACTTCCTGTTCGGAAGCGGCAAATTCCCGCTGCAGTTGCTCACTGAAGGTGCGTGCCTCGTTCGATGAAAACAGTGCCTGGCGCAAGTCAACCACCGCCATCCGCGACTCGGCCGCAGCCGGCAGGGCGACCATCATTGCAAGGCATACCGGAATCGCCAGTTTACCCAGGGTTACCAATCGTTGCTTCAACATCAGTTTATTCTCCATGGTTCTTGTGCCGGGACCGGTTCCCGGCACGAAAGGCAGACGTAACGCCGGCCTGTCCAGTTTAATCGTCACGCTGGCAGGACTGATCAGAAGCTCTGGCCCAGCGAGAACTGGAAGACCTGCGTTTCATCACCGCTCTCGTCGTTGAGCGGTGCGGCAAGGCTGAAGGCCAGCGGACCAACAACAGTCACCCACTGGAAGCCAATACCCACAGAGGCCCTGATCTCGCCCAGTTCCGGATCGTAACCCCGGGCGGTATCAAACACCTGACCGGCATCCAGGAAAAAGGAGGTCCGCATGGTCTGGCTGTCACCAGCAAAGGGCGTCGGGAAGATCAGCTCCAGACCACCTTCAGTCAGCAGGTTACCACCAAAGGGTTCGAGATCCCGGGACGTCCAGGGTCTCGGGTTCGATACCTGATTACCCAGGGAGTTGGCACGAAAGCCCCTGACGGAACCATAACCACCGGCATAAAAATGCTCGTAGAACGGCATCTGATTACGGTCACCATAACCGTCACCATAGCCCACTTCGCCCCGGGCCCGTAGTACCCAGGTTTCATTTTCATTCATCGGCCAATAGACATTGGAACGGTATCTGAGCTTGTAGAAGGTCAGATCACTGCCCGGAATCGCAATATCAGCCGACAACGAGTTACTGCTGCCGCTGGTGGGCAACACACCCCGGTTAAGGGTGCTGCGACGCCAGGAACCGGTCAGGAAAATATTACCAAAGCTGTCGCCTTCCTCGTCAATGAAGCTGAGCACCTCATCCGCGGTGTAGTCCCCTTCGCGGATTTTTGACAGGGTATAGCCTGTGCCGAAATTCAGCCGTGAAAAGCGATCGATCGGATAACCAAAGGTCAGGCGCCCGCCATATTCGTCCAGCAGGTAAGAGGAAATGTCCTGGGCTTCAAAGTCAGTCTCCCGGGCAAACAGACTGAACCCGCGGCTGACACCGTCAACCGTAAAATAGGGATCGTCGTAGGAGAAATTGGCACTCTTGATGGAGTCACTGACATTGGCGCCAATGGACACCCGCTTGCCGGTGCCAAAGAAGTTATTTTCGGCGATGTTGGCACCCAGAATAATGCCCGACACCTGGGAGAAACCGATAGAGGCTGAAAGGCTGCCGGTGGGCTGTTCTGCCACCCGGTAAGTCACATCCACCAGATCGCTGGCGCCGGGAACCGGCGAGGTATCAACCTCGACGCTGCGGAAAAAGCCGAGCCGGTCCAGCTGGGTCTTGGAAAACTCGATCTGGTCGGTGGAAGCAACACCCCCTTCCATCTGGGTCATTTCACGCCGCAGGACTTCATCTTTGGTGGTGACGTTGCCTTCAAAGTTGATGCGACGCACATAGGCCCGGTTGCCAGGCTCCACAAAGAAGGTAATCGCGGCGGTGTTGTTCTCGCCTGCCTCAGGAATGGCGTTGACGTTGGCAAAGGTGTAGCCCTCACGGCCAAGCCTGCGGGACAGCCGCTCGGACGTTGCGGTAAGCTCAGCCCGGGATAATACATCACCGCTTTCAATCTCGATGAGCGCCCTGAGTTCCTTCTCGTCAATAATCAGGTTACCCCGCAGACTGACGTCAGAGATCGTATACTGGGGCCCTTCGTTCACCGAAATGGCCACGAACACGTCTTGCTTGTCTGGCGATATGGAGACCTGGCTGGACTCTATGGCGAAATCCAGATAACCCGCGTTCAGATAGTGGGAGCGCAGCGATTCAAGGTCACCACTGAGACGTTCCCGGGCGTACTTGTCCTTGCTGGTTATGGAATTCCACCAGCCACTGGTGCGCAGCTCGAACAGATCCAGTAACTCATCGTCTGAAAATGCCTCGTTACCAACGATGTTGATATGGCGAATGGCGGCCACATCGCCTTCACTGATATCCAGTCGAATCGCCACGCGGTTTCGCGGCAGGTCTTCGGCGGTCGCCGTAACCCTGGCGTTGTAGCGGCCCTGGCCGACGTAGGAACGAAGAATCTCCAGTTCAAGACGCTCAAGGGTGGCCCGGCGGAATACCTGACCCTCCTCAAGACCGGCACCGCTGAGGGCCTGGGTCAGCATATCGGTTTCGATGTTCTTGTTGCCTTCGATATCAATGGAGGCAATGGCCGGTCGCTCCTGCACGGTCAGCACCAGCACACCACCGTCACGGCTCACCTCGATATCGGTAAACAAACCGGTGCGAAACAGCGTGCGAATGGCGTCCCCAAGCGCTTGCTGGTCGATGGTTTCTCCGATATCCAGAGGAAAGGCCGAAAATACATTACCCGCAGACACCCGCTGAAGGCCCTCGACCTCAATATCCGATACCACGAAGCTGTCAGTATTGCTGGCGGTATTGCTGGTGGTATTGCTGGCCAGGCCGGTATTTCCGGTACCCTGAGCAATCGCAGTCTGGCCACCCAGTCCTGCCAGTACAAGACCAACGGCTGCACCCAGTAGAGAACGTCTCATTCAGTTAAATCGCCTGTTTGTGCGCGTAAAGAGCCGCAATTCTCACAACCGCATCAGGTCGTTGTAAAGAGCGAACACCATTAAAGTAAGAACCAACGCCATACCAATTCGTAATCCGAAGGCCTGAACCTGCTCGGACAGCGGTTTGCGACGAATGGCTTCTATTGTGTAATACACAATGTGCCCGCCATCGAGCACAGGGATGGGCAGCAGATTGAGAATGCCCAGACTCACGCTGAGGTAAGCCAGAAACCGTATAAAATCCTCAAAGCCGGAGCTGACACTTGCTTCAGCCACACGGGCAATGGTAATCGGCCCACTGAGATTGGTGGGCGACAAGAGCCCGGTGATCATCTTCTGAATTGCCACCAGGGTCAACCGTGTATCCGACCAGGTTTCCGATATGGCATTGGGAATTGCCGCCAGTGGCCCAAACCGGACATCCCGCATCATTTCCTCGGGCCAGGTAATGGCCTGAACCCCGGCTCCCACATAACCCTGTACGACCCCATCCACGTCTCTTGATGCGGGCACCACGGTCAGGTACTGGCTGCGACCTTGACGCTCCAGTTCAAGCTCGATGGGGGTCTCCGGAGCCTGCTGGATGTGGGTCACCAGATCGAACCAGTCCGCCACCGGCTCACCATTTGCCGAGACAATACGGTCGCCAACCTGCAGTCCTGCCTGCTCGGCCCGGCTGCCGCCAACCACCTCACCCAGCACGGCGGGTACCGGTGGGCGCAGCGGTTCAAAACCGAACTCCCGCAGCGGGTTGGGATTATCGTTGGGCAGCCGCCAGCCGCCCAGACTGCCGGACAGCATGCGCTCGCTCTGGCCGTCAATAACCCGGAAGCTGACCTGACCGGTTTCCCCCGCCCGCTCCAGCAGGCGCATATTCACATCCCGCCAGGAGGTAATCCGATGATCGTCAATGGCGACGATCTCCATACCGGATTCAAGCCCCATGCGATCCGCAATGGATTCAGGCGTTACCTGACCGGCCACCGGCGCAACCGCGGTAAAACCGACCACACTCAGCAGCCAGTAGGCGGCAATGGCAAACAGAAAGTTGGCGGCAGGGCCGGCGGCGGCGATGGCAATTCGTTGGCCGGGCGGCTTTGAATTGAAAGACTCGTGGCGCTGATCTTCCGGCACCGGAGCCTCGCGCTCGTCCAGCATTTTGACGTAGCCGCCCAGCGGAATGGCGGCCACCGCAAACTCGGTGCCACGGCGGTCGTACCAGGAATACAGTGGCTTACCAAACCCCACTGAAAAACGGAGCACCCGCACGCCACAACGACGGGCAACCCAGAAGTGCCCGAACTCATGAATGGTGACCAGAATACCCAGGGTCACAATCAGCGCCAACACACTTTGAATGATCTGCAACATGGCGTTAGCCCCTCACCTGGCGAATCAGCTCAAGGGCCTGAGCCCTGGCTTCGCGGTCGGCCGCGAAAATCCCGTCAAAATCCAGTGCCGGTCTGACCGGCAAGGATTCCATCGTACGCTCTATGATAACCGGGATATCGGCAAAACACAGATGACCTTCAAGAAATGCTGCAACCGCTGCCTCGTTGGCCGCATTCAGCACGGTGGGAGCAGTGCCGCCCCGGGCAAAGGCTTCGGCGGCCAGGCGCAAACAGGGAAAACGAACGGGATCAGGACGTTCAAAGTGGAAACGGCCCAGTGCAAACAGGTCGAGGGCATCAACGCCGGCCTCAACCCGATCTGGCCAGGCCATGCCGTTGGCAATGGGGGTGCGCATATCCGGGCTGCCCAGCTGGGCAAGTACCGAGCCATCGACATATTCCACCATGGAATGGATGATGCTCTCCGGGTGCACATGCACTTCAATACAATCCGGCGTGGTGTTGAACAGCCAGCAGGCCTCGATCAGTTCCAGGCCCTTGTTCATCAGAGTGGCAGAATCTACCGAAATCTTCTGACCCATGGACCAGTTGGGGTGCTTGCAAGCCTGGGCGGGGGTTACCGTGCGTAACTGTTCGGCGGTGTGACTGCGAAAAGGGCCACCGGAAGCCGTCAGCAGAATACGCCGCACCCCGGCCCCGGGAAGATCCCGCACCTGGCCCGAAGGCAGGCACTGGAAGATGGCGTTGTGCTCACTGTCGATGGGCAACAGCTCGGCGCCAGAGCGGGCGACTGCGTCCATGAACAGCTGCCCCGACATCACCAGCGCTTCCTTGTTGGCCAGCAGCACCCGCTTGCCGGCGTCTACCGCCGCCAGGGTCGGTGCCAGGCCGGCCGCCCCGACAATAGCGGCCATCACCGTATTGACCGCCGGGTCTGCTGCCACCTCGCACAACCCGCGCTCACCGGCCAGCACACGGGTTTCCGGCTGATTCGACAACCGCTCTGCCAGCAGCTGTGCCGCCTGCTCGTCCGCCATCACCGCCAGCGCCGGCCTGAATTCCCGGCACAGCGCGGCCATCTCATCAACCCGGGTAGCGGCCGTCAGCGCGTACACCGAAAACCGGTCAGGGTGCCGGCGTACCACATCCAGAGTATTCAGTCCGATGGAGCCGGTTGCCCCCAGAATGGTCATTCTGCGATGAACCGTCTGGCTGCCGGTCGCCTGGCCCCCGGACTGAACAGTGGAACCCACGGGTGACGTCACAACAGGCGTCCTGTGTTCAGCCAGCCAAGCAGGGTGATCAGCAGGGCAAAGACGGGAATCGCGGCAGTCAGGCTGTCAATGCGATCCATGATACCGCCATGACCGGGCAACAACTGACTGCTGTCCTTGATCCCCCGGAA
>NZ_CAXBDN010000157.1:0-10145 GCF_963974375.1 uncultured Marinobacter sp.
CAAGTTGAACGCCTCAGTCCGGAGCACCCCTCCTGCTGGGGCGTTCTGCGTTGTGCCCTCCCTAAATCCTGTCTCTGATATACCCCATTACCCAGAAAATTCACCCTTTATGCGGAATGCGTTAAAGCAAATGTGGATAAATTCTCAATAAATACTCGAGTGTCCACATATTGCAAATGTCAGTATCTCAGGTATTAGCAGAACGAACTTTCCTCCTCTTTAATTATGGGGCTTGTACAAAACAATATTCCGCCATGCGGAATTGCTTGTCAGCAACACAAAAATAATGAAAGTCGGAGGTTTACCTTGAACAAGAACAAACTGACACTCGCGATGACAGCCGTCACTTTAAGTGGCCTGATGCTGGTTGGTTGCGGCGGTAGCAGTAGCAATGACTCGGGCGATGACGTCGCACAGGTCTCCCGAGAGCATGATGAGAGAGAATTTGTTCTCCCGGCGGACCTTTCCTTCGATGCTCTACCTGGTGCCACTGCCTACTACGGTGACTATGACGGTATTCAGGGCCCTGCAGTCTATACCGCCGAATTTCCGGCAGAATGGAATGGTGGCGTTATCATGTACACCCATGGTTATGCCGGCGAGGGTGAGACCGTGCCGCGAACGGTTCCCAACGCAGCATTCCGGGCAACCGCACTGGCTGCCGGCTATGCCTGGGCCGCGTCTTCCTACTCTGCCAACTTCTACGATGTAAGAGCCGGTATTGAAGACACCAACAAGCTCGCTCTGGAGCTGATGGATTACATTGCTGCAGACTGGAGTGCCGAGCCCGGGGAAATCACTGAACGGCTGATTTCCGGTGTCTCTATGGGTGGCCATATCGCCGCAGCGGCTGTGGACCGGGAAAATATTGAACAAGCGCAGTACCGGGTGGAATATTCCGGTGCCATGCCGCTGTGCCAGGCCGAGCAATTCCAGTTCCAGTGGCTTGGCGATTACAACCGTGTAGCCCAGCAGCTTGCCGGTTTTGGCAGTATTCCCTATGAGTACTTCGAAACGCTCACGCCTTCCATTGTGGCTTCACTGTTTGAGCTGAACGAATCCGGGGCTTCAACCTGGATACCCGCCAACGAGAATGGCGAGCGCCTTCTTGATATTGCCACCATCCTGACCGGTGGTGAGCGTCCGATCTTCCGCGAATACGGGTTCCGTAATCCTGTGTGGCAGGGTGCGGTGCTTGGCACCGGTGGCCGTGATGGCACCATCAATGGCATTCTTGCCAAAGAGGCCTACGACAACACGGACGTAACGTATCGCTGGACCACGGGTGATACGCCTACGGCAGACGAGATTGCGTTTAACGAAGCCATTTCCAGGGTGGAGGCTGATCCTGATGCCAACCCCCTGAGAAACGACGGAGTTCGCTGGCTTCCGGAAGTCAAAGGTGATTTCTCGGTACCGGTTCTGACCATGCATACGCTGGGCGATTTCTACGTGCCTTTCCGTGGACAGCAGCTGTATCGTGAAGGTGCGATTGCGAACGGGAATGAAGACATGCTGGTGCAGCGTGCGATCAGAGCACCCAGCCATTGTGATTTCTCTGGCGATGAAATCACAGCGGCTCTTACCGATTTCCTTGTGTGGGTTGAGACTGGGACCAAGCCTGCCGGGGACGATGTACTTGACGCAGCGGTTGTAGCCGACGCCGATTACGGCTGTCAGTTTACAGGGCCTGAGCGTCCAGCTCTGCCGGCCTGTAGCGCGCCAGAGTAATAAAAAAGTCCGTCCAGTAGTGAAAAGGCAGGGCTGCGGCCCTGCCTTTTTTTACCACATCAAATCATCCGGGATCTCATACCCCGCATAAGGATCGTCTTCATCCTTTTCGGTCTGCTGATTGCGTTCATGCAGCACCACCACCGCAGCGGCATCCCGTTCCATGATTTTGGTGGCCACTGCTTCCGGCACCACCTCGTAAGCCTCATTGACAAACACAATCGCCAGACGGCCACGGGATAGCTGATCCGCCATGGTGTTGTCTACCAGGATCTTCTTGATTTTCTTGTCGTGGACAAACTGATAATCGGTGTCGCAACGGCTGCGGTTCAGGCGATTGGTTTCCACCAACTGACGGATCTGGGCGCCAATGGCCTTGCGCTGGGCGTCGGCATTGCGCTGCTGGTTCAGCTGGCGATCCCGTTCGGCCTTTTCTTCCCGCGCCTGTTGTACGCGCAGTTTGGTCTCATCCGGCTGCACGGTGCCCTTGGGCTGCTGCTTGCGTTGTTTCTTTTTCTCTTTCTGCATGGCCCGGAGTTTTTTTTCATCGGCCAGGCCGGCCTTGAGCAATTGATCCTGAAGTGATGCCATAATAGAGGTCGCTTTAATCCTGTCTTTCAGTTCTGAATTTCATGTGTAATTGTTGTAGTATACGGGCTTAATTGCCAAGTGGTTACCGGCGCCCGCCGCAAACCCCCAGATACCCCTCCGGATTCTTTTCATGTCGTCATTTTCCTTGCCCGGCCTTTCCAAAGCCATGACCGATAACCTCGCCACTCTGGGGTTTACTGAACCAACACCCATTCAGCGGGAAGCCTTGCCACTGGTGTTATCGGGCAAGGACGTGATCGGCATGGCCAAAACCGGTTCCGGGAAAACAGCGGCCTTCGGGATCGGGATGATCGAGAAGCTCAATGTGCGCCGTTTTGTGGTGCAGTCTCTCGTTCTTTGTCCCACCCGTGAGCTGGCCGACCAGGTGGCACGGGCGATCCGTGAGCTGGCCCGTGCCCATCCGAATGTAAAAGTACTGACGTTGTGCGGAGGTGTGCCCCTGGGGCCGCAGATCGGCTCGCTGGAGCATGGTGCCCATATCATCGTCGGTACCCCGGGTCGTATTCAGGACCACCTCGACAAGCAGACGCTGTCGCTGCGGGGTGTCAACATGCTGGTTCTGGATGAAGCGGACCGGATGCTGGATATGGGCTTCCGTGATGCTATCGAGGCCATCATCAGCCACTGCCCGAAAGACCGTCAGACCCTGATGTTTTCGGCAACCTGGCCGGACAGCATTCGTGAGCTCAGCGGGCGTTTCCAGAGTAATCCGGCAGAAGTGACCGTGGCTGAGTCCGCCCAGGAAACCGCCGCCATTGAAGAGCAGTTCTACGAGGTTCCCCGGGGTGCGGAACTGGACGCGCTGGTAGGCCTGCTGTCCCGGGAGCAGCCGGCCAGTTGTATTGTATTTTGCGGCACCCGCAAGGACTGTGACGAAGTTGCCAGCGGTCTTGGCCAGCGCGGCTTCAGTGCCTTGCCACTGCACGGCGATCTGGATCAGAAGGATCGGGATCAGGTGTTGATTCGTTTCTCGAACCGGAGCTGTTCATTGCTGGTGGCGACCGATGTGGCGGCGAGAGGCCTTGATATCGAAGACCTGCCTCTGGTGGTCAATCTGGAGCCGGCCCGGACCCCGGAAACCCACACCCACCGAATCGGCCGGACCGGCCGTGCCGGGGCCAGGGGACTGGCGGTCACATTCTTTACACCGGCCAAGGCGCACAAGATCGTTCAGCTTGAGCAGGCCCGGGGTGAACCGCTGAAAACTCAGTCTGCCCAGGCGTTGATCGACCAGCCGGAACAGCCCTTCTATCCGCCGATGGTCACTATCTGTATTGCGGGTGGGCGCAAGGATAAGGTCCGTCCCGGAGATATTCTCGGAGCACTGACCGGTGAGGGCGGGCTGGCCGGGGACCAGATCGGGCGAATCAATATTCAGGAATTTCAGAGTTTTGTCGCCGTCGATTCCGCTGTATCAAAACAGGCGTTTCAGTGTCTGGAACACGGTAAAATCAAGGGACGCCGATTCAGGGTCAGAAGGGTCTGAGCTGTTGGCGCAAGGAACATCAGTGGTAGGTGGTTTTGCCCATTGATTCTTGCCCGTGCCAGAAAATTTGCGGTGTCAGAGGCATCCGTTTGGTTGCTCACCTATGAATAAAACGGTAAATTACGCAGGATTTTGCCCTCCGAATACCGAAGCGCCACTAAGTTGGACGAACGGATTCGGGGAAAATCGCCCAACTAATACAGGTAGCGGATTGTATGAGTGAGCTAATGTCTCAAGCCGTTGAGCTGATGATCGCAGGTATGGGTTTTGTGTTTGCGTTCCTGGTTATTCTTGTGTTCGCAACCATTGCCATGTCAAAGGTCGTTACCCGGTTTGCGCCAGAGCCGGTGACCCCGGCGAAAACGCCACGTGCCAAGCCAAAAAAGGCGCCGGCGTCGGTTGACCCCGACACTGCCGAGGCCATCAAAAAGGCGATTGCACAATTCCGGTCACGCCACAAGAAGTGACCAGGCTGACGAATTAGAACCTTTAAACAGAAGGCTGACACGATGACTGATTCAAAGAAACCGCTGGGGATTACGGACGTTATCCTGCGTGACGCCCACCAGTCCCTGCTCGCCACCCGAATGCGGCTGGACGACATGCTGCCCATTGCCGAGAAACTCGACAAAGTCGGTTTCTGGTCTCTGGAATCCTGGGGTGGGGCAACATTTGATGCCTGCATCCGTTACCTGGGCGAAGATCCCTGGGATCGTATTCGCCAGCTGAAAAAGGCCATGCCCAACACCCCTCAGCAAATGTTGCTGCGTGGTCAGAATCTTTTGGGCTACCGCCATTATGCGGATGATGTTGTCGAGCGGTTTTGTGATCGTGCCGCAGCAAACGGCGTAGACGTGTTCCGGATTTTTGATGCGATGAACGATCCGCGCAATCTGGAAACCGCCATCAAGGCCGTACTGAAAACAGGCAAGCATGCCCAGGGTACCATCGCCTATACCACCAGCCCGGTCCACACCATCGATATGTGGGTCGACATGGCTAAAGAAGTGGAGTCCATGGGCGCGGAATCCATTGCCATCAAGGACATGGCTGGCCTGCTCAAGCCCTATGTGGCTTTTGAGCTGGTGACGCGGCTGAAGAAAGAACTCAGTGTCCCCATCCACATGCAGTGTCACGCCACCACCGGTATGTCGACAGCCACTGCACTGAAGGCCGCCGAAGCCGGCATTGATAACGTGGACACGGCCATTTCTTCCATGTCCATGACCTATGGCCACAGCCCCACAGAGGCGGTGGTTGCCATTCTTGAAGGCACCGACCGTGATACCGGCCTCGACCTGAACCTGCTCGAAGAAATTGCGGGGTACTTCCGTGAAGTGCGCAAGAAGTACGCGAAGTTTGAAGGCAGCCTCAAGGGTGTCGACTCCCGCATCCTGATTGCCCAGGTGCCTGGCGGTATGCTGACCAATATGGAAAGCCAGCTCCGTGAGCAGAACGCCGGCGACAAGTTCGACCAGGTACTGGCCGAAATTCCCAAGGTTCGCGAGGATCTGGGCTTTATTCCGCTGGTGACCCCGACCTCCCAGATTGTCGGCACCCAGGCGGTACTGAACGTACTGACCGGCGAGCGTTACAAGTCCATTTCCAAGGAAACCTCTGCCATTCTGAAAGGCGAGTACGGTTCAGCGCCGGCGCCGTTTAACAAGGAATTGCAGGAGCGGGTTCTGGATGGCAAAGAAGCCATCACCTGCCGCCCGGCTGACAACATCGAGCCGGAAATGGACAAGCTTACCGACGAGCTGAAAAAGCTGGCGGAAGAAAAAGGCATCAAGCTGGCAGAGCAGGAAGTCGATGATGTTCTGACCTACGCCCTGTTTCCGCAGATTGGCCTGAAATTCCTGGAAAACCGCGACAATCCTGAGGCGTTCGAGCCGGTTCCCTCCGCGGAAGACGTGGCGGCGCCGGGCAAGAAGGCGACAGGACCGGAGACCTACACCGTTGAAGTGAACGGTAAAGAGTACGTTGTTGCTGTGGCCGAAGGTGGTGAGATCAGCCAGATTGAAAGCAAGGGCGCTGCTGCTGGAGCGGCTCAGCCCGCATCTGCTGCACCTGCTGCCGGTGATGGCGAGCCTGTGCTGGCGCCGCTGAGTGGCAACATCTGGAGAATCGATGTATCCCCGGGTGACCAGGTCGAAGAAGGCGATGTGCTGATCATTCTGGAAGCCATGAAAATGGAAACAGAAGTTCGTGCAAACAAGGCCGGCACCGTCGGTGAAATTTTCATCAAGGTCGGTGACACTGTCGCCGTTGATGATGAAATGCTGACAATCGCATAAGGGCCGGTATTCCATGGAAAAACTACTAACGCTCTGGACAGGCAGTGGCCTGTTCAATATCGAAATCGGTCAGGTGATAATGCTTTTCATCTGCCTGGGACTGCTGTTTCTGGCCATCCGCAAAGGGTTTGAGCCGCTATTGCTGGTGCCGATTGGTTTCGGCGGCTTGCTGGCCAATATACCGGAGGCAGGGCTTGCCTTGTCTGCGGCGCAGAATGCGATTCACTTTGCAAGACCGGACGTGCTGGCGGCGCTCGCTGGCACTCTGGACGTGAGTTATCAGGCTGGTCAGGTGGTAACGCCGGAGGTGGTAGATGCATTCAGGGCTGCTTACAAGGAAGCCAGCGCGGTAACTGTCCATATGACGAACCTGGTCGCCCAGGATCAGGGCTATTCCAACGGTATGTTGTATAATTTTTATACCGTGGTTATCGGTAGTACGGTGGGGCCCCTGCTGATCTTTATCGGTGTCGGTGCCATGACGGATTTCGGACCGCTGCTGGCGAACCCGAAAACCCTGCTGCTGGGTGCAGCGGCTCAGTTCGGTATCTTTGGTACTGTTCTGGGCGCCGCCTTGCTGGACTGGGCCGGTATTCTGGATTTCACCATCCTGGAAGCCGCTGCGATCGGTATCATCGGTGGCGCGGATGGTCCTACCTCGATCTATGTATCAAGCGTTCTGGCACCGCATCTGTTGGGTGCGATCGCGGTATCGGCCTACGCCTACATGGCGCTGGTGCCGATGATTCAGCCCCCGATCATGAAAGCGCTGACCAGTCAGAAAGAGCGTGCGATCAAGATGTCCCAACTGCGGCCAGTGGGTAAGCGCGAGAAGATCGTGTTTCCCATCGTGGTATTGGTTCTGGTGGCCTTGTTCCTGCCGGATGCTGCGCCTCTGCTGGGTGCATTCTGCTTCGGTAACCTGATGCGCGAGTGTGGTGTGGTTGAGCGTCTGAGCGACACAGCACAGAACGCGATGATCAACATTGTCACCATCTTCCTGGGCTTGTCCGTAGGCTCCAAGCTGATGGCGGAGAGCTTCCTTGATGCTCAGACCCTGGGTATTCTTGTGCTGGGTATCGTAGCGTTTGCGGTGGGTACAGCGTGCGGTGTGTTGATGGCGAAATTGATGAATGCCTTCGTCAAAGAACCCATCAACCCGCTGATCGGGTCCGCGGGTGTATCTGCGGTGCCGATGGCAGCCAGGGTCTCCAACAAGGTTGGCCTGGAAGCGAATCCGCAGAACTTCCTGCTGATGCACGCCATGGGCCCGAACGTCGCGGGTGTTATCGGCTCTGCCGTTGCCGCCGGCGTGATGATCAAGCTTCTGACCTGATCATCTCTGGGTAATCAAAAACCCCGGTCAGCGTTAGCTGGCCGGGGTTTTTGCGTTTGGCGATGGCGTTGATGAGCGATTGTTTTCAATGAAAATCCCGTGAGCTGACCGGAAGGGTGTGAATCAGATGGCTGAGGTCAGTCAATTTGCCGGCCATCAGATGAATGATGTCACCTTCGCGCTCAATCACGCCTTTGACATGCAGCAGGCGGGCGGTGATCAGCGGCTTGCGCTGGCGGCGGGCGGTGGCCAGCCAGACCACCACATTGATGTTGCCGGTCTCGTCTTCCAGGGTCACAAAGGTAACACCAGAGGCTGAGCCGGGCCGTTGGCGCCCGGTGACCAGACCCGCCACCTGCACCGGCTGTCCCGGCCTGACGCCAAGAAGCTGCTCGGCATTCAGGCAGTTGGCGAGGTGGCCCTGTTCCCGCAGCAATGCCAGGGGGTGGCGGCCCAGCGACAGGCCCTGGGTTGCGTAGTCCGCCAATACGTCCTGGCCTTCGCCGGGGGCTGCTAACTGGATTTCTGTCAGGTCGACTGGCGCTGTCGGGTCCTGGTAGCTCTGGCGGACTGCTTCTGTGACCCACAGGGGAGTGGTTTCCGGTTGCTCCAGTAGCTGCCAGTAAGTCTGGTGGCGATGACCGCTGATGGTCGCAAAGGCGCCGGCGCCGGCCAGCAGTTCCAGCTCTTTCTGGCCCAGCCCGGTCCGTTGGCGCAGGTCGGTTGCAGAGTGAAACCCCTGTGCTGGCCGCTGCTCCAGTAATCGTTCTGCGCTTTTGCGAGCAAGCCCGCGGATTTGTCGAAGGCCCAGGCGCAGGGGCTTCTGGCTGCCTGCCAGCGTGTGATGCCAGTCGCTATGATTAACGTCCACCGGTAGCACGGTAACGCCATGGCGGCGGGCGTCCTGTACCAGTTGGGAGGCGCTGTAGAATCCCATGGGCTGACTGTTCAGCAGGGCGCAATAGAACGCCGGCGGGAAATGTCGTTTGATCCAGGCCGAGGTGTACACCAGCAGGGCAAAGCTGGCGGCATGGGATTCCGGAAAACCGTAACCCCCGAAACCGCAAATCTGCTGGTACAGCCGTTCCGCAAACTCGGCATCGTGGCCGTTGTCCAGCATGCCATTGACCAGCTTGTCCCGGAAAGAGGTGAGGTCCCCGTGGGATTTCCAGGCCGCCATGGCCCGACGCAACCTGTCCGCTTCGCCGGCGGAAAAGTTGGCGGCCACCATGGCCAGCTTTATGGCCTGCTCCTGGAAGATGGGAACGCCCAGGGTGCGCTCCAGGACCCCCTGAATCTCCGGGCTCGGATAGCTCACCGGTTCCAGGCCAGCCTTGCGCTTCAGGTAGGGGTGGACCATGTCGCCCTGGATCGGCCCCGGGCGCACAATGGCAACCTGGATGACCAGGTCATAATAGGTTTCGGGTTTCAGCCGTGGCAGCATATTGATCTGGGCGCGGGATTCCACCTGGAACACGCCAATGCTGTCGCCCTGGCGGAGCATCTGGTAGGTTTCCGGATCTTCTTCGGGGATATCCTGCAGGGTGAAAGGCTGGCCTTTTTCATCACTGATCAGATCCAGCGCCTTGCGGATCGCGGTCAGCATGCCCAGTGCCAGAATGTCCACTTTCATCAGTCCCAGGCTTTCCAGGTCCTCTTTGTCCCACTGAATCACCGTACGGTCTGCCATGGCGGCGTTTTCAGTGGGTACCAGTTCGCTTAGCGGGCCGGCACTGATGACAAAGCCACCCACATGCTGGGACAGGTGGCGGGGAAAACCCAGCAGGCTGTTTACCAGGGTAAAAAACTGGTTGGCCACCGCCGGGTTCCGGGTCAGGCCCTTGTCCAGAATCTGCTGTCGCCAGTCGGTTTCCCGGTCGCGCCAGTCGATGCCACTCAGCAATTGTTCCACCAGTGCGGGGTCAAACCCCAGGGCTTTGCCGACATCACGGATGGCACTGCGGGGGCGGTAACGAATGACGGTGGCGGCCAGGGCCGCACGTTCCCGGCCGTAGCGCTGATAGATGTACTGGATGACCTCTTCCCGTCGCTCGTGTTCAAAGTCCACGTCAATGTCCGGCGGCTCGTCACGTTCTCTGGAGATAAAGCGCTCGAATAACAGCTGTACCCGGGCCGGATTGACCTCGGTAATGCCAAGGCAATAGCACACTGCCGAGTTGGCCGCTGAACCCCGGCCCTGGCAGAGAATGCTGCGGCTACGGGCAAACCGGACAATGTCGTGAATGGTCAGGAAATAGTACTCGTAGTGCAGCTCACGGATCAGGGTCAGTTCTTTCTCTATCAGGGCCTGAACCGCTGAGGGCGTACCTTGCGGGAAACGCCGCTGTTCACCTTCCCGGGTCAGTTGTGCCAGCCAGTCGACAGGACTGAGGCCTTCCGGCACCAGATCGTCGGGGTATTCGTAGCGCAGTTCCCCCGGGGTGAAGGTGCAGTGTTGTGCAATAACCAGAGTCTGCTCCAGCCAGGCCCTCGGATACAGTCGTTGCAACACTTCCGGTGGCCGCAGGTAGCGTTCAGCGTTCTGGAATAACCGCAGGCCGGCCTGGTCAACGCTGGAGTGGTGGCGCAGGGCGGTCAGCACATCCTGCAGGGGCTGGCGCTCCCGATGATGCATATGCACCTGTCCGGTGGCCACCACTGGAAGCCCGAGCCGGTCGGCAAG
>NZ_CAXBDN010000158.1:0-10111 GCF_963974375.1 uncultured Marinobacter sp.
GCAATCAGTTCAAACGGGACCGGCGCACTTTTCTGGAGATCCATCAGAATTTCCAGCATGGTGTAGGAGTCCTTGCCCCCGGAAAGGCACACCATCACCCGGTCTCCGGCTTCGATCATCCGGAAATCGGCGATAGCCTGTCCGGTGTCCCGCCGCAGCCGTTTATGCAGCTTTTCAAACGCAAGCTTGTGCTGATGCTCTGCGTCGTTTACCGGAGTGTTCTGCACTGCTGCCGTCATTACGTCCGCCATTAACTGTCTGGGTCCACGGGTCATCAAACGCGGGATTATACCGGACTTGACCGGCATCCGTCAGTGCCGTCCGGCAAACCCGGCCCCGGTATTGACCGCCGCCCACCGTAACCCTTCAGATTCCAGCGCCACTGGCATACCATGAGCATCATGACCTTCTCACCCAACAGCCCATCAGCACCAGCCCGGACACAATCCCGGCAAGGATCAGGCCGACCAGAACGATCAGACAGTGCCGGGCAGCTGCAACTGCAGATTCGCCTGCTCAGTGCTGCCGTCGAGGCCATCCTTCGCCAGCATCCCCGAGGCCTCTCCGAACTTGAGCTGATCCGGGCGCTGCAGGCCCCGCCCTGGTCTCTGGTAGGCACCGTGGACTACAGTAATCCCACTGACCTCTACCCGGTGCATTTCCTGCTGTTTCATGTGCTCTACCGACTGCGGGACGAACTGCATGGACAAGGCGAAATACTGACCATCACTCCGCTGCGGATCTATCTGGGCGGAACAGCCCAAGCCCAGGTAGTGGCCGGCGAAGGGCCTCCGGATCTTGCAGACCCGTTAAGGGCGTTTTATCTGGACCTGGACCAATACGAACTGCCGGACCATGCCATTCAGCGAATGGTGGACGACTTCTGGGCCGGGCGCAGCCACCGGCCTCAACCGGAGGAGGTAGCAGCTGCCTTTGACGCCCTCGGCTTTGACCAGCAGCCGGCTGACTTCGCCGCTGTCAAGATTCAGTTCCGGCGGGCGGTAATGAAGGCTCACCCTGACCGGGGCGGTACCACCGCGCACGTTCAGGCACTGAATCAGGCCTTTGCCCTGCTTCGTCGCCACTTCCGTTGATGAGGAAACCTGCCATGCTCATAAGCCGTATCTGCAAGAGACCAACCTTCATTCGGCGACGCCTGTCACTGCTGGCAACGATGATGCTGGCACCCTGGTTGGCAACCACTCCGGTAGCCCGGGCCGACCTGGTCATCCTGCAATACCACCACGTCAGCGATGCCACACCGGCGGCCACCAGCACCACTCCGGCGCTGTTCCGCGACCAGCTGGACCTGATCGAGCGCCTGGGTCTTGAGGTGGTACCGCTGGACTCCGGTACCCGGGCCGCGCTTGCCGGGGAGCTGCGTGACCTCCAGCAAGTGGCGGTTACCTTCGATGATGCTTACGACAGTGTGTGGACCGAAGCGGTACCCCTGCTGACCTCCCGAGGCCTGCCCTTTACCATCTTCGTCAACACCGATGCTATTGGCAGCCGGGGTTACATGACCTGGCAACAACTGGAACAGGTCCGGGATATGGACGGCGTGCTGATTGCCAATCACAGTGAGGACCATGGCCATCTGGCCAGGCGACCCGAAGAAAGCGGGGCGGACTGGCAGGCACGAACGGATCGCAGCCTGGATAATGCTCAGCAAACCCTTAAAAAACGTCTGGGACTGGATGAACCCTTGTTTGCCTATCCCTATGGCGAATACGACGAAGCTCTGGAGACGAAAATTGCCGAGCGAGGCTGGTACGGTTTTGGCCAGCAGTCCGGCCCGGTAGGCGAACATTCAGGCGCGCCCCGCCTGCCCCGCTTCCCCATGGCCACCAGCTTTGGCCAGATCGACAGCCTGCCGGACAAGCTGCGCAGTCGGGCCTTGCCGGTCGATGCGTCGGCACTGCCGGCGGGCATCATGACAACCAACCCTCCGACCCTGTCGCTGACACTGCCGGATGAGCTGGACCCGAACCGGATGACCTGCTTCGCCAGCGGTCAGGGCATGGTGGCGCTGAACATAAACGGGCAAGCGGTGGACATTACCCCGGACCGCGCTTTCAACAGCCGTCGCTTTCGCTATAACTGCACCTATCCGCTCGGGGGTGGCCGGTTCTACTGGCTGTCGCAGCAGTGGCTGGATCAGAGTCAGCCGGAGGACTAAACACTAGACACCAAACACCAGGCCCAGCAGCAGATAGGAAAACAGGGTTACCACAACAATACCCACCAGGTTCAGCACGAAACCGGCGCGGATCATGGCGCCGATCTTCACCTTCCCGCTACCGAACACAATGGCATTCGGCGGCGTAGCCACTGGCATCATGAAGGCGCAACTGGCAGCAATGGCCGCAGGAACCGCAAGCAGAGCCGCAGAGGCGCCCTGAGAAACCGCAAGGGCACCCAGTAACGGCAGAAACGCTGCGGCGGTTGCCGTGTTGCTGGTCACTTCTGTCAGGAAGATGATCACCGTTACCACCAGAGCGATCATCAGGATCAACGGCACTGCGTCGAGCACCGACATGGACTCGGCAATAAACGTTGCGAGACCGGAACTGCTGATAACACCAGCCATGGCTAGACCGCCACCGAACAGCAACAAGACACCCCAGGGCATGTCCCGGGCACTTTCCCAGTCCATCAGACGATCCCCTGACGAATTTGCGGCTGGCACCAGAAACAGCGCAAGGGCGGCCAGAATGGCAATGACCGTATCCCCCAGCCAGGGAATCAGGGAATCAGAAACCAACGGCTGAAGAATCCAGGCCAGTGCGGTTACCGCAAATACCAGGGCGACCCGGGTCTCAGCGCTGGTCATTGCGCCCAGTTCTTTCAGCTCATCCTGAAGGAGTTGCTCACTGTTGTCGTGACCGGTCAGATTGAAGGTGCGCCGGGTCAGCCACCACCAGACCAGCACCAGCATGACCACGGCTACCGGTACGCCAATCAGCATCCACTGGGCAAAGCCCACGTCCATACCCTGGTTTTCCGAGAGATAAGCGGCCAACAGGGCATTCGGCGGCGTGCCGATCAGGGTCGCTATTCCGCCCACACTGGCCGCATAGGCAATGGCCAGCAACAAGGCCGTGCCGAAACGCTTCACCTCCTCTTCATTGTCCGAACGCACCATGCTGATCACCGACAAACCGATGGGCAACATCATGATGGCGGTTGCGGTATTGCTGACCCACATGCTCAGAAAGGCCGTCGCCAGCATGAATCCCGCCACCTGACGACGGGGACTGGCACCCACCATCAGCAAGGTCAGCAGCGCCACCCTTCGGTGCAGGTTCCATCGTTGCATGGCAAGCCCGAGCGTAAAGCCACCGAGGAAAAGAAAGATAATGGGGTTGGCATAGGGTCCGGTAGCGGAGGCAACTGAACCAAGTCCAAGCGCAGGTATCAGCACAATGGGCAACAACGAGGTTGCCGGAATGGGAATGGCTTCCGTCGACCACCAGGCGGCCATCATCAACATCAGACCGAGGGCGGACCAGGCGGCGTCTGTCATGCCCCAGGGTGCAGGTAGTAACACGGTCATCAACAGCAGCAGAGGTCCGGCGACCAGTCCTAGTTTGCGACTCAATGGCAAACCGGTGTTTTGTTCATCGTTCGTTATCTGACTTGCCATGCCCTCTCCTGGCCGGTTTCCCATCAATAATGGCTTTTACTCGCTGATGGCTTCTGCACAGCGAACGCAGAACGAAGTATAGGGCAATACCTTGAGCCGTTCTGCTGCAATGTCTTCACCGCAGCGCTCGCACTGGCTGCCGATGCCCTGCTCTATCCGTTCCAGGGCATGTTGAATCTGCTGAAGTTCGGACCGTACCTCAGCGTCCAGTGAATCCACCACCTCATCGTTCTGGCGCTGAACCGCCTGCTCCGAGAAGTCCGGATCCAGCGCGCCATCTGTGCGGTGCTGGTGCTTCTCATACCGGCTCAGCCGCTCGCTCAGTTCCGCTTTCAGCTTCTCAAGTTCCGATTTGCGATCATTCATGACATGAACTCCTTCAGGGATGGGTGCCGACGCGCGGACCTGGTACTCCGGGCGGGGATTCACGGAGCATACCCGATAGATTGGTCAAGCAATTGATACCCGTCAAAACCATCGGCAACAGAAGGGGCGACACTGGGAATTCATCAAGGCAGTGGGTGGCTGCAGCATCTCAGCATTCCCTGAATTCCTGCTCATCGAACCGGATGGCCACAAATTGATCAACACACCGCAGATGCAGGAGTCATCATTATGACCAGACTTGAAAACAAGATAGCAATAATTACCGGTGGCACAGGTGGTATCGGCAAGGTCACCGCCGAGCTGTTTCTGAAAGAAGGTGCCAAAGTCGTTCTGGTGGATCTCGACGCCAGCCTGCTCGCCGAAACCGAAGCCGAACTGAGCGCGCTGGGTGAGGTCATGTCTGTCCAGGCTGATGTCAGCTCCGAGGCCGGTGCAGCAAATTACGTACAGCAGACCATGGACCGGTTCGGTCGCATCGATGTGTTTTTCAACAACGCCGGCATTGAAGGCAAGGTCGCACCGATCACTGACCAGAAAGTGGAGGACTTCGACAAAGTCATGGCGGTCAATGTGCGAGGCCTGTTCCTGGGACTGCAGCAGGTTATGCGGGTCATGCTCAAACAGGGCAGTGGCTCCATCATTAACATGTCCTCTGTGGCGGGCCTGATCGGAAGTCCCGGCGTGGCACCCTATGTTGGTTCGAAACACGCGGTGGTGGGCATTACCAAGTCAGCCGCACTGGAGGCGGGCCCCTACAACGTGCGGGTCAACTCGGTGCACCCGTCGCCGGTAAATACCCGCATGATGCGCTCGCTTGAAGAAGGCTTCAGTCCCGGCCATGCCGAGGAGGCGAAAGCGTCACTTGAACGGAACATCCCCCTGGGCCGCTATGGCGAATCCATTGATGTCGCCAATGTCGTGCTGTTCCTGGCCTCCGATGAGTCAACATTCATCACCGGAAGCCAGTATCGGATTGACGGCGGCATGTGCTCGCACTAGTGCTCCGTCTGGCGCCCCGCCAAACAGGTACTTTTTACCTATATCACTGAAATAGCAGAGCAATAATAATATCAGCGGCCCCGGCTTTCAGCCCCGGCCGCTTGTTCTGTTCTGGCCGCAGTAACAATTAAGCAACAATTCGATCCGCCTCAGGCCCTTGCCAAGACGTCAATTGGCGTCAACACTATCGCCTTTCATTTTCGTTTTGCAATTATTCACAATCACAGGGAGATACCCTCCGAATGCTCCGATCATGCTCTATCCGGTTTGTTCTGACCGCGCTGCTGCTGGCTGTTCCGTTACTCTCGGTCAGCGCTGAGCCCATAAAACTGGGACTCAACTATCCCGAAACAGGCCGTTATGAATACCTGGGGCAACAGCAACGCCTGGGCGCCTTTCTGGCGGTGGAAGAAATCAATGCCAGCGGTGGCATCTTGGGACAGCCGGTGGAGCTGGTCATCCGCAACACCCGCCTGGACCCGAAGCGCGGCGTCGCCAATGTCATTGAGATGATCGATGAGGAAGGCGTCCATATGCTTTTCGGCGGTGTGTCGTCCGCCGTTGCCATTGCGTCCGGGCGGGCTGCCCGTGAGCGGGACCGGATCTATTTCGGGACGCTCACCTATGCCAACCAGACCACCGGGGAAGCGGCGCACACCCACATGTTCCGGGAATCCTATAATGCCTGGATGACGGCCAGAGCACTGGGCAAGTTTCTCTCCACCGAGTTTTCCGACAAGAAATATTTCTACATTACAGCCGACTACAACTGGGGCTATTCCGTGGAAGACTCGGTACGCAGCCAGTCCGGCACCCAGGATTCTGAGCGCCACCCGGTGGTGCGCACGCCCTTTCCCAATGCCCGCACCAAAGATTTCCAGGATGCCCTGAACGAAGCGGAGGCCAGCGGTGCCGGGGTACTTGTTCTGGTGCTTGGTGGCGGCGACATGGTGCGGGCGGTGAATATGATTCACGATATGGGCCTGAAAGATAAAATGCAGATCGTCTGGCCCAACACCAGTCTCGGCACGGCGCTGCAGCTCGGCCCCACCCTGATGGAGGGCATCATTGGCGCGGCGCCCTGGTTCTGGACCCTGCCCTACGAGCACAACCATACCCGCGGCATCGAGTTTGTCGAGGCGTTCACGGAGGCCTATGACATGCGACCGTCCTCACCGGCGGCCTCGGCCTACAGCATCGTTTACCAGTACAAGGATGCGGTGGAGCGCGCTGGCACCACCCGCACCGCAGATGTGATCCGCGCCCTTGAGGGACATCGTTACAGCCTGCTGAAAGACGAACAGGAATGGCGGGCCTTCGATCACCAGAACGTCCAGTCGGTGTACGTGGTTCGCATGAAGCCCAGGCCAGACGTCATCAAGGATCCGTACAACAGCGACTTTTACGAAATACTGGACACCATTGATGGCGCCACAGCCGCGCGTACCCTGGAGCAATGGCAGGAAGTTCGCCGTGCAGCAGGCGCGCCCCTGACCCTGCAGTAGCCTTTACTGATCCTGCAAGCGCCGGACCGCCTCCAGCCAGCCCTGGTAGAGGCGGTCCCGATCCTGCTTGCTCATGGCCGGCTCAAACCGACGCTCGCACTGCCAGAGTCGCTGGATATCGTCGAGTGACTCGTAGACACCGGCCTGAAGGCCTGCCAGATAGGCAACACCCAGGGCTGTGGTTTCAATAACCTGTGGCCGGTCCACCGTGGCGCCCAGGATATCCGCCAGGAACTGCAGTACCCAGTTGTTTACCACCATTCCCCCGTCCACCCGCAGTGCCACCGGACGCACACCGTCGTCTTCCATGGCCTTTTGCAGATCTTTGGTCTGATAACAGACCGACTGCAGTCCTGCCGTTACGATTTCCTTTATGCCGGTATCACGGGTCAGGCCAAACATGGCTCCCCGGGCCTTGGGATCCCAGTGAGGCGCGCCGAGACCGGTAAACGCCGGCACCAGATAGACGCCGTGATCCACCGGCGTCTGCTCCGCCAGTGATTCACATTCATCGGCCATACGAATCAGGCTAAGACCATCCCGCAACCACTGGATGGCAGCGCCTGCAATAAAAATGCTGCCTTCCAGGGCATAGGTGGTTTTGCCATCAAGCCGATAACCAACGGTCGTCAGCAAACGGTGTTCAGACCTGAGCGCCCGCTCACCGGTATTGAGCATCAGGAAACAGCCGGTACCGTAGGTGCTTTTTGCGGTGCCTTCCCGGAAGCAGGTCTGGCCAAACAGGGCAGCCTGCTGGTCACCCGCCACCCCGGCAATGGCAATACCGGCACCGGGCAGGTCATCAGCAATCCTGCCGAAATCAGCGGCGCAGTCCAGCACCTCCGGCAACAGGCTTTCCGGAATACCAAACAGCGCCAGCAGCTCAGGGTCCCAGCTCTGGGTATGAATATTGAACAGCATGGTACGGGAGGCATTGGTGGCATCGGTGTAATGGGAGCGGCCTCTGGTCAGTCTCCACAGCAGGAAGCTGTCTACGGTGCCGAAGGCAAGCTCACCCCGCTCGGCCCGCTCACGGACGCCCTCGACATTATCCAGCAGCCAGCGAAGTTTGGTAGCCGAGAAGTAGGGATCAATCAGCAGCCCGGTCCGGTCTGTAACCTCTTCCTCATGGCCTTCATCTTTCAGCGACTGACAGTAGGCCGCGGTTCTTCGATCCTGCCAGACAATGGCGTTATAAACGGCTTCCCCGGTACTGCGGTCCCACAGAATTGTCGTTTCCCGCTGATTGGTGATGCCAGCAGCGATCACCTGCTCCGCACTCAGCCTGCCGCTGTGGAGCAGCCGCTGGCAGGTGTCCCGGACGGTGCGCCAGATAGCTTCGGGATCGTGCTCGACCCAGCCGCTTTGAGGATAGATCTGCTCGAACTCCTCCTGCTCCATGGCCTGAATCTGCCCTTCGCGGTTAAACAGGATGGCTCTGGAACTGGTGGTTCCCTGATCAATAGCCAACAGATACTCAGGTCTGGATTCAGTCATGGGTAGGGCAAACTCCGGTGTCTTGTTATTGGGATGGTGCTCACAGGGTCTGGAGAAAATGCCGGCCATCAGGCCAGCAACAGGGTTACCCTTTCCCGGAGGACCGGGAGCACCTCTGCTTCAAACCAGGGGTTTCGACGTAACCACAGGTTATTGCGGGGGCTCGGATGTGGCAAGGGCAAGATGGACGGCCAGTGGCTTTGCCAGTGCCTGACCCGTTCGGTGACCGCCTGCGACGGCCCGGGGAGGTGCCAGCGCTGCGCGTACTGACCGATGGCCAGGGTCAGCTCCAGTTGTGGCAGCCGCGCCAGCAGCAACTGCCGCCAGGTATCAGCGCATTCAGGCCTGGGCGGCAGGTCACCGGATTTCCCGGTACCAGGGTAGCAGAACCCCATGGGCACAATGGCAATGCGGGGATCATCGTAAAACTGGTCCCGACCAATGCCCAGCCAGCTTCGCAAACGATCACCACTGGGATCATTGAAGGGCAGACCGGTTTCATGAACCCGTCGCCCCGGAGCCTGGCCGGCGATCAGCAACCGGGCTTCGCCACTGACCTGTACCACTGGCCGCGGACCACAGGGCAATTCCGCCGCACACAGGCTACAGGCCCGTATCTCGGTCAACAGATCCTTCAGGTTGGTGTCTGCCGGGGTCATGCAGAACCGTTCCAGAAAAAGCCGGCACCCTGCTCCGGTGTCGCGGAAAGTTGACGAAAACCGGCAAACAGCTCGCGCCCCAGACCCTGATGATAATGGGAGAGATCCACCGGCTCCGGCTCCCGGGCGGCCAGCTCGTCGGCCGTCAGCTTGACGGACAGCTCGCCGGTATTGGCATTCACCAGAATCCGGTCGCCGTCCCGGAGTTTCGCCAGTACGCCACCCCGGGCCGCCTCCGGATAGACGTGAATGGCCGCCGGTATCTTGCCACTGGCGCCTGACATACGACCATCGGTCACCAGAGCCACTTTGTAGCCCCGGTCCTGGAGCACGCCCAGATAGGGCGTCAGCTTGTGGAGCTCCGGCATGCCGTTCGCCGCCGGCCCCTGATAGCGGACTACCGCCACCATGTCGCTGTTCAGCTCATCTGCATCAAACGCCGCCGCCAGCTCGTTCTGGTCGTTGAAGACCCGTGCCGGAGCCTCAATGACCCGGAATGCTTCGGCCACCGCTGACACCTTGATAATTCCCCGCCCAAGATTGCCCTGTACAACCGTCAGGCCACCTTCCGGCGCAAAGGGACGGCTGCCGGGCCGGAGTACTGATTCATCAGCAGAGGTTTCTGCCACCGGCTGCCAGACCAGGGTGCCATCGACCAGTTCGGGTACTCTGGTGTAAACCTCGAGTCCCTCGCCCATCACCGTGCGGACATCGTTGTGAAGCAGCCCTGCGGCCAGCAGTTCACGGATCAGAAACGCCGTACCGCCAGCCTGATGAAACTCGTTCACATCGGCCTGACCGTTGGGATACATACGGGTCAGCTGGGGCACCGCTGCCGACAGCTCGGCAAAGTCCGTCCAGTCGATCAGGATACCAGCGGCGCGGGCAATGGCGACCCAGTGCAGGGTGTGGTTGGTTGAACCACCGGTTGCCAGCAACGCCACCAGGGCATTGACGATGCTCTTTTCGTCCACCATCTCGGCCAGCCCGGTGTTGCCTCCATTGGGACCGGACAACCGGATGACCTGTTCTGTGGCGGCTTTGGTGAGGGCATCCCGCAAGGGGGTACCGGGATTGACAAAGGCAGCCCCCGGCACATGCAGTCCCATCACTTCCACCAGCATCTGGTTGGAGTTGGCGGTGCCATAGAAGGTGCAGGTTCCGGGGCTGTGATAGGACTGACTTTCCGCTTCCAGCAACTCGTCACGACCTACCTTGCCTTCGGCATAGAGCTGCCGGACCCGTTGCTTCTCCTTGTTGGGCAAGCCCGAGGGCATGGGGCCAGCGGGCACCAGTATCGTCGGCAGATAACCGAAACTCAGCGCCCCGATCAGCAATCCCGGTACGATCTTGTCGCAGATACCCAGCAACAGAGTGGCGTCAAACATGTTGTGGCTGAGTGATACCGCCGTGCTCAT
>NZ_CAXBDN010000159.1:0-10035 GCF_963974375.1 uncultured Marinobacter sp.
CAAGACGAACTGGAGGGCCGCAGCCGGATCAGTGCGGGGCGGCGGCGTCCCGCTGCAGGCGGATATCAAATCGTACCGCGGCCAGGCGCACAATGACGATGAACAGCAGCCCTATGGACAGGGCCAGGGTTTCGCTCTCAAGGGCCCACTGGCAGACGAAGTACAGCCAGCAACCGGCAAAGGATATGGAAGCGTAAATCTGGTCTTTACGGAATATGTAGGGTACTTCGTTACACAGTGTGTCCCGCAGAGCACCGCCGAAGGTACCGGTCATCACGCCCAGCAGTGACGCAATAAACCAGGAGTGACCGAGATCCAGGGCCAGCTGGGCGCCCAGAATGGAGAAGATACCCAGACCAATGGCGTCCGGGAACACGATTCTGGACTCTTTGAGCCTGGCCATAACCCCGGAATAGCTGAAGACCACCGCCATGGCGAGGATCAGTATGGGGAGTTCCTGATGACTGATCCAGTACAGGGGATGATTGTCCATCATCAGATCCCGCAGGGTACCTCCCCCGAGAGCAGTGACAAAGCCGGTGGTGAATACGCCCACCGGATCCATATTTTTCTGCCGGGCGACAATCATGCCGGAGATGGCAAAGGCCACAATACCGATCATCTCGAGTACATAGATAATGTCAAACATCGGGGTATCCGGGGGTACTGGTTCAGGGTGCGCGAAGCATAGCCGAAAGTTGTGCAGGAATCATCCGGTGGACTGATCCGTTTACCGGGTTAACCTGTATTAAACAGATACATTTGATCGGGCTGGAGGGCAGCCTGATGATTCTTTCAAGTTTTTAAGGGAGTGTCCCCATGGCACTGATCCGCATGGCCTACGCCAGTGAAGCCACCTTCAGCCCCCAGCCTTCTGAGGCAGGAGTTGAACCCAACGTCGCCCGTATCCTGATGGTGTCCCGTCGCAATAATCCACGCCGGGGAATTGTGGGCGGGCTTTACTATGGCAACAACCAGTTTTTCCAGTACCTGGAGGGGGACGAAGATGCCATTCGGGATGTTTACGATGTGATTCGCAAGGACACCCGGCATCGCAACGTCAAAACACTGATAATGGAGCCTCTCAGTGAGGTTACCTTCAGCAACTGGACAATGAAATACGTGCCCATGGCTGAGGACGTCAGCCGGCTTCTGAAATCCGAGGGCCTCGACCGGTTTGAACCGGCGAAGTTCAGTGACCGGATGTGTGAGAAAATGATAGGCCTGATCCGCAATGCCAGCGAAACCGGCGGTTACGGCAACCGTGTCGCTATGGGAACAGCGGGGCCGGTCGGGGAAGTCTTTACCCCCGGCGTTCGCTATGGCCTGGTTGCAGCGGGAGTCAGTCTGGTAGCGGCTCTGGTTATTGGTGGTGTGCTCCTGCTCTGACCCTCAGGCCCACCGGCCTGGCCGGCGACAGAGGCTGTGGGGGTAACTGGTATAATTAATCACAGTGATATTGCAGTATTAGCTATCTTTATTTGATTCATGACCGGGCAGCGGTTAGCGTGTCTGGATAACTCTGCTATTCCAGTAACCTGACAACAAGAGTCCCGGAGCATTAAATGCGTGCAATTCTGTGTAAAGAGTACGGTCCTGCCGAAAAACTGGTGATCGAGGATATCGAGTGCCCCGAACCCACCGGCCTGAATGTCAAAGTGCGTGTCAAGGCTGCCGGCCTCAACTTCCCGGACACCCTGATTATTGAAGGCAAATACCAGATCAAGCCTGAAATGCCGTTCTCCCCGGGCGGTGAAATGGCGGGCGAAGTTATTTCTGTCGGTGACAAGGTGTCCCGTTTCAAGCCCGGTGACCGGGTCATCGGCATGACCGGCTTCGGTGCTTTTGCTGAAGAGATGCTGGTGGAAGAGAGCCGCCTGCTGCCGCTGCCGGAAGGTATGAGTTTTGAGGAAGGTTCTGCCTTCACCATGGTGTACGGTACTTCCTATCACGCCCTCAAGCAGCGCGCCAACATCCAGCCTGGTGAGAGCCTGCTGGTGCTGGGTGCCAGTGGTGGAGTCGGCCTGGCGACCGTCGAGCTGGGCAAGGCCATGGGCGCCCACGTGATTGCGGCCGCCAGCACCGATGAAAAACTGCAGGTTGCCAAGGCAGCGGGTGCTGACGAATTGCTGAACTACGGCAATACCGACAAGCCTCTGAAGGACATGATCAAGGACATGACCGGCGGCAAGGGCGTCGATGTGATCTACGATCCGGTCGGTGGTGCCTTCACCGAGCAGGCCCTGCGGGCCATGGCGTGGAACGGTCGTCATCTGATTATCGGTTTTGCCGCGGGTGAAATCCCGAAAATCCCCGCCAACCTGGCACTGCTCAAGAGCTGTTCCGTGGTTGGGGTGTTCTGGGGGGCGTTTACCAAGCAGGAGCCTGCCGTCCATGAGCAGAACATGGTGGATCTGATGAAGTTGTTCGCCGACGGCAAGATCAAGCCAACCATCAGCGAAGTGTTTGAATTTGAAGACTATGAGAAAGCACTTGCCGCCCTGACAGGTCGCAAGGCGACTGGCAAGGTGGTCCTCAAAGTCGGAAGCTGATCACAGTTGTTACCCCGGAGTGCCGCCCGGTGCTCCGGTTTTCCTCTCCCGCCAGACTGTTCCTGTTAAGCTCTCGTAAATAACGTCCGTACACTACTGTTCGCCAGGAACCTGACTGATGCCTACTTTCCCGGTTTTTACTGTGCCTGCCCGACTGTTGCTTCTGACGGGACTGATATCGTTGTTAAGTGGATGTGGCGGCGGTGGTGGCTCGGAGGAGGGCGTGACCGTCAGCGGCACAATTTCCATTGAGGCCGGCACCCGGGTTGACAGCGATAACGCCGACGATGCGCTCTACCGGACTTCCGTCTCCAATAATTTGCCCGGTACTGCCCAGTTTGTGCCTGTGCCAGGCATTGTCGGTGGTTATCTGTCCGGGGGGGCAGGAACTTATCCGGAGGGTGGGGATTATCCGCAAGACACCGATGATTATTTTACCGGTCCTTTTGAGGCCGGTGACCTGGTGCTGGTTCAGTTCTTTCCGTCAGAGGCGGGGCTGGACATCGGGCAGCTCTGTCTGACCCTCCCGGGTCGGACCGAACGGTGTGCAGAGGCAGATACGGGGCTGGTGCACGATACCTATCAGCAGGAAACCGGCGGTGGCGTCATCCATCTGCGGACCACCGGCACCGAGCCACTGCGGTACGTGTTGCAGGTCAACCCCTCCGGGGTGGCGACCGAGGCGCGCGGTGCCTACACGGAACCGGAACTGCTGCTGGGCGAGGCAGTGGTCATGCTGGAACCCGGGTCCGCCCGGACCATGGCCGCATCCGTGCTGGCGTCCATGGATATTGTCAGGCCGCTGGCTGAGAATACGCTGCACGTCCGTCGTCCGCAGTCTCTCAGAACGGCCTCGGTTGCGGGTCAGGATCGCCGGAACGAGACGGTCAACTGGATCCGGGACCTGCGGCAGCAGGGTATCTCTGCGGAACCGAACTATCTGTACCGCACCCAGGCGGTCACCCCTCAAACCAATCCTCTATACAGCCGTCAGGTTAATCTGGCCCAGATCAGCGTGCCACTGGCATGGCAACTGGCTCCCACCGCTGGCGCTGGCGTCGGGGTGGCGGTGATGGACACCGGACTTTTTTCGGCCTCGCCCAACAGCTTTGGCAACTGGCATCCGGATCTGAATGGCAATGTGGTTGGCGAGCCGTTGGCGCCAGTATTTCTTGATTTTGTCAGTGAACTGTACGATCAGGACAACCAAACGGGGCCGGATACAAACCCCGCCACGCCCTCCAATGGTCTGCCCCAGAGCACCAGTTTTCACGGTACCCATGTGGCTGGCATTATCGCGGCGGCGGACAACAACATTGGTGTTGTCGGTGTCGCACCTGCCGCAAGAATTTTGCCCTATCGGGTACTGGGATCCCGGATCGATTCCGGGGTAGATGGTGTTGGTTCCGGGGCGGACCTGATCGCCGCCATAAATGCCGCGGCGGTCCGGGATGATGTCCATGTGATTAACCTGAGCCTCGGTGGACTTGGCCCCAGTACTGCTTTGGAGGCAGCCGTCGATCTGGCCTCCGCCAATGGACAGCTGGTGGTTGCCGCCGCCGGCAACAGTGGTGAGTCCGGGGCAACCTACCCTGCACGCTTTGCCAGCGTGGTTGGGGTCGGGGCTCTCAATACACTGGGCGAGCGGACCTGGTACTCGAATTTTGGCGCCGGTGTCGATGTCTACGCGCCGGGGGGCGATTCAAATATCGGTTCGTTGATTGTCAGTACCTACGGTCGCGAGCAGGGCGGAGCATTTACCCCGACCTACACGGACCAGCAGGGCACGTCAATGGCTGCACCCCATGTTGCCGGGGTCTATGCCCTGATGACGTCAGTGGACCCGGAGCTCGTCCCGGCTGATTTCAATCGGTTGTTGCAAGGGGGAGTGTTGACCGATCCCACGCCCGCCTGCCCGGACTGTAGCCCGGGCCAGATCAACGCCGCCAAAGCCGTTAATGCTGTACTGACCGGTGGTTCCATGTCGGATGTAATCTATGCCGACCCGGCCGTTGTGGTGCTCCCTGCCAGTGGGTTACCCGTAACGGTACAACTGCGGCAGTTCGGGAGCGAAGCGCTGACATTGGCTGCAGAAGCGGTAATTCCCGCACCGCTGGAGCTGGTTGAACCAGCGGCCGGGCTCGCGGTGGGGCAGCCGTTGCCGTCGGACATTGTTATCAGAGCCCAGATCGGGCGCGACCTGGATCTGCCGGAGGAGGGGGTCCGTCGTACGGTGCAGATCCCCTATGGTGAGCAGGGCAGAGTGCTGGATATTCCGGTAATGATCATGCCGGTTAACGAGCTGGCGGATCGCAATGCCGGTCGGCATTATCTGTTGCTGGTAGACCTGGAGACCGGTGAGGCGGTCCGGGAACAGGCCGTGACGGCCAGAGACGGCCAATACAACTTCAGCTTCAATAACGTGCCACCGGGAGAATACTATCTGGTGGCGGGTACCGACCTCGACAACAATCTCTACATTTGTGAATCCGGTGAAGCCTGTGCTGAATATCCGGTCAATGGCTTGCCGGAGGCGTTGGTAGTGGACGACCGGAACCTGAGCGGGGTTCGACTTGATACCAGCTTCCAGCGGGACACCGTCCGTGAGCTGGGCTTGCCCCGCTATGGATTTGAGGGTTACCGTCGTATCGGTGCGCCGCCAGCGGAGAACGGATCAGGGAGGAGGCTGCCATGACAGTTCGAAGCATTCGAGATTTTTTTGTTCCAGGGCTGATGACGTTAATTTTTCTGGCAGGTTGCGCCACCAATCGCGACCTTACGGCCGACGGCGCGCCCCTGGCCCGCCAGGTAACCGCCGCCGGCCACTGTGGGCTGACAGCGCCGAGTCTGGTCTATCTGGCGTCGCGGCAAGAGCTGGACGACTTTACCCGGCTGCAGGGCCAGACCCTGGCGGCCGGCGGCCTCGAGGATCACGATTTTGGTCGTGAGCATCTGCTGGTAGTAGCGCTCGGTCAGAAACCCACCGGTGGCTATGGCGTGGTGTTGCGGTCATCGGAAATCCGCAGCGATGTCCTTCAGATAACCGCAGAAGCCCGGGCCCCGGCCCCCGGCGACATGGTGACCCAGGCCCTGACCACACCCTGTGCGGTACTGGCTGTCAGTCCCCGTGACTGGACCAGCGTCGAGGTATCCGGTCCCAACCTGCCGGGCATGGTCTATCGCCGCTGAGCGTCCGGACACGCTCCGGACAATCAGACGTTGATCTTTGGCTGCGAATCCCTAAGCTAGGGGCAGATTATGGATCTGCCAACTTCGGAGACAGCCACACTTTATGAGCCAGAACACCTACAACGCCGACTCGATTGAAGTACTCAGCGGTCTTGATCCGGTGCGCAAGCGGCCCGGGATGTACACGGATACCAGCCGGCCCAACCATCTGGCCCAGGAAGTGATCGACAACAGTGTGGATGAGGCGCTGTCCGGCTACGCCCGCAAGATCGACGTTGTTCTGTACAAGGACGGCTCCCTGTCGGTGGAAGATGACGGCCGCGGCATGCCGGTGGACATTCACAAGGAAGAGGGTTTGCCCGGGGTTGAACTGATCCTCAGCCGGCTGCACGCCGGCGGCAAGTTTTCCGAGGGCAGTTACGGCTTTTCCGGTGGTCTGCACGGTGTTGGCGTATCGGTGGTGAACGCGCTGTCTACCCATCTGGAAGTGCTGATCAGGCGGGACGGCCAGCTCTGGCGGATGACATTCGCCAGTGGCGACAAGGCGTCCGAACTGCAGGCCATTGATACTGTTGGCAAACGCAATACCGGAACCCGCCTGCACTTTATGCCGGATCCGAAGTACTTCGACTCCCCGAAATTCTCTGTCAGCCGCCTGCGCCATAATCTTCGCGCCAAGGCCGTGCTGTGCCCGGGCCTGACGGTTACTTTTCTCCAGGAACAGACGGGCGAGAAAGACGAGTGGTATTACGAGGATGGTCTTCGTGACTACCTGCGCTCGGCGCTGGCGGACATCGAGGCGATTCCCCTGGATCCGTTCACCGGACGCTTTGCCGGTAATACCGAGCAGGTGGACTGGGCAGTCCAGTGGCTCCCCGAAGGTGGGGAGTCAGTGACCGAAAGCTATGTGAACCTGATTCCCACCGCCCAGGGCGGCACCCATGTGAACGGCCTGCGCACCGGCTTGCTGGAAGCCATTCGCGAATTCTGTGAATTCCGCAACCTGCTGCCCCGGGGCGTCAAACTGTCTCCGGAGGATATCTGGGAGCGCTGTGCCTATGTGCTGTCCTCCAAGATGCAGGATCCCCAGTTTTCGGGTCAGACCAAGGAGCGGCTGTCGTCCCGCGAGGCAGCGGCGTTTGTGTCCGGCGTGGTCAAGGACGCCTTCAGCCTGTGGCTGAATCAGCACACCGGGGTGGCGGAAGCCCTCGCCGAGCTGTTCATCAGCAATGCCCAGCGCCGGCTGAAGGCCAGCCGCAAGGTGGCCCGCAAGAAGGTCACCTCCGGGCCGGCGCTGCCAGGCAAGCTGGCGGACTGTTCCGGCTCTGATACCAACCGGTCCGAGCTGTTTCTGGTGGAAGGGGATTCGGCGGGAGGCTCAGCCAAACAGGCCCGGGACCGGGAGTTCCAGGCGGTGATGCCGCTGCGGGGCAAGATTCTGAACACCTGGGAAGTGGACTCCGGAGAAATCCTCGCGTCTCAGGAGGTTCACGATATCTCTGTGGCCATCGGTGTCGACCCCGGCTCCGACCAGCTCGACGGGCTGCGTTACAACAAGGTCTGTATCCTGGCGGATGCAGACTCTGACGGTCTGCACATTGCCACCTTGCTCTGCGCCCTGTTCGTCCGTCATTTCCGCCCGGTGGTCGAAGCCGGCCACATCTTTGTAGCCATGCCCCCGCTGTACCGGGTCGACCTGGGCAAGGAGACCTTCTACGCCCTCGATGAGCATGAAAAACAGGGCATTATTGACCGCCTGGCGGCGGAAAAGCGCAAGGGCAAGATTTCCGTTACCCGCTTCAAGGGCCTTGGTGAAATGAACCCACTGCAGCTGCGGGAAACTACCATGGCCCCGGACACCCGCCGGCTGGTGATGCTGACCATTGCCGATGGCGACGATACCATGGAGTGCATGGACATGCTGCTGGGCAAGAAGCGGGCGTCGGACCGCCGGGTCTGGCTGGAAGCCTATGGCAATATGGCGGATGTAGCCGGCTGAGCATCGTCCGGTCCGGACTCGGGGCCGGATCGGTAATATATTCCTGCTGGTGCTATTAAAAGCATTCTTTATTCTTTCTATGATATTACCCGCTTCGCTATGCTGCCTCCCTTGAGTTCTCGGGGTGGTGTGTATGGATTGGCAAGCCTGGTTATCGGTCAGCCTCGCCGTTACGGCGTTGCTGACCATGAGTGTCGGTCGGGTGGCGCCTCATCTGGTGATGATGGGGGTGCTGGTCATTCTCAGCGCCAGCGGCATTCTCGATGCAAGCCAGGCCCTTGCCGGATTCAGTAACAGCGGTCTGATCACCGTGGCCGCCATGTTTGTGGTGGCAGCCGGTATTCACCATTCCGGCGGCGTCGATCTGCTGGTCAACCACTTGCTTCGTAATCCCAAAACCACCCGTTCCGCCCAGGCCAGGATTGTTCTGCCTACCGCATTGCTCAGCGGATTCCTGAACAATACGCCGGTGGTGGCCACCATGATTCCTGCCATTCTCGCCTGGTCCCGCAAGATCGGTGTGGCGCCTTCACGGCTGATGATTCCGTTAAGTTACGCAGCCATCCTTGGCGGTACGCTGACGTTGATCGGCACCAGCACCAACCTGGTGGTGAATGGCCAATATCAGGCTCTGACCGGAGAGGCTGGCTTTTCCATATTTTCCATCACCGCCGTTGGTTTACCGGTGGCTATTGTCGGCCTGCTGCTGATCATTTTCTTCACCGCCCGTTTTCTTCCGGATCGCAAGGATCAGCAGAAGTTCGGTTCGATGCGGGAATTTACCCTCGAGGTTGCGGTTGCGATGAACGGTCCCCTGGTGGGCAAGACCGTGGGTGAGGCCGGCCTGCGGGAGCTGGAAAGCCTTTATCTGGTGGAAATCGAACGGGATGGCAGTGTGGTCACCGCAGTGCCGTCGGAAGAGCATCTGCGTGGCGGTGACCGGCTGGTGTTTGCCGGTGATACCCAGGCCATTTCCGACGTACTGCGAATCAACGGCATTGTGCCCTCGGTGGAGGGTGATGAACCGGCGCTCAGCAAGGTTCGCGCCGAGCGGAGTCTGGTAGAGGCAGCCTTGTCTCCCCAGTCGGATGTGATCGACATGACCATTCGCGATGCCAGGTTCCGTGATCGCTACGGTGCCGTGGTATTGGCGGTGGCAAGGGGCGGCGAACGGGTGTCCGGCAATCTGGGTAATATCCGCCTGAAAACCGGGGATGTGCTGCTGCTGGAAGCGAGGCCGGCGTTTGTCAGTCGTCAACGTTACAACAAGGATTTTCTGCTGATCAACGATCTGGAGACCCAGACGCCGCGCCACGAACGGGCCTGGCTCGCCTGGGGTATTCTGCTGGTGCTGGTGGCCTCGGCGGCCTTTGGCGCGCTCAGTATGCTCAATGCCGCGCTGCTGGGAGCGGCGCTGATTCTTCTGACCGGCTGCTGCTCGGTGAGTCAGGCTCAGAAGGCCATTGATGTGCCGGTGTTGATGACCATTGCGGCCTCCTTCGCCCTGGGTACGGCGTTGCAGGTCACCAGCGCTGCCACTGCCATGGCGATGCAGATTATCGGCTGGAGCGGTGGCAACCCGGTACTCATGCTGGCGCTGGTGTATGTATCCGTATCGGTGCTGACCGAAATGATTACCAACAATGCCGCAGCCGTGGTCATCCTGCCGATTGTTCTGTCCGTAACCGCGGCCTCGGGCTTGCCGGCGGAACCCTTCGTGATTGCGGTGATGATGGCGGCTTCGGCCAGTTTTGCCACACCCATGGGCTATCAGACCAATATGATGGTTTTCGGGCCCGGTGGGTACCGCTTTACCGACTTCCTGAAAGTGGGTATTCCGATGAATCTGATGATTGGTCTGGTGACCATTGCAGTGATTACTGTGGTCTATCAGGTGCCATTGGTGGCCAGCGGGCCCTGATCCGCCAGGATGTCACAGCACAGCACCCGCAGATCCCCCTCAAACCGGAATCCCAGGGACAGGGTTACGCACATGTAGACACCGGTGATGGACAGATAAGGACTGGTTACCTGCATCCGGTTGGGCTGGGCCAACGCCTGTTTCAGATAATTCTGTCGGTACCAGTCCGCGCTGCTGGTGTTTTCCAGGGGGCGGTAACGGGGGTCCAGAATACGGGCGCCGACTTCCGAGACCTGGGTATCGTCAATCTGTACGCCGCGCTGGTCGATCAGGTAGCAGCGGGAAACCGTATGGTGAGCCAGAATGCTGGTGCAGGCCTGGGCCAGGCTGGCGCCCTTGATCAGTTGTTCTGCGGCGGTGCGGAAGTGGCGGGG
>NZ_CAXBDN010000160.1:0-10029 GCF_963974375.1 uncultured Marinobacter sp.
GATCCTGGACGTAGATTCTGTCAGTTCCTGAATCGAACCGGATACCCGTTCGATGACTTCCACCGTATGCTCCGCGGCCGATTCACTGTTTCTGATGCCAGACTGAATGTCCGAGTTGGCGCTAACGGCACCTTCAATGATTTTCCGGGACGCCCCGGTTGATTTTTCAATCGCCACAGCCTGGTCGGCAATGGCTTTCATCGAATGGCTGACATCCTTGATCTGGCGATGGGTGGTTTGAGAGGCTGCCTCTAGCTCCTCCGCCTGGATATTCAGGCGCCCGGACCGCTGGTTGAGGCTTTGTGAGACGGCCCTGACATCGCGAACAAACACTTCAAACCGGCCGACCAGACGAACCAGAGCCGCCACGACCCCGGCCACTTCGTCTACCCCGGTCAATTGCGGTGGGTTAGCGAGGTCCGAACACTCATCCATGATGTGAAGGTCCCGCTCGATCCGTTGCAGCCGACCAATGACAATTTTCCTCAGCCAGAGGGTCATTAAACCGATGACCAGGAGAAAAATGACAAAGCCGGCAATCAGTGTGGTCTGCTGACCGCTGAGATAGGCCAGCAGTTCGCTGGATTCCCGTCCAATCCGCGCACGACTCGCTTCTTCCCGCTCACGGATGCTTTCCAGCATGGGCGACAAGGCAGGAAAGAGCTCAAAGTCGACGACTCTTCCCGCCTGATAGTAGCTTTTGGCATCGATTCCTTCCCCAAGCTTCTCCAGATAGAGGACCACCGGATCGAAACGGGTGGTGTTGTCGGCCGCCCATTTGGCCAGCTCCGGATTTCTCCCAACGGACCTCCATTTGGCGGGAATGGACTGTGAGAGCGTTGCAAATTCACCCTCAATCTCTTCCCAGAGCAACAACTGCCCTTTGACCATGTAGGAGAGATCCTGGAGTTTGCGCAGGTCCTGCTCGAGATCGTTAATCAACCAGGACTCGGTCAGGCGATTCTGTATCAGCTGCTCTGCGGCGTCTTCCGCCTTGATGATGATGGACCAGGACAACAGAGCCACAGCTGACAGCGCAAAGACCGAGAGAAACGAAGAAAAGAGTATTCTACTGCGAACAGTTCTGAGCATGGTGCCCCCCATAATCCAATGTCGGGCCGATAGTGGGCAGCCACCATGACAAATCCGTGACACTCACCGCCTGGAACGTTAAATTCGGTGAATTTTTGACTCTATTTTCAAAGGAGTAAGCCAATATAACGGCACCCCTGCAACGATGCTGTCATGTTTCTTACACAAAATACCGGGGTTATTTCGAAACTTGGCACAACCGGATATGAGCCAGTTGCATCAGCAGGTATGGGGCATGGGAAGGAGACATGCATATTGCCACCCCCAAACCTCACTCACATCCAGGAGTGACCGATATGCAGGACAGCCTCAGTCAGGAACTGAAACGCCTTCTATCTGATGAAAAAATTTCGACTCTCTTACAGCCCATCGTAAACGTTGATAAAAAGAACGTGTTTGGTTACGAGGCGCTCAGTCGTGGCCCCTCAGACAGCAGCTTGCATGGGGCTCAGATGCTGTTTGAAACCGCTGAGCGTTGCGGCCTGGCATCAGAGCTGGATGGACTCTGCCTCCGCACGGCTGCACGAAGCTGGTCTGGCCAGGGCACGCCACTTAAACTATTCGTCAACGTGAGCCCCGCCAAACTGATGCCACCGGAGTTCAAGCCCTCGCAGTTACGGGAGCTTCTGAAAACGAATCGGCTAAAAGCGTCGGATATCGTAATTGAACTCTCCGAGCGCTATCCCACCGCCGATCCGTCGGAACTTCTGAAAACACTCGCCTGGCTTAAGGCCGAAGGCTTTCTGATTGCAATTGACGATCTGGGCAGTGGTTATTCCGGGCTCAAGCTCTGGTCGGAGCTGAAACCGGACTTCGTGAAAATTGACCGGCATTTTATCCGGGATATCCAGGACGACCTCGTCAAACGTGAGTTCCTCCGGTCTGTGGTGGAACTGGCGGATCGGCTGGGTTGCAAGCTGATTGCTGAAGGGGTGGAAACAGATGCGGAGTTCCGAATCGTTTCCGGGTTAGGAATATCGTTGGTCCAGGGTTTCCTTTTCGGTCGGCCCAAACCATTTGCAACCGCTTGCCTTGAACCGCTAGGTGCTCAGCCTGACTCCGGGTTCACGATACCCCGACAGGAATCAGCCGGCTTGCTATGCGTTAGTGTCGAACCCATCACCTCAGACTCAACTCTCCAACATGCCTGGGAGCGGCTACAGAATGAGCCCGGGATGTTCGCGCTTCCGGTCGTAGACGACGGCAGACCCCTCGGTCTGCTTCACAAGTGGAGGATTCTGGAAACATTCAGCACCCCCTACGGCCGTGCGCTCTATGAAAAATGCCCGGTTACCCAGATGCTCAGTTCCGATGCCCTTGTTGTCGATCATGATCTGCCACTTGATGAAGTCAGTCAGCGGTTGATTGACGATGATGCTCACTACCTCAAGCAGCACTTTATTGTTACACGCAATGAACGATACGAAGGCCTCGGGTCCACCCGTGCCCTGCTTCAGCAAATCACCGCACAAAAAATTGAAAAAGCGCGTTACGCCAATCCTCTGACACAGCTACCTGGCAATGTCCCCATTCAGCAGGCGTTGGCTGCACGAACAGAAGATCGGCTTCCATTCACACTGATCTACTTCGACATCAACATGTTCAAGCCTCTCAACGATATGCTTGGCTACCGGGTTGGTGATCAGGTCATCCTTTTGCTCGCAGACCTGTTGCTGGATTTCTTCCAGAGCGACGGTGGTTTCGTGGGCCACATCGGGGGTGACGATTTTGTCGTAGTCAGCCAGTCGCCCCAGGCCATACCCAACGCCATAACCCTGCAAACACGTTTTGTCGATCAGACCCGGCGTTTTTATACCGATGACGTGCTGCGAAAGGGATTTGTGGAATCCGAGGACAGGAACGGGCAGATTAACCGCTTTCCGCTGGTATCTTTGGCTGCAGGAATAGTCGAAGTGGCTGCAGGTGATCTGCACACCGTCGATCAGCTGTCTGACGCGGCGAGCTACGCCAAAAAGAGAGCAAAGGCATCCACCGGTTTCCGCTATATAGATTCAACACGTGCCTTTGCTCCCGGTATCTTGGCAACCTCCGCGGACATCAAGCTGACTGAAGCGCAATAGCCAATACCCACCTGAAAACCCAAGGTCTTTTTCCCGGCCATTTTTCAATGCCGCACGCGTTTTTTTGATTCCTCAATGATAGTATTCAACTTTTATTGATGATTTACTGACACAGTCTCGGGCGCAGGGAAACAAGCTCCTTTCGGGTTTAACAGAGGTTTGTCTTGCACAACCACCGCCATACCATCATGTTCCCACTCGTCGTCGGGCTACTCTATTATCTGGGCGCTTACGTCGGCGTTCAGTTTGCCGCTCTGGAAAGTGGCATCGTCGTTCTCTGGCCGCCAAACGCGATTCTGCTGGCCGCCCTGCTGAGTCGTCCGCCCCGTCTGTGGTGGCCTTTGCTATTGGTGGTTGTGGTCGCAGAAGTGGCCGCCGACCTCGCTGTATTTACCATTACTCAGTCCCTGCTTTTTGCTGTCATCAACATCACCGAATGTGTACTGGCCACCAGTCTCATACGATATTTTCTGGGTGATGAAATGGACTGGCATAAACCCAAAGATCTCAGCGTTTTCCTGGTCACGGTGTTTTTCATCGCCTCACCCATAGCCGCCCTGGGTGGTGCCAGTGTCTATTCTCTGTTTTTGATCGGTGACACATCCTTTCTGACGTACTGGCGGCTCTGGTGGATTGGTGATGCCACCGGGCTGATCATCCTGACCCCCCTGTTTCATATGCTGCTCAATACTGGCCTGCCCCTGCGACCGGGAATAGCTCGACGGCCTCGCCATCTGGAGCTGTTTGTGGCCTGGGTTCTGAGCCTCATGGCCTGCTATCTGGTGTTCTCCTGGAACCTGCATTCGGAGGACTATCTGGCGCTGACGCCATTGGTGGTGATCCTGGCACCCATCTGGGTGGCTATTCGCTTCGGGCCCCTGTCCGCTTCGTTTATCACCGCTTCGGTCGCACTCTACGCCGCCTTTGCGACGGCTGCGGGCGCCGGCCCCTTTATTCGCGCAATCCCGGATCAGAGCGCACTGCTCACCCAGGAATTCGTGGTGTTGTTCACCGGGATGGTGCTTTATGTGGCCGCCTTTGTGTTTCAGAATCGTCAGAAAGGCTACGAACTTCTTACCGTTCTAGAAGAGCTCAGGCAGCTGAACGAGGTGCTGGAAGAACAGGTCCGGCTGCGCACCGGGGAACTTTTTGATGCCAATCAGCGGCTGCAAACGCTGGCTTTGACTGACGAACTGACCGGAATAGCCAACCGGCGGCAGACGAAAAATCTGGGGGAAGAAGAAGCGGATCGAAGCAGCCGCAGTCAGCGACCGTTCAGCGTCATAATGCTGGACATCGATCATTTCAAATCCATCAATGATCGTTATGGACACGAGGTTGGCGACCGCTGCCTGCATGCATTCACTCAGGCCATTGAATCGGTTCTCAGATCGGTGGATCACTTCGGGCGATGGGGAGGTGAGGAATTTCTGATCATCGTGCGGGATTCAGATCTCGTAGATCTGGAGCGGCTCAGCGTGAGGTTGCTTGACAGTATCCGGGCAATTTCGATACACGATGAAGACCAGACCATTACCTTCACGGTATCCATTGGCGTGGCTGAGTGGCATGGCTGCAGCTTCGATAAACTGGTATCAGAGGCCGACGACGCCTTGTATCGGGCCAAGGAGCTGGGGCGCGATCGGGCGGAGTTCTCCACGGCGACGAGACGCGTTCCCCAGTGATTCAGGCGTTGTTAAGTTCCGCTAATGTGCTCGCCTATTTACTCCGACAATTTTTTTCTGTATCAGGTATCATGGCCAACGGTAATGAGTGTTCAGCCAATACGAATCTGGAGAATAAAATGAGTAAAAAACCTGCAAAAGCCACACTGACAACGGCCACCATTGAAGAGCAGACAGCCGCTTTTTTGAAGTCCGGCGGCTCTATTGAGTATGTGGTCAAGGGTAAAAGCGGGCAGTACGCTTCCACAGGTTCCAAGCAGATCAACCTGAGCTCATAACACGCTTTTGTCGGAAGCACCCCGGTAAACCACCGGGTGGAAAGGCATTCCTGAGACCGCATTCGTCGGTAACAACTCAGGCTGCCTGCCGCCGACTATCCTGCTCCAACCGCTGATTCAGCACGCCCCCCTTTTCCAGACTTACTTCCCAGGCAGATCGGAGAGCCCTATGGCTGGTGCATGGTCACAGGTTGAAAACGTGATGGATGTAACCGACGCTGAAATCTCCTGTTCCAACTGCCGGGCCTGTTGTTGCCGGCTGGAAGTGATGATCATTTCCGACACCGGCGTCCCTGAGCGGCACATTGCAGTGGATGAATGGGGAGGTGAAACCATGTTGCGCCTGGAAGACGGCTGGTGCTCTGCCCTGGACCGCAATACCTTCATGTGCACCATCTATGAAAACCGCCCCTGGATCTGTCGGGAATTCGAGATGGGTTCCTACGAGTGTCGTGAAGAAAGAAAGAACTGATGCACGCTCCCTTCTGGCTGACCACCGCCCTGCTTTCACCGGTATTGCTTTACCAGGGCAAACGCGCACGCCGCGTTATTCCCCGGTTGCCAGAGGCCGTCGGTGAACCCTGTGGGCAACACGGCGATGGCACTGCGGATTTCCGGCTGCTGGTTATTGGCGAATCTACCGCGGCGGGTGTCGGGGTTGAAACTCATGAGCAGGGGCTGGCAAGTCAGTTGGCACTGCGGTTACATCAACGTACCGGCAAATCCATTGCCTGGCACACGTTTGGCGTGAATGGTATTCGCCTCGGTGACCTGAATCAGCAACTGGCTGTGGCTGAGCTCCCCGTTGCCGATGTGGTTTTGCTCAGCATGGGGGTTAACGACACCACCGGATTTACCCCGAGGTCCCGTTTCCTGCAGCAGTTACGTCAGTTGCGGGTATTCCTCGCGCCCGATTATCCTGCTCCGCTGCGGCTATTGAGCGTACCGCCCATGCATCTGTTCACAGCCATGCCTGCGCCACTCAGGCAGATGATGGGATGGCGGGCAAGGCAGCTGGACCGTATTTATCAGCAACTGGCACAACGGGCGCCTCATGACTTCAGTTACCTGGGCTACCCTGCGGTTACTGACACCACGCTACTGGCCCTGGATGGTTTCCACCCGGGTGAGAACGGCTATCGGATGATTGCAGAAGCACTGGCCGAAGCCAGCTGGCCCGGGTTATCTGAGTAACGATCTCAGCATCTCTGACCCTCACCTCAATGGGAGCGCTGTATCCGATTTCCTGCTGATCGCATACCGGATGTGAACCAGATACCCTCTTGCAGACTACACTGGTTAACCCGCTCATTTTTTAATGCCACCGGAGTATCTGCATGATCACAGTCCACCACCTTAATAATTCCCGCTCGCAGCGCGTTCTCTGGATGCTGGAGGAGTTAGGCGTGCCCTACGAGATCCAGCACTACGAACGGGATCCCAAAACCATGCAGGCGCCAGCAAGTCTCAGGAAAATACACCCGTTGGGCAAGTCACCAGTGATTACCGACGGTGATCTGGTGGTGGCGGAATCCGGCGCCATTATCGAATACCTGGCCCACACCTATGGCAAAGACACTATGCTGCCGGAAAGCGGCGGTCAGGCCTGGCTTGATTACACCTACTGGCTGCATTACGCCGAAGGCTCCCTGATGCCGCCACTGCTGATACGGCTGGTGTTTGAAAAAGTGAAGACCAGCCCGATGCCGTTTTTTATCAAGCCGGTGGCCAAAGGCATCGCCAACAAAACCAATGAGAGTTTCATCGGCCCGATGATCGGCACCCACATGGATTTTGTAGAAGCTCACCTGTCGAAGAACACCTGGTTTCTCGGGGACAAGCTCAGCGCGGCGGATATTCAGATGAGCTTTCCGCTGGAAGCTTCTGTGGCCCGGGGCATCGTCGGCAAAAGCCGGCCCGGTATCATCGCATGGGTGGAGCGTGTCCACGCCAGGCCGGCTTATCAGAAAGCACTCGAAAAGGGTGGCAAGTATGACTTTGCCTGAGTAGATGGCGAAGGTGAGCGGTGCGCTACCCGCTCGCCTGCCCCTTACCGTCACCTGCCTGCCGGTGTCTGCACTGAGAGCCCAACCACGGCTGTCGAGAAGGCATCCAGCGCCGCCTCTGCCATCTCCGTGTCGCGGTCTGCCAGCCAGCCGAGCACCAGGCCATCCATGCCACTGCTCAACATCCTTGCGAGTACCGGCCGGGGAACACTCCAGCCAGTACCGGTGGCGGATTCAATGGCCAGGGCCAGCCGCTCGCCCTGCTCGGCGTACTGACGGTACTGCCATGCGGCCAGATCGCTCAGCTCCTTATCCCGCAGCATAAACGTAGTCAGCTCATAGGCCGCCAGCTGCCGATCGGGGTGCTCAGTGGCATGTTTCCACACCCGTAACAGGCTCATCCGGATGCATTGTTCAGGGTCGTCACCAAAATCAGAAACGATCACTGCCGCATCGACCATGTCGACCACCATCACCCGCATCAGCTCACGATAGAGCTCCTGCTTGGATCGGAAGCAGTAATGGAATATGCCCTGCTGCATGCCGGCTTCCGCGCAGATCTCGCGGGTGGTTGCCCGCCGGATCCCGAGTCGGGCTATGGTACGAAATGCCGCCTCTACCAGCTCCTGACGGCGCTGAGTCACTGGTACCTGTGCCATTTTTCTCCCCTGTTAACGCCCTGATTGTGCGAGGTAACGCCATTTTTTTCAAAATAGACTGCGTGCTGTCTTATACACGATATCAGCCGCGGCAGGTATTTGGTCGTTAGACTTGGTCATTTGACAAACTTTGTTCGGCCTCCTATGTTCAGTGACAGGCTTGCGACCAGCAGCGGAATCAGAGCGCAAGCACTATTCCCTGTTCGCAAAAGGAGAGCACCTATGTCTTCCATCGACCGTAGTGACACGGTTTGTGTCGTTGGCGCCGGCCCTGCCGGTCTCGTGGTTGCCCGACAGCTTCGCAAAGCCGGCATCCCGTTCGAGGTATTCGAGCGCCACAGCGATGTTGGTGGCATCTGGGATCCGGACAACACCGGCAGCCCCATGTACCGGAGTGCCCATTTCATCAGCTCAAAATACAGCAGCGGCTTCGCGGGATTCCCGATGCCGGAGGAATTTCCGGACTACCCGTCCTGGCGCCAGATACTCGGCTACATTCGTGATTTCGCGAAGGCCGAGGATCTCTACCAGCACATCACCTTTAACACCGAAATAGCGCAGGCCGAGCCGCTTGACGATGGCCGTTGGCGGGTCACAAGCGACAATCAGCAATACATTTACCGAGCCCTGGTCGTGGCCCCGGGCGTCACCTGGCATCCGAGCCGCCCGAAGATCGCAGGCGAAGACCGGTTTGCTGGCGAGATCATGCATTCGTCCGAATACTTTGATGCGTCCACCTTCAGAGACAAACGGGTTCTCATCGTTGGCGCGGGCAACTCCGGCGTGGACATCGCCTGCGACGCAGCCGCCAACGCGGATGCCGCTTTTCTGAGTGTACGTCGGGGCTATCGCTTCCTGCCCAAGCATGTATTCGGCGTTCCCCTTGATGTCTTCATCAACCATGGTGGCCAGCCCCCCGCCGGCATCGCCATTCCTGAGGATCCCAACGAGCTTGTCGATGCCCTGGTGGGTGACCTGACCCGCTTCGGGTTACCGGCACCCGACCACGCCGTGCTCAGTTCCCACCCCATCGTTAATGACCAGATCATTCATCACTTCAACCACGGTGACATCGCCGCTAGGCCCGACGTTGAGAGGCTTGACGGCCATGACGTGGTTTTTGCCGATGGCAGCCGGGAACCCGTGGACCTGATCGTATTGGCGACGGGCTACGAGTATCGCGTCCCCTTTATCAACGAGGCGCTTTTCGAGTGGTCGAGCGGGCACCCACAGCTTTACCTGAACATTTTCCATCGCCAGCTCCCAACTCTGTCCATCGTAGGTTTCATTGAGTTCGCCGACGCCGCCTACCAGCGATTCGAGGAGATGGCCCAGCTGGTGGCCATGGATCTGTCACTGAAGGACAGGGAACTGGAGACCTTTACCGACATGAAGCGCAACCACCACCCGGATCTGCGGGGTGGCGCCGAGTACATTGATACCCCCCGCCACGCCAATTATGTGGAGACTCACACCTACCAGGCAGTGCTCGGTACGATCAGGGAACAATTTGGCGTGGAACCACTTGCAACCAGCCCAGCCGCTGTCATGTGAGGCAATGAACCGGGCCAAAGTTCCCTGGCCCCTTCCCTTCAGGAAGGCGTTTTTTGACGGTCCAGTTCCAGCAGCTTTTCGAAGTCATCCTTTCGCAAAGGCCGGGAAAACAAATAACCCTGGGCATAGTCGCAGCCAGCTCGGGAGAGAAACTGCAACTGCTCGTCCGTTTCTACGCCCACGCCAACCACCTGGACATTTATTGCGTGAGCCATTCCGATTATGCCGTCCATTATACGGTCGGCATCACCACCCTGGCCCGCGTCCCTGATCAGGTCCCTGTCGATCTTGACGCTGTCCATTTTGAACTCCTGAAGAGCTAACAGCGAGAACGGCTCGATTCCAAAATCGTCGATGGCCAAGTGAAGTCGCAAACCGGCCAGCCCCAGACTCTTGACCGGATTGAAACCGGTGGCGTGAATGTTGTTGATGGAGGCCGGGGTCAGTTCCAGAGTGATCCGGCTCTCATCGAGCCCCACCTGTGACAGGCGCGTTCGCCATTGTTCCACCAGACTTCGGGTAACAAACGAAGCCGGCGATTCATTGATGTTGATCGGAAAGGCCTCGTCACCGCGGTCGCGCCAGCGGAGTGAACAGATCACGGCCTGCTCCAGCACATAGGCGGTGATGCTGTCTGTCAGGCCGCTTTGCTCGGTAATGCTGAGAAAGGCGTC
>NZ_CAXBDN010000161.1:0-9950 GCF_963974375.1 uncultured Marinobacter sp.
GGTTTTGCCAAGGCCATGCACGAAACGGGAATGGTGTCTGCCTATCATCCGATGCTGCTGCGCCACCTGCGAGGTCTGAGGGATGATCTGATCCCCCTGGCGCTGGGTCTGAGCATCACCGGCAACGACGTGCTTCAGTGCTACCGTCAGATTGTGTTTGAACTTATTGACCAGGCTATCTATCCGGAGACCTGTCAGGCGGTTTATGGTTTGACCCAGTTTCTCGAGCGAGCGTCCTTGTTCACCACACCCGTGGCATCGGGTTTGTGGCGCCAGCTTGAACTGAAACTGTGCCCGGCGGCCGCCGAAAAAATAACGGCGGTTTTTGGCGATGCGCACCCACCGCGCGTTTACCTGCTGGCCGGTGTGCTGAGCCTGTTGGGACAACCATTGGGGATCGGGCAGGGCAACAATCCCACCTGTCAGTCGGTGATTGGTCTGTCCATGTGGGCATTTAACGACGCGGATTTTCTGTTACAGCTGGTGGCCTGGGCGGCACGGGATGACGATGTCACCATGCGTTTTGAAGGCCAGCATATCAATTCCCGTTACCTGGAAGCTGGCCTGGCGAAAGAACCGCCAACGGACGTGGACCCGGTGTCGCTGATTCTGATTCCTCATCTTGACCGCATCTATGGCGAAATGGGGCGCCTGTGCGGCGCGCGCGACGACGATCTGCACCGCTGGATCAACCCGGAAATGTACGGCTGGTGGGTAGGCCATGGTTTTCTCAGCGTCACCAATCATGAAACCGGGAAAATTCATGATTATGAAGACTTTATCCGGCATTTCCATGCCTGTTATCACCCTTATTACAATGGCAATATCCCGGTTATCCATCCGCAACCGGCTGGCATCGCGGTTACCGACAGTGGCGGCCGCATGGTCGGGCGCCACGCTATTACCATTATCCGGGTAAACCTGGACCGCGATGGCGAGATGCGGATCTACTTCTTCAATCCCAACAACGACAGCGGCCAGGACTGGGGCCAGGGAATCGACTGCTCAACCCAGAGCAACGGTGAACGCCATGGCGAAGCCTCACTGCCGTTTGCCGAGTTCGCCTCGCGCCTGTGGGTGTTCCATTACGATCCGCGGGAACTGGGGGATCTGACGCTGGTTCCGGAAGCGGATGTTGAACGTGCTACGGAGCTGGGGCGGACCAGTTGGGCCATTGGGTATGAGTTGGTTGCGGAGGAGTAGGCCTGATCTGGTTCATGAAATAGTTGATCTGGGACGATTGTAAGTGTTCTCGTGAACCCACCGTCATCTGTGTGTGAGCTTTCATTAAAAGCTCCTTGATGGGGCGCCCAATTTCCGTGAAAGTTGTTCTGGCGAAGAACACGAGTGTGGCAACCAGGAGTCGGTGAGTGTCAGATACATGCCAGATTCAGCTCCGCTTCAAAACCATCTTGCCGCCCAGTTGCCGGTGATCTCAGATGCAAGGTCATGCCGGCACCTTTAGCAATCGCATCGGCAATAGCGAGGCCCAAGCCAGAACCTGCCGCGTCCGTTTTGGCGCGTGCAAACCGGTTTCTTATAAGAGTAAGCTGTTCCGGTGGCACCCTTGCACCGCCATTGCAGACCTTTAAAACCCCTTTATCGTTCAGTTTGATCTCCACCGGCTGGCTACGGGAGCCATGCTTAAGCGCATTCTCGATCAGGTTACGCACCAGGATGGCGAAGGCGTCGGGATCAAGAAAGGAGTTCACTTCGTGCTCCGGCAAGGATAAAACAACTCGCCCGGGTGCCTGGTCCTCAAAATCCCGGACAATCATCGCGAGGATGGGCACAAGATCCTGCTGGTTTTGTGAGAGTGCACCGCCGCCTTCCGCTTTAGCCAGTTCCAGCAGTTTTCCGGACAGCACAGACAGACTGCGTAACGCTTCTTCAATTTCCGCAACATCCTTCTTCAGATGATCATCGGGCACTCTGGTTTTGAGTCGCTGCACTTTGGCGAGCGCTGTTGCAAGGGGAGTTCGCAGTTCATGGGCACTGTTCGAGGTAAAACTGCGTTCCGATTCGATAGCACGTTGCAATCGCTCAAGCAGCCGGTTGACGGAAACGGCGATTGGTTCAAATTCACGGGGTAACTGCTCTTCTACAACAGGGGAAAGATCTCCCGCGCCACGGGACTCGAGATCTTGTTGAAAGTCGACCACAGTGCGCAGCGACAGCCGGACGATCCACCAAATACCCAAAAGGCTGACCGGAATCAGAACCACTAAGGGCATCAGTAAGGCCAAACCCGCCTCCAGAGCAGATTCACGCCTGTGCGCCAAGGGTTCAGCCACTTCAAGATAGATCGTATTGCTGACCGCAGATACGCCATATAGCCGGTGGGTCAGGGTATCTGAAAATCCTTCGGCGGGGGTTCTGCTAAACACGTCAGGGTCGGCATCGTGGGACTGGAGCAGAATATTTCCATCTTCGTCCCGTACCAGATAAGTCAGGTATTCGTCATGGTCTTTAAGGGCTGGGGCCTTTTGATTGCCCGCACCGTTCTCACGGTTCAGGATGTCGGTGACCGCCAATGGCAGTATCCGCTGGGCGGTTTCTTCCAGGGCGCTGTCGAAGACCTCGTTCATTTCGTGCTGTGCCACCAGTCCCGAAGCGGTCACGCCCAACAGCCAGAGCAGCGTGACGCCGAGTGTCAGGCCGATACCGAGTGTTTTCTGCAGGCTGGTTCTAGTGGCCATGTGTTTCCAGGCGATAGCCCATTCCCCTGACGGTTACGATAGCGTCCCGGCCCAACTTTTTACGCAGACGGCTGACATAAACTTCAATGGTGTTACTTTCGATTTCGGCCCCGAAAGCGTAAAGACGATCCTCCAGTTGCGATCGCGATAACAGCATTCCGGGTCGCTGGATAAAGCCTTCAAACAAGGCCCATTCCCGTGCCGTCAGCTCTACCGGCTGCCCGTTGCGACTGATGCGGTGATCGCCAAGATCAATCACCAGATCGCCCACTTGTATGATCGGGCTTGGATTGCCCCGATATCGGCGAGCCACTGCGGCCACGCGGGCCGACAACTCCGAAAGATCAAAGGGCTTGACCAGGTAGTCATCGGCACCGGCATTTAATCCTTCAATCCGGTCAGACACCTGATCCCTGGCCGTAAGAATGATCACCGGTGTTGTTATTCCGGTAGCCCGGAGTGTTCGCAAAAAGTCGAAGCCATGGCCGTCTGGCAGCATCAGGTCCAGCAGAACCAGGTCATAGGCTGTGGTCCTGACACTCGCCTCGGCAAAGGCCAGCGTTTGCATCCAGTCGACAGCGTGGCCGTCGTCCGCAATCTGATCCCGCACCGCCTCGCCCAATCCCACCGTATCCTCCACCAAAAGTACCCGCATCGTTCACCTCTGACCCAGCCCTGAAATCAAGATACTACAGCTCAAACCTGACAACAGCCTGAATGGTCAATAATGCTTCGATCTCTCTTAACCGATCTTCAGCTGGCTGTCAGGTTTGGACGCTAGCCTTAGAGGGAATAGTCCAGGTGCCGATCGCAGGAGATGTGATGATGTGGATAATTTTTCCTTTCGTTGTATTGGTTTCGGGCCTATGGGCCTGGAACCTCTTTGCAGGTCCAGGGGCCGGTTCGCCCTGGACAGTCTATGACCAGAGCCTGCTGCTCAGTGGGCTATTATCCATTGCTCTGATGTCACTGACCATGATGCTGGCACTGCGCCCAGCCTGGTTGGAGAGACCGCTGGGCGGGTTGGATCAGATCTATCGCACACACAAGTGGGCGGGCATTCTGGCAGTCGTATTCGCCGCTGCTCACTGGCTGATTGAAATGGGTGACGATGTTATAGAGTCGATTTTCGGGAAGGCCGGCAAGCTGCACGACCAGGATTATTCCGGGTTCATCGAGACCATGCGCGACGCTGCGGAAGAGGTAGGTGAATTCGCCGTTTATCTGCTGTTCGCCATGCTGTTGATCACTTTGTGGCGCAAGTTTCCCTACAAATACTGGCGCTATCTGCATCGCGGCATGCCAGTGCTTTACCTGTTGCTCGCTTTCCATGCGGCGTGGCTTACTCCGCTGCAATGGTGGCAGCAGCCGATCGGTGTGCTGATGGCCATGTTGCTCTTTGGCGGCAGCATCGCCAGCGGGCTATCTCTGGCGGGCAGAGTCGGCCGTCGTCGCCAGGTTTGCGGTACGGTCACCGCTATCAAAACTCCAGATCGTGAGGTCACCGAAGTTACCTGCCACATGGGGCCGGCATGGCGTGGCCACCGTGCCGGGCAATTTGCCTTTGTAACCTTTGACCGGATAGAGGGCGCACACCCGTTCACGATTGCCAGTGCCGATCGGGAAAATGGCACTGTCACCTTCATCATCAAATCGCTTGGCGACTTCACCCGCAATCTGAGCCAGAAAATCAGAGTGGGGCAAACCGTTAAGATAGAGGGCCCTTACGGCTGTTTTAATTTCGATCGCCGCAACCGCAAATCCCACCAGATCTGGATAGCCGGTGGCATCGGGATTACGCCGTTCCTGGCCTGGCTCGAAGCCCTGAGCAGCGCCACCGACGCCACCGTGTCTGAAGCCGATCTGCATTACTGCACGCGTAATGCCGGCCAGGATCCCATGGTGGATCGACTTCGGGCACTTTGCAGTGACTTTCCCGGGATTCACTTGGAGATTCATGACAGCAGCAAGGGTGAGGCGTTGTCTGCCGAGACGTTGTCTACCAACGGACGCTCGGCTGCAGGCGCTGAGGTCTGGTTCTGCGGCCCGGCAGGGCTGGGGCAAGCCATTAGAAACAGCTTGCGGTCAGCACCCTTCCGCCTGACTCGCTTCCATAAAGAAGCCTTCCAGTTCCGCTGATAATGTCTGGAGTGTTCAGGCCACTGTCAGGTTGGCGTCTTAAAGTGGATCTAACGCAACCAGCAGGAGAGACACCATGAAGACCAAAACCATTATTCTGAGCCTGTCTTTGTTACTTCTGAGTGGCACCGCAGTGGCCGATGACGACTGCGATGATCCTGTGGCGAGTTGGCAGCCCCGTGAACATCTGCGTGAAAAACTGGAAGCCGAAGGCTGGACAGTTCACCGAATAAAAGTTGACGACGGTTGTTATGAAGTCAGAGGCCTCGACGCCGATGGGATCAGGGCAGAAGCCTCTTTCGCGCCCGCTTCACTGACAATGATGAAGTGGGAACGTGAAGACACGGACGATGATGACAGAGACCACGGCAACAGGAATACGAGAAATGGACAGGAGAATGTCAAAAGTCAGGCACCACGCAACGGCATCGTCAATGGTCGCCCCACGGTTACCGTTGAGTAGCTGAGTGAATTTGCCTGTTCATTTAACGTTCAGCAGTTTTTTCGGAGACCATTTATGAAAACGTTCGTTCTCACTTGCAGCCTTTTTGCCGCCTTGGCTTTACCGGTATTCGCCCAGGCCCGCGACGTGACCTTCACCACCGAATTACAGAATTACGGCGGCGATGGAGCCTATCTGGCGCTGTATCTTACCGATGCCGCCGGAGAGTATCAGGGTACCCTTTGGGTTTCCGGGAAGAAATCTAAATACTACAAACACTTGGAAGGCTGGGCCCGCGGCAGTCGGCTAGATCCGGCAGAGTATGATGGCTTGACCGGTGCCAGTGTCACCAGTGGCCGCACGCTGAAAATCACTCTGAACCTCGATGATTCGCTGATCGATAACGGCTATGAAGTTCGGGTCGACTCTGCCGTTGAGGACATGCGCGATATCAGAGCGGATGTCGTCGCCCCCCTGACCACCGAAGGATCCGGCAAGCCGGTTTCAGGGCGCGGTTATGTGCGCGCTCTTACCTACGAGCTTCAATAATTCACCAGGAGCATCGGCTATTATGTTGCGCAAGTTCCACAGTTTACCGGGTTTGCTTGCAGGCTTGATCCTGATGGTTCTCTCGGTCACGGGTGCTGTCCTGGCTTTGGCACCGACGTTGGATAGAGTTTCAGCGGTCATTCCGGCTTCCGGTGAGCTCAGTATTGCCGAGCTGGCTGACCGGATCGTTGCTAACTATCCCGGGACTGAGCAGATCGTGCGAGAGCCTTCTGGCAAGGTCATCGTCTATTACAGCCGTGACGGCCAGGCCGGTGCGGATCTGGTGAATCCGGTAACAGGTGAGGGCACGGCACCCTACGAACCCTCCGCTTTCTTTGGCTGGGTCAGGGATCTACATCGTGCGTTTATGCTGGATGATGCCGGTAGAGCGCTGGCCGGCGTATTGGCTGTTTTGATGGTACTTTTGTGTATTTCGGGGATTTTTTTGATAGCCCGCCGCACCGGGGGTTGGAGGAATACATTAAGGCCGCTATCCGGCTCAGGCGGGAAACGCATCCATGCCGAATTGGCCCGGTTTGCCGTGCTCGGCCTACTGTTATCCGCGCTGACCGGTAGCTATATGTCGGCACAGCGCTTTGGTTTGCTGCCGGAAGCGCCTGACACCGGGCCAAGGTTTCCGGCTGAGGTCTCAGGCGGGCAACCGTCGCCCGTCGGCACCTTAAAAGCGCTAGGCAATTTCGATCTTGGCGAACTCCGGGAACTGGTGTTTCCCTATCCCGGTGATCGGCAGGATGTCTATTCGCTGTCAACAGCCGGCGGCTCCGGTTTTGTGGACCAGGCAACGGGCGAGTTACTGCAATACCAGCCGCACTCTGACGGCAGCGCATTGCAGCACTGGATCACCCGTTTGCACACCGGCGAAGGCCTGTGGTGGCTGGGCCTGATTCTTGGCGCTGCGGCACTGACTGTGCCAGTTCTCTCGGTCACGGGCGCAACCATCTGGTGGCAGCGTCGCCGGTCGTCAGGACAGCTTCCTGACAATGCCGATCCTGCTCAGGCGGATACAATTATCCTGGTCGGCTCCGAAGGTAATGCTACCTGGAAATTTGCCCGTGAGCTCCATAGCAGTCTGAATAAGGCCCGTTTCCGAGTGCATTGCAGCGAGATGAACACCCTGGCTGAGCAGTATCCGCAGGCTTCCAGGCTGTTCGTGCTGACGTCGACATATGGCGATGGTGACGCACCCGCATCGGCCCGGCGGTTTATGGCCAGGCTCGGTGATTTCCGTGCCAAGAAAAATCTGCGATACGCGGTGCTGGGTTTTGGTGATCGGCAGTTTCCGAATTTCTGTCAGTTTGCCGTGGAGGTGGATGCTGCGCTCGCCCGTAAAGGCATGAGCCGTTTGCACGCCATTGAGTTGATTGATCGGTGTTCTGCCTCGCAATTTGTTGAGTGGGGAAACCGGGTGGGTGAGCTCATCGGTACTCCGCTTTTGCTGAACTACAGAGCGTTGCAGCCAGCTACGGTAAAACTGGAACTGGTAGAAAGAGCGGATTACGGGATTGCGGTGCAGGCGCCAACCAGTATCTTCCGGTTCAAGCCGGCGGAGCAGGGCGGATGGCCAACGGTTTTTTCCAGAAGGTTTAAAGCGCTGCCACCCTTCGAAGCGGGAGACCTGGTTGGGGTTATGCCCCCAGACGGTCAAGCCCCGCGGTTCTACTCGCTCGCGTCCTCGGCTAGTGACGGGATTGTTGAGATATGCGTCCGCAAGCAGGCCGGCGGTCTATGCTCCGGGTATTTGCATGACCTCAAGCCGGGAGATTGTATCGATGGCTTCATCCGCCCCAATCCAGGCTTCCGGCCGGCTGCGGATAGCCGGCCAGTTATTCTGATCGGTGCAGGTGCCGGTATTGGTCCGTTAACCGGTTTCATCAGAAACAATACCAGATGCAACCCTATGTATCTGTACTGGGGCGGTCGCGATTCCAGGTCGGATTTTCTCTACCAACCCGAGCTCGGGCGCTATCTTGAGGATCATCGACTGAGCGGGCTGAACACTGCCTTCTCAAGAGCAGACGAGCGTACCTACGTGCAGGATAAGCTCAGGCAGGATGAGTTGGCGGTACGGCAGATGGTTAACACCGGTGCGCAGATACTGGTCTGCGGTGGCCGGGATATGGCTGCGGCCGTGCGGCACGTCATAGAAGACATTCTCAAACCGTTGCAAATCGATATTGAAACTCTGAGAGGCCAGGGGCGTTATCTTGAAGACGTATATTGATGGACAAAGCGACAAGGGCGAACGGAGCCTATAATCACAAAGCACCACATTGCGTCCTGAACAGGAGGCTGAAACATGCCACCCACAGAAAATGAAAGACTGCTATTTGCTACTGGGCATTTTGCGCAGGGGTTATTGGGGGGCTAGATCTTCAGTGGCTCATATGGTATTTAACATAATATACATTATACGCAGTTGTGGATAACTTCCGGGGGCCGTCCGCGCGCCCGACCGGTCCCGATTATACGACCACCCAAAGTACTTAATTTTTCAACGCAATGTACTTAATTTCCACGTAAAACGCTTAATTTGGCGTATGGCTGCTAACCGTATGAATGTGCGCCCTCGAACAAGCAAACGTTCTGTAGCGTGTGACGAACGCTGAGATGACCGAGACAAGGCGCCTGAGGCACATTTAGTAGTCCTAACGAAGTCCCACTGACCAAGGCCCGAACTGGGCTGTGAAATCACTCTTCTGCAGTTGCCTATGCCCTTCGTGCCTTGTGTAGGCCTGGCGAAGCACGCTGGCGGGGTCGATGTTCGCCAGTGCTAGAAAGACCGTATGCGATTTGCTTGCCGGTGAGTTCCTGGAACCACCGAATTGTCGTAGGTAAGAAATACTTGGCGGATGTGCTTTCAAATTAACTTGGAAGCTCAAAGTGCCCCCATGGGTAGAATTCTCACCACTTGGCACGAAAAATCCGTTAAAATAACATTATTACGGATTTTATTTTTGCCCTATCCGTGTTGTCTCCCAACGGTTCACCAGGAGCTTTCAGATGAGCAAGACCGGTCAGGCACGCGTGCTCACGCCCGAACAGTTCGCCCAGCTCTTGCGCGTTATCCAGGAGCATCGCTACCCGGAAAAGAATACTGCCTTGGTTCAGATCAGTTTCAAGCTCGGACTGCGAGTTCAGGAAATCGCACTTCTACAGATCAAAGATGTCGCCGAACTCGGCCCTGAAGCCTCTGGCCAACGTTCGTTCAAACTTAAAGAAATCCTGGCCTTGCCTGCGGCTTACACCAAGGGTGCAGACGCACTGAATCGGTCCAAATCAACCTACCAACGCAGACGGATCAGTTTCAGTGTTCACGATTTTCACCAGCTTGTTCAGCGAATTGAAACCATGGCCAAAGCCGGCGCCGAAATCAAACCGGAGGATTTTTATCCTGAGGTCAAAAAACATCGTGGTAAATCGCGTGATCTTCCAATGAATGACGTTGCGCTTAGAACGGCTATAGACAATCACCTTGTGATCCACTTGGCAGCTCACCAATCGGTGAAAAGGACGGATCCCCTATTCCTAACTCAAAAAGGAGGTCCCTATTCTCCGAATACTCTCCAAGAACACTTTGCGCTCATGCAGAGACATTGGGCAGGTATTGAGCGAGCCAGCTCCCACAGTGGCCGGAGGACTTTAATGACGAATATCATTCATGAACAAAAGAGGTCAGTTAAAGTTGCACAAAAAATCGCTGGCCATGTGTCACCGTCAACAACGCTCATATATGAAGAACCTCCTGAGGAGTCACTGAAGGAAGCGTTGCAGGATGCCGGGTACAAATATGTTGGTTAGTACGGCAACCGAATCAACTTTAAAGCGCAGTCGTTATTATTGTTCAAACACCCTAAATGCACCCCGGTTTGCGTACCTGATAGGTTAAAATGTTCAGCCCACTTGTTATGTGGCTTGTTTAAAGCGCCTGACACCGACAGCTGCCCTGCCCCCTCCAGATCACGACTCATATGCCGATTCTGGCCAACCAAACGTGGATTTCATGGCTATTGGGGATGCATTGGTGCCTGAATGCGAAGTTGGGTTTGGTCGCAAAGCGAACCTTCAGGAAGGTTCATGAGTTTTGGTCCAAGTGGTTTGGT
>NZ_CAXBDN010000162.1:0-9942 GCF_963974375.1 uncultured Marinobacter sp.
CGCCACCGGCAACCCCCAGGCGGCCCTGCCGGAAGGGCTTCGTACCGGGCCGGAGGTACTGCCCGGCTGGCGCATTGACTATGTGGTGTCTGCGGCCGACATCCTCAGCCCGTTGCGTAACGTTCAGCTCGGGCTTTATGGGCTGGCGGGGGTGATGGCGCTGGGTATCGTCATCCTGTTCTGGGCCCTGGCCCGCAGCCTGCGGCGGCGGGTAGCGCGACTGGTCGACGGTGCCGAAGCCTTTGCCGGCGGCGACCTTCAGTTTCGTCTGCAGGCCCCGAAGAACGACAAGGACGAGATTGACGTGCTTGCCCATGCCTTCAACGCCATGGCCGACCGGCTGCAGGACATGATCCGGCGCACCGTTCATGCCGAGAAAATGGCGGTACTGGGGGAATTCGCCACCGGCGTTGCCCACGAGGTGCGCAACCCGCTGGCTACCATCAAACTGACCGTGCAGGCCCTGGAAAAAGGCGAGCCGGATGACCGGCGGCGCAACCTGCTGGTATCCGTAGAGGAGGAAATCGACCGCCTGAACCGGGTGGTGGGTGACCTGCTGGATTACGGGCGACCCGTGGCAGGTGAGCCGCAAGCCGTCGATGTGCGCCGGGTGTTCCGCCATGCTTCGGTGCTGACGTCAGGACTGGCGGATCAGCGGGAAGTTTCCGTCACCGCCACCGGCGACTCCCGCCTGGCGGTCTACGCCAGCCCTGACCAGATCATCCAGTGCCTGGTGAACCTGGTGGCCAACGCCATTGAGGCCTGCGAACCCGGTGGCAGCGTCCATTTACGGGCCTTCCGCAACGGCGACCGGCTGACGGTTGATATCACCGACAACGGCTGCGGCATGGATTCAGACACCCTGACCCGGGTCACCGAGCCCTTTTTCACCACCCGTCAGGATGGTACCGGGCTTGGCCTGAGCATTACCCGACAACTGATTGAACTCAACGGCGGCGATATCCACATCAGCAGTGCGCCGGGCTTCGGCACCACGGTATCCGTCAGCCTGCCGGCAGCTGATCCGGACTCCCCCTCCTCACAACAAGACCAGCAACAACACCAGGACGCAGACCATGCGCTCACAGATACTGATCGTTGACGACGAAAAGAGCTTTGTCCGCTCGCTGACCTTTGCCCTGGAGGAAGCGGGGTTTAGCACCCGCAGCGCCAGTTCCGGGGAAGACGCGCTGACGGCACTGGAGCAGAGTCTGCCGGATCTGATGCTGCTGGACCTCCGGCTACCAGGCATGAGCGGCATGGATGTACTTGCCGAAGCTGCCCGTCAGCATCCGGAGCTGCCGGTGGTGATGATTTCGGCCCACGGCGATACCCGGGCCGCGGTGCAGGCGGTGAAAGCGGGCGCTACCGACTATCTGACCAAGCCGTTCGCCCTGGATGAACTGTTGCACCTGATCCGCACCGTGACCGAACGACGGCAGATGCAGGAAGAGCTGGCCTATCACCGCAACCGCGTCGCCACATCGTCCGGACTGGTGGGCAGCAGTGGGCCCATGACACAACTCTGGGAAACCATTCAGCGTGTTGCCGCCAGCAGCGCCGGCCGTATTCTGCTGCTGGGGGAGTCCGGCACCGGCAAGGCCGTGGTGGCCAGAGCCATTCACGATCACAGCCCCCGCGCCCGGGGTGCCTTTGTGGAAATCAACTGCGCAGCTCTGCCGGAGCAGCTGATCGAGGCGGAACTGTTCGGCGCCGAAAAAGGTGCCTACACCGGCGCCCACCAGAAACGTTCCGGGCTGGTGTCCCTGGCCCATGGCGGCACCCTGTTCCTGGATGAAATTGGTGAGCTGCCGTTGCCCTTGCAGGCCAAATTCCTGCACTTTCTCGAAAACGGAGATTACCGGCCCGTGGGCGGTGCCGCCAGCAAGACCGCCGATGTCCGGGTGATCGCGGCCACCAACCGCTCCCTGGAGGAACAGGTCCGGCTTGGCCACTTCCGGGAAGATCTCTATTTCCGGCTCAATATTATTGAACTCACCATTCCTCCGTTACGGGACCGGGGTGACGACATCGGTGAGTTGCTGGAGGTGTTCATTACCAGCCAGGCCCGGGAAGAAAGCTGCCGCCCCATTGCGATGCTGCCGGAAACCCTGAGCGTGCTGAACCGCTACAGCTGGCCGGGCAATGTACGGGAACTGCGCAATCTGGTGGAACGACTGACCATTCTGCATCCCGGACAGCCGATTCGACCGGCGCAGCTGCCCCAGGAATTTCACCAGCCCAGAGTGGGCCCGGCAGAGAATGACGATGACTCGCTGAATGCACAGCTCAGCCACACCGAGCGCGAGCTGGTCATGGATGCACTCAACGCCACCGGTGGCCACAAAGGCAAAGCCGCCGAAAAACTCGGGCTGTCCCGGCATGCATTCAAGCGCCGGCTGCAACGACTGGGCCTGGGCTGAGCGCTAAATATGAGCGGATTCCGCTCATATCCGACCACAACCTGAGCGGAATCCGCTCATCCGCTCATCGTTGATACCCGCTAACCCCTGCAAAACCGGTACTCGGGAGATGGCCCTCCTTTTGCTACCCATTGTGCCAACGGTTTCACAAAAACAATGTATAAAAAAGCCGAAAAGGCACTGGAGGCAATCTTGCCGGGATCTCTCACCCGTCTTTGCCAAACGCTGTTCCGCCGCTACCGGGTCTGGCTGACTCTGGCGTTTGTGATTGCGGCCCTGACGCTGGCAGCCGTATCAACGCCCCTGCATGCGTTTATGCCCGCAGCAACCGGGAGTGTTGTGGGTCGGGTTGAGCTGGGCGCCAGTGCTGATGAGGCGGATGCCACCATCGCCTGCATGTACCCCATGACTGGCCGCTCGGCCAGCTACGGCCGTGACAGCATTGTGGCCATCCAGCTTGCCCTGCGGGAACTGGCCGCAGAAGCTGACACCCCCAGACTGAGGGTCATCGTGGATGACTCTCGCTCGAAAGCCTCCTTTGCCGTCCGCATGGCCACCGATTTTATTGAGCAGGACAACGCTGACATTCTATGCGGGATTGTCAGCTCCGGCGTTGGCATGGCCGTCAGCCGCCTGTCCCGCCAGCGCAAGATCATTCTCGTCGGCACCGACCATGCCTCCTCCAGGGCCACTCTGGAGGAGGGACATCGTTATTATTTCCGGGTGTCCAGCGATACCTGGACCTCCCATGCCGCCGGTGCCCGCTACCTCAAGGAACTGCAACAAGAGACCGGCTGGCAGAAGCTCGCTTTTCTCGGCCCCGATTACGAATACGGCCGCATCGCCTGGCGTGACCTGCAGGACGCACTGGCGCTCCACAATGTCCGCTACACGGCCACCAACACCTACTGGCCCCGTTTATACGAGCCGGATTATTCACTATATATCCAGTCCTTGCTGGAATCGCCCCCGGACGTTCTTGTGGTTGCGCTATGGGGTGGCGATTTCACCGCCTTCATTGAACAGGCCCGCACCACGCGCCTGTTCAGCCAGATGCGCGTGGCCAATTTTGACACCGGTGGTGACTACGAACCCCTGGTCGCCCTGGGCAACGAGCCGCCGCAAGGATTGATCCTGTCCGCCCGTCATCACCTCAACTGGCCAGAGACAGATGCCAACACCCGTTTTGTGGACGGCTTTCATCAGCTGTCCGGACGCTATCCCAGTTATTCCGCCCAGGGGGCCTATGCCGGCATACACGTGATTGCGAGAGCAATTCAACGGGCCGGTGGCGATGTTACCGATACTGAAGCCATGGTGGAGGCCCTCAAGGGACTCAGAATTCCTCTGCCCAAGGATCCCCGGGGCTACGTGTCCTACATCGATAAGGATACTCATCAGATCATTCAGGCTCAGGCCATCGGCACGCCGGTCAGCAATACCCGATATCCCCCGGCCCGGGTCATGCTGGGCGAGTGGAAAGTATACGACGCCGAATCCCTGAAACCGTCACCCGCTCTCGTTGAGACGCGACGCGGTGAATCCGGTGGCTGACTGACAGACACCACAGCAACAGTACTCTGCATAACAACAACGAAGGAGAGCAAAAATGGGACATTCAACATCCACTGCAGGCTGGCGCAAGACCTTGCTCAGCACTGCCACCACCGTGGCCATCGCCACTTCCGGCGCCATGGCGTTCAGCCAGGCCGCCAACGCCCAGGAAACCTTCAAGGTTGGCCTGGTGACCTTCCTGTCCGGCGGTGCCTCAGGGCCCTTTGGTGTGCCGGCAGCACAGGCAGCAGAAACGGTGATCAAGGCCATCAACGCCGGCGAACTGCCTGCGCCCTATAACACCCCTGGCGTCAACGGCCTGCAACTGGAGTCCGTGGTCATCGACGAAGCCGGCGGCCCCACCAAACAGGTTGAGGAATACCGCAACCTGGTCCAGCGCCAGAACGTGAACGCAGTTATCGGCTACATTTCCAGCGGTGACTGCCTGGCCGTGGGTCCGGTGGCCGAAGAACTGAAAACCTTCACCATCGCCTTCGACTGTGGCACCCCGCGGATGTTCGAGGAGCTGAAGAATCCGGCCTATTTCTTCCGCACCGGTCTGGATGCGGTTGCCGACAACGTGGGTGCGGTGCACTACCTCAAGGAAATGCACGGAGATGCCAAGCGCATCGCCGGTATTCAGCAGAACTACGCCTGGGGCCAGGATTCCTGGCTGGACTTTACGCTGTCACTTGAGCAGCTGATGCCTGAGGCAGAAATCGTCAACAACCAGACCCCGCAGATTTTCGCCGGCAGCTACGGCACCGAAATCTCGGCCCTGCAGACCCGTCGTCCGGAAATCATCCACTCCAGCATGTGGGGCGGTGATATGGAATCCTTCGTGTCCCAGGCCAACGCCCGCGGCCTGCTGGGCCAGGCCACTGCACTGCTGACCACTGGTGAATCCGGGTTGCATCGCTTTGATGGCCAGGCACCCAACGGCACCATTCTTGGCGGCCGTGGACCTTTCGGTGCCTTCATGCCAGAGAACGACCTGAGCGAATGGTTCAACAAGGCCTATGAGGCCGAGCATGGCACCAAGCCCAGCTACCCCTCCTCGAAAATGGCCCAGGCCATTCTGGCACTGAAATTTGCTGCCGATAACTCCGGCGCTGACGGCGTGCCTTCCAGTGAGCAGCTGGCCGCCAGCCTCAAGGGCGCCGAGTTCGAATCCGTCAGCGGCACCGTGCGCATGGCTCTGGCCGGCGGCCACCAGGCCCTGCAGGACATGCTCTACGGTGAGTACCACTACACCCCGGGTCAGGGCGCGGAACTGCGCAATATCCGCGCCTACGCCGGTGAATGCGTTTCAGCACCGGATGGGGTAAATGCCCAGCAGTGGATCAAGGATGGCTTCCCCGGAGCCAAGTGCGACTGACCCCCTGAACCTGCCGGCAACCTCCGGGTTGCCGGTATTTACCGATAACAGGAGTAAACACAGATGTTAACGGTCTGGGCGATACTGATCGACGGATTCATCTATGCCTCGTGGCTGTTCCTGGTGGCGGCAGGTCTGACCGTCATCTACGGCGTCATGCGGATTCTGAATATGGCTCACGGCAGCCTTTACGCCCTGGGCGCCTATGCAGCCGCTTCAGCTATTGGCTGGTACTACGCCGGTGGCGGCAGTCAGTTGTGGATGGCTTTTGCCATTCTGGCCACCTGCGCTCTGCTGATTGGTGTTATCTCTGGCCTGCTGATCGAGCGGGGCATTTTGCGGTTGATGTACGGCCGCGACGAAATTCTGATGCTGATTGTCACCTTCGCCATCCTGCTGATTCTTGAAGATGTCATGAAGCTGATCTGGGGCACCACCCCCTACTTTGCCTGGCAGCCCTATGCCGGCATGGGTCGGGTATCCATTGATGTGCTCACCGTCTCCGGCTACGACATCATGGTTCTGTGTCTGTCGGTCGTCATTGGTGTGGGCCTCTGGTTCTGGCTCGAACGCACCCGTATCGGCAAGATTCTCCGGTCCATCATCCATGACCGGGAAGTGTCCGAAGCCATGGGCGTTAACGTGCGCCGGATGTTTACCATTACCTTCGTGATCGGCGCCACCCTGGGTGCCATTGCCGGTGGTATCACCGCACCCATTATTTCGGTGGTTCCGGGCATTGGCATCGAAGTCATCGTGCTGGCTTTCGCCGTGGTGGTAACGGGTGGTCTGGGCAGTGTCACCGGTGCTGCAGTCGGAGCCATCATTGTGGGACTGGCCCGGGCTACCTCCATCCACACCGTACCTCAGTTCGAACTGTTCATCATTTACGCCGTTATGGCGGCGGTGCTGATCTTCCGGCCCCATGGCCTGTTCGGTCAGGCGATAGCGAGGAAAATCTGATGAGTCTGCAGAAATCTGAAGCCATTATGATTGCCGCTGCTGTGGCCATCGGGCTGGTGGGACTGATGAGTCCCAACTGGCTGGTCTTTACCACCACTCTGGCGGTATCGAAAGCACTGGTGGTGCTGGGTGTCGTCATGTTGATGCGTTCCGGCCTGGTGTCTTTCGGCCAGGGCCTGTTTTTCTGTATCGGCGGCTATGCCGTGGGTATGGGGGGCCGCTTTCTGAATATCCAGGATGCACTGCTACTGATTTTTATCGGCTTTGTCGCCGCCATTGCCCTCGCCATGGTGCTGGGCCTACTGCTGACCCGCTACCGGGAAATCTTCTTTGCCATGCTGACCATGGCCTTCTCCATGATCCTGTTCGGGATTCTGGTAAAAAGTCACGGTCTTGGCAGTACCGACGGGTTTACCGTGGTGCAATGGTCGGTACTGGGCTGGCAGCCGGAATCCTCCGGCATGGGAGCCTTCTGGCTTGCCCTGGTGCTTGGTCTGCTGGTGGCACTGTTTCTCAATCGCTTTTTTCAGTCCAGCATTGGTCTGGCCTGCGAAGCCATCCGTGAAAATGAAGTCCGGGTCGAATACATGGGCGTCTCCCGTCGCCAGGTGCTGTATATCAACTATGTGCTGGCAGCCGGCATTGGTGCCATTGGCGGTTCGCTGACCGCACTGGCGGCCGGCCACGTGGACCCGGAAATGGCCTACTGGACCATCTCCGGAGAGTTCGTGTTCATTGCCCTGCTGGGCGGCACCGGTCATGTTGCTGCCGCGTTTATTGCTGCGATGATCTTCGCTCTGGTACGCACCTACGCGGTGGAGCTGTTCCCCAACTCCTGGCAGATGATTCTCGGCATTGTGCTGCTGCTGATCATCCTGTTCCTGCCTAAAGGTATCTGGAGCCTGTTCACCCGTCAGAAGAAGGCCGCCTCATGACTGAGATACTGAAAACTGAGGGGCTGTCCCGCTACTTTGGCGCGGTCACAGCTGCCGAAAACATCAATGTCACTATCACTGAAGGTGAGATTGTCGGGGTTATTGGTGCCAACGGGGCCGGCAAAACCACCTTCATCAATATGGTGACCGGCTATCTACCGCCCTCTGAGGGCACCATTTCCTTTAACGGCAGACCCATCAAGGGCCTGGGGCCAAGAAAACTGATGCGTGAAGGGCTGGCCCGGTCGTTCCAGATTCCGCAGCTGTTTCTGGAGCTGTCGGTACTCGACAACCTGGCCATGGCCCTTGCCGCTGCCGAAAATCAGCATCTGCAGATGTTACGACCGGTGCGCACGCCCGAACGGATGGCAGCAGGCAGCGAAATTCTGGAGCAGATGGGCATATCCCGCTATCGCAATGAGATGGTCACTGCCATGCCTCAGGGCGCCCGCAAGCTGCTGGATATTGCCATTGCCATGCTCGGTAATCCCCGCATGCTGTTGCTGGATGAGCCCACCAGTGGTGTCAGCCTTGAAGAAAAATACGGGCTGATGGATATCGTGATGGAAGCCGTGACAAAAAGAGGGCTGACGGTGCTGTTCGTGGAGCACGACATGGATATTGTCGAGCGCTATGTCACCCGCGTACTGGCCTTCGCCAGCGGTGTGGTGATCGCCGACGGCCCGGTGGACCATGTTCTGGATGACCCGAAAGTTCAGGAACTGGTCACCGGCAAACGTCTTCACAAACACACGGCTGAGGGAGGCGCCCGCCATGAGTCTTGAAATCTCGAAACTGGACGTCGCTATCGAACGCATTGGCATTCTGCGGGACATCAACCTGAGCATTCCCACTGGCAAGATGGCGGGGCTGATTGGCCACAACGGCGCCGGCAAGACTACCCTGATCCGCGCCATTATGGGTTTGCTGCCGCCAACCGCCGGTACGATAACGTTCAAGGGGCAGGACATCACCGGCAAGGCCTCCCACCAGCGCGCCAAGATGCAGATCAGCTACATGCCGGAGGACCGTCGCCTGATCCCGGACCTGACTGTCACCGAAAACATGCTGATGCCGGCCTGGGCCAATAACATCAAGGATGCGGACCAGCGCCTGAAGTGGATCTATTCGCTGATGCCGGAGATTGCCGATTTTGGTGAGCGCAAGGCGCTGCAGTTGTCCGGCGGTCAGCAAAAGCTGGTGGCCCTGGGCCGGGCGCTGATGCCGGGACGGGAACTGCTGTTGCTGGATGAACCCTTCGAGGGCGTTGCGCCGGTGCTGGCCCGCCGCTTGTCCGAAGTGATGGCCGACCTGCGGGGCGAAGGTCTGACGGTGCTGATTGCCGAATCCGATGATACCCATTCGGCAGACCTGGTGGACAGTACCTGGCGCATAGAACGGGGCGCCGTTTCACAAGGCCGCAAAGATCCGTCAGAATCGTCAGCACTGACTGACTACTGACCGATCGAAAACAAGGAGAACAACCATGAAGATACGTGCAGCGGTACTCCAGGCCATTGGCACCGAACGCCCTTACAATACGTCCCGTCCGCTGGTGATTGAGGAGCTGGAACTGGATCCACCCGGTGACAACGAGGTACTGGTGGAAATCAAGGCAGCCGGCCTGTGCCATTCCGATCTTTCGGTGATCGATGGCAACCGGCCACGGCCAGTACCCATGGCCTTGGGCCACGAGGCCGCCGGCATCGTCAAACAGGTGGGCAACGGGGTCAAGGATCTGGTGGTGGGTGATCACGTGGTCGCCGTGTTTGTGCCCAGCTGTGGTCATTGCTCTCCCTGCGCCGAAGGCCGCCCGGCTCTGTGTGAGCCGGCCGCCAAAACCAACAATGCCGGCACTCTGGTGTCTGGCGAGCACCGCCTGCACCGTGCCGATGGCACCCCGGTGAACCATCATCTCGGGGTGTCTGCGTTTGCCGATCATGCCGTGGTCTCCCGGGATTCCCTGGTGAAAATCGATCCGGAACTGCCCCTGCACCACGCCGCCCTGTTCGGTTGCGCGGTGCTGACCGGTGTGGGTGCGGCCATCAACTCCGCCGACATCAAGGCCGGCCAGACAGTGGCAGTTATCGGCCTCGGTGGTGTTGGTCTGAACAGCGTGCTGGGTGCTCTGGTCGCCGGCGCCAGTGAAGTTATCGGTATTGATCTGGATGACGACAAGCTGGCCCTGGCCAAAGAACTGGGTGCCACCCATGTCTTTAACAGCGCCGACCCCGACTGTGTCGCCAAAATCAAGGAACTGACTAATGGTGGCGTTAACTGTGCCATCGAAATGGCCGGCTCCGAGAAAGCGCTCGAATTTGCCTACCTGATCACCCGCCGTGGCGGTACCACCGTAACCGGAGGCCTGGCGCACCCGGATAAGAAGGTAGCCATTCAGCAGGTCAGCCTGGTGGCGGAAGAACGCACGCTCAAGGGCAGTTACGTAGGCAGCTGCGTACCGGTGCGGGATGTTGCCCGCTACGTGGCGCTGTTCCGTCAGGGCAAGTTGCCGGTGGACAGGCTGCTGAGCGACACCCTGACCCTGGATCAGATCAACGAAGGTTTTGAAAAACTGGCCTCAGGCAAAGCCGTCCGACAGGTGGTCCTGTTCGACTGAACCTGACCTGACCCGGCTGCGTATTCCGGCGAACGTGACCGGTCATTCCGGGGATCGTGACCGATTTGCACA
>NZ_CAXBDN010000163.1:0-9847 GCF_963974375.1 uncultured Marinobacter sp.
GTTACAGCTTTTATCAGGGGGTGATGCACAGTCATGCCCGACTGACCTACACCAAGGTCAGTCAGATGCTGGAGCATCCGGACTCTGACATCGGCTATAACCTCTGCAGCCTGTACTCGGACATTCTCCCTCAGCTCCACGATCTGTATGGTTTGTACAAGCTGCTGCGCAAGTCCCGTACCGAGCGGGGCGCTATCGATTTTGAGACCACGGAAACCCGGGTGATTTTTGACGCAGCCCGCAAGATCGAGGAGATCGTGCCGGTTCAGCGCAATGATGCTCACAAGATCGTGGAGGAGTGCATGCTGTGCGCCAACGTGGCCACCGCGCGCTTCCAGAAAAAGTATGAAATTCCGTCCCTGTACCGGGTCCACGATGGCCCGTCGGAAGAGCGACTTGCCGGCGTGCGGTTGTTCCTGGCGGAACTGGGTCTGCAGCTTGGCGGCGGTAACAGTCCGAAGTCGTCGGATTATCAGGCGTTGCTGGCCAGTATCGCGGACCGGCCGGATTCCCATGTTATCCAGATGGTCATGTTGCGATCCCTGAGTCAGGCGGTGTACAGCCCGGAAGAAAATGGCCACTTCGGCCTCGGCTTTCCCAGCTATACCCACTTTACATCGCCGATTCGTCGCTACCCGGACCTGATTGTGCATCGTGCCATCAAGTCGGTGATTCATGGCGCCAATACGGCGAAAGATGCCATTCAGCCAGAGCATCGCGACAGCGAGCTGGCAAAGTACCCCTATGACCTGGCCCGGGTAACCCAGCTTGGTCAGCATTGTTCCATGGCTGAGCGCAGGGCGGATGATGCCACCCGTGATGTGATGGCCTGGCTCAAGTGCGAGTATCTGCGCGAGCACGTGGGTTCGGAGTTTGATGGTGTTATTGCGGCGGTCACTCCGTTCGGCTTCTTTGTAGAGCTGTCCGGAGTCTATATAGAGGGTCTGGTACATGTATCAACCCTCAGCGGCGACTTCTATCACCACGATGCCGGCAAGCACCGTCTGATCGGTGAGCGTACCTCGGTCAGCTTCCGGCTTGGTGACACCGTGCGGGTCAAGGTGATGCGGGTGGGCCTGGAAGATCGCAAGATTGACCTGGAGCTGGTCAGCGAGCCGACCCGTCGTCAGGCCGATCGGGATGCGCTGGGGGACAAGTCGGACAAGGGCCGCAAAACCGGTAAGGGCGATCGTGCCGGTAAAGGCGAGCGCTCCGGCAAATCCCGGCAGAGGGGCAAGGGTCGGAGCGGGGGTGACCGTTCCGGACCGTCCGCTGACAAGTCTTCGTCGGCCCGGGAGCAACTGGTTGCTGACGCCGCCCGGGAAGCCGGCAAAAAACCATCGGGTCCGGACAGCAAACCTGCCGGCAAGAAAAGATCCCGCTCAGGGCGCTAAGGAACCGGTTCCGTGTCTGAAGAATTTGTATTTGGCTGGCACGCCGTTGAAGCGGTGGTCAAGAAAGAACCTGAGCGTTTGCAGCAGGTCTGGATTCAGCAGGGGCGTCAGGACAAGCGCGTCAAGGCGATTACCGATGTTCTGGATGAACAGGGCGTCACCTGGGCGATAGTGCACCGGCGCGAACTGGACAGCCGGGTTAACGGTGTTCACCAGGGCGTAGTGGCGCTGGTATCCGAAAGCCGGGAATGGACGGAGGACGACCTGTTCGTGCTGCTGGCGAAACAGGAGGCTCCGCCACTGTTGCTGGTGCTGGACGGGGTCACCGATCCCCATAACCTTGGCGCCTGTCTGCGCACAGCGGATGCTGCGGGCGTGGCGGCGGTGATTGTGCCCCGGGACAAGTCGGCGTCGCTGACGCCGACCGTGCGCAAGGTGGCCAGTGGCGCCGCTGAAACCGTGCCGCTGGTGCGGGTGACCAACCTGGCCCGCTGTCTGCGGGCACTCAAGGACCAGGGCATCTGGCTGATCGGCACCGCAGGCGAAGCGGATGCCAGCCTGTACCAGGCTGATTTTACCGGTCCCGTGGCTCTGGTCATGGGGGCTGAAGGCAAGGGTATGCGACGGCTGACCCGTGAACATTGCGACCTGCTGATCAACCTGCCGATGAAGGGCCTGGTGGACAGTCTGAACGTCTCGGTGGCCACCGGTGTCTGTCTCTACGAGGCCTTGCGGCAGCGGGGCTGACGTTCTGTTCAGCTTGCATCAGAATGGCGGTACGTCTAGAATGCACCACCCCTTTTCCAGGGGGTGGTTTTTTATTGTCCGGATTTTTACGCCATTGCGGTGCGCTCCGGGCAGTTTCTAGCCCAAATCCGGCAGTCTCAACACTGCCCACTCCTTGCTTTTTACAGAGCCTACGCTCGTAAGAGGCTGTTCAAACCGTAGGGAGAAGACATGCGTCACTACGAAGTTGTTTTTATGGTGCACCCTGATCAGAGCGAGCAAGTGCCCGCCATGATCGAGCGTTACACCAGCGTTATCACTGAAGATGGCGGCCAGATACACCGTCTTGAAGACTGGGGTCGTCGTCATCTGGCTTACCCGATCAACAAGATTCACAAGGCTCACTACGTTCTGATGAACATCGAATGTTCACAGACGGCTCTGGATGAACTGGCTCACAACTTCCGGTTCAACGATGCCATCATTCGTGACATGGTGATTCGCCGCGACAGCGCCGACACTGCCATGTCCCCGATGAAGGCTGCTGAATCCCGGGAAGATCGTCGTGATGATCGCCGTCGCAGCCCAGAGGGCAGCGAAGAGCGTCGTCCCGAAGAAGATACCCAGGACGAAGAAGAGTAATCACCCATCCGGAGTTGAGGAGTTAGACCATGGCTCGTTTTTTCAGACGTCGTAAGTTCTGTCGTTTCACGGCAGAAGGTGTCAAAGAGATCGATTACAAGGATCTGGACACGCTGAAAGGTTATGTTACTGAAACCGGCAAGATCGTGCCCAGCCGTATCACCGGCACCAAGGCCCGTTACCAGCGTCAGCTGTCGACCGCTATCAAGCGCGCTCGCTACCTGGCTCTGCTGCCGTACACGGACAGCCACGACAACTAAGTTTTCGTCACAGGATCCGGGACCATGCGTGCACTTGCACAATTTGTTATGCGAGGTCCCCTCCAGGCAGGTGGTGTAGCCGCAGTTACCACTGCGCTACCTTTCATGTTCTGGATAGGTGCAGCAGTGGTTGGCCTGGTGATACTCAGGCTGGGCCTTGTGCAGGGGCTGAGCGTCGGAATCTGGGCCCTGTTACCGGCACTGGCGTGGAGCTGGGTCGGACAGGACCCTACGGCACTGGCAGTATTGCTGCATGTGGTGCTGATGTGCACCCTGTTGCGGTCAACCCTCTCCTGGGAGAGGGCTCTGGTAGCCGGCAGCAGTCTGGCGCTGGTAACCGGGTTGGTGATACCTGCCCTGTTTCCGGAGTTGCTGGATCAGCTGGTGGGCGCCGGGGTGTCGTTTTACGAACAGTACAACGCAGAGTTAGCCCGGGAACTGGGCACCCAGCTGGAAGTGGCGATTCGCAATATCATGAACGCCAGTCTCGCCGGGACCTTTCTGGCCTGCTCCGTCGGTATTGCAATGCTGGCGCGGTATTGGCAGGCGGCGCTCTACAATCCGGGCGGTTTCCGGCAGGAGTTTCACAGCTTCCGCCTGACCCCCGTAACGGCGAGTATCTGCGGTGTAGCCATCATTCTGGTGCCGGTGACCGGTTTTAATCCGGTACTGATTGCCTGGGTGGCGGGATTGCCTCTGTTTGTGGCGGCGGTGGCTCTGGTGCATGGAGTTGTTGGCCTGAAGGGCAAAGGCTCGTTCTGGCTGGTGATCTTCTACGGTGCGCTGGTGCTGATGGGTCCGACGATTATGTTGTTGTTGCTGGTTTTGGCATTTGTGGATAGCTGGCTGGACTTCCGGGGACGGGTCAAGTCTTCCGGACCGGCTGAATAAAGCACGAAGAGGTTAACGAGATGGAAGTTATTCTGCTCGAAAAAGTTGCAAACCTGGGTACCCTGGGTGACAAGGTCAAAGTTAAGTCCGGTTACGGTCGTAACTTCCTGCTGCCTTACGGCAAGGCCGTAGCAGCAACTGCAGAAAACCTGCAGGCATTTGAAGCGCGTCGCGCCGAACTGGAAAAGGCCGCTGCTGAAAAGCTGGCCACTGCCCAGAGCCGTGCCGAAGTGCTGGAAGGTCAGTCCTTCACCATCGCCTCCAAGGCGGGTGACGAAGGCAAACTGTTCGGCTCTATCGGCGTTCGCGATATTGCGGATGCAGTAACTGCTGGCGGTACTGACGTTGAGAAGAGCGAAGTTCGTCTGCCCGAAGGCCCGCTCCGCGCCGTCGGCGAGTACGAAATCGAGCTTCAGTTGCACTCTGACGTAACCGTTGCCATCAAGCTGGCGGTTGTTGCTGAGTAAGTGTGCTGACTGATGTCGCAGTAGTCGGAATCAACATCGGCGCCTGGTAAACCTCCGGTTTGCCAGAACCTGCTGTTGTTCACAGGCCCGGACCGCGGAAGCGGCTTCCGGGCCTGTTTGTTTCTGGTATCCTTGTAAACCGTAAAGGGTCCACCCATTCCCGTTTCCCCGAAGTTGAAGAGCGCTCATGGCCAATAGCAGTTTCAAGGTCTCCATGCCGGATCCGGAAACCTCCCGGATCAAGATGCCCCCCCATTCCGTCGAGGCTGAGCAAGCCGTGCTGGGCGGCCTGATGCTGGATAACCGGCGCTTTGATGAGGTATCCGAAGTCATCACCGCCATCGACTTCTACCGGCAGGAGCATCGCCTGATTTACGGGGCGGTAGAGCGCCTTGCGGCCGACAGCGAGCCACTGGATGTGGTGACCCTGGCGGAGTTCCTGGAGCGGGCAGGGGATATCGAGGACGCCGGGGGGCTTTCGTATCTGGCCGAGCTGGCGGAGAAAACACCCAGCGCCGCCAACATCCGAGCCTATGCCCAGATCGTGGCTGAGCGTTCCATACTGCGCCAGCTTATCGAGGTGTCCGGCGGTATTGTCGATTCCGCGTTCAACCCCCAGGGGCGTACCAGCAGTGACCTGCTGGACGAGGCTGAGCGCAACGTCTTTCGTATTGCCGAATCCCGCAGCAAGGAAGGCACCGGGCCCAAGCCCATCAACCCCATACTGACCCAGGCCCTGACCCGGATTGAAGCGCTGTTTGAGTCCGGTGAGAAGGTGACGGGCCTGACCACTGGCTTCAACGATCTCGATGAGTGGACGTCCGGCATGCAGCCGGCAGACCTGATCATTGTCGCCGGTCGTCCTTCCATGGGTAAGACCACGTTTGCCATGAACGTGGTTGAGAATGCGCTGCTGGCTGCCGAAACGCCTATTGTGGTGTTCAGTATGGAAATGCCGGCGGACGCTCTGGTCATGCGGATGCTGTCGTCACTGGGTCGCATCGACCAGTCCCGCATCCGCAGCGGCAAGCTGGAGGAAGATGACTGGCCGAGGCTGACGTCGGCGGTCAGTCTGCTGAAGGACAAACCCCTGTACATCGACGATACCCCGGCGCTGAGTCCCACCGAGATGCGGTCCCGGGCCCGGCGTATCGCCCGTGAAAACGGCGGCAAACTGGGGCTCATCATGGTGGATTACCTCCAGCTGATGCGGGTTCCTGGCAATACCGAGGGGCGTACCGCCGAGATTTCCGAGATTTCCCGTTCCCTGAAAGGTCTTGCCAAAGAACTGAGTTGTCCGGTGGTGGCATTGTCACAGCTGAACCGGAGTCTCGAGCAGCGGCCCAACAAGCGGCCAGTGAACTCGGACCTGCGGGAATCCGGGGCCATCGAGCAGGACGCCGATGTCATCATGTTTGTCTATCGGGACGAGGTCTACAACGAGGATACCCAGGACAAGGGCATTGCCGAGATCATAATCGGTAAACAGCGTAATGGCCCCATTGGTACCGTCCGCCTGGCCTTCATCGGCAAGTACACCAAATTCGAAGACCTGGCCCATGGCGATTATGGCGGGGATTACTGATGCCCCGTCAGACGTTTGCGGTGATTGATACCGAGGCCCTGCGTCACAATTACCGGATGGCCTGCGAGCTGGCCGGCACCGCAAAGCCCATGGCCGTTATCAAAGCGGACGGTTATGGCCACGGCCTGGTGCGGGTCGCCAGGGCCCTGGCCGGCGACGCCGGACGGTTTGCCGTAGCCTGTCTCGAAGAAGCCGAATTACTGCGGGCGGCCGGGCTGGAGCAGCCGGTTCTGCTGCTTCAGGGTGTGCATGAGGCGGCGGATCTGTCCCGCTGCGAGACACTGGGGCTGGAGGTGGCGATCCACAGCCATCAGCAACTGCAGTGGCTGGCGGATACCGACGCTCGCCCGGTGCTCTGGCTCAAAGTGAACAGCGGTATGAACCGGCTTGGATTCACCGCAGCGGAATTGTCCGCCATTGTGCCCGGGCTGGCAGACGCCGGCTTCACCCTGCGCGGCATGATGACTCACTTTGCCTGCGCCGATGATGCCGCCAGTGAACGCAGCCTCAGCCAGACCCGGGTGTTTGAGGCGGCAACCGCCGCCTGGCCGGGGTTGTGGCGCAGTGTGGGTAATTCAGCGGCCCATTTCCGGCCGGGGCAGCCGCTTTATGACTGGAGCCGTCCGGGCATCATGCTGTACGGGTCCTCTCCGATGATTGGCCAGCAGGGGCCGGAGGCGGGGTTGAAGGCCGTCATGACACTGCAATCGCGATTGATCTCTGTGCGCACACTGGCTCCCGGTGATACTGTTGGGTATGGCGACAGCTGGCGTGCCGACGCCCCGGCGGTGATGGGCATGGTCAGCATCGGTTATGGTGATGGTTATCCACGTCACGCAGGCACCGGCACGCCGGTGTGGGTGCGGGGGCAGCGTGCCCGTCTGATCGGCCGGGTATCCATGGACATGCTGGCGGTGGATCTGACCGCGATACCCGGGGCGGAAGCCGGTGATATGGTCGAGTTGTGGGGCGCCAATATCAGTGTTGACGAGGTGGCGGTCCATGCGGGTACCATCAGTTATGAGTTGTTGACCGGTGTAACCGCCCGGGTGCCACGGCTTGAGGCCGGCACCGTTGCTGCGGTATCCAGGTAAGAGAGGCAGGGTGAAAATACTGGTAGTTCATGACAAAGGTGTATTGGGTCGGCTGTTGCTGAACCGTCTTAAAAAAACGCACCTCGCGGTTACCCCGGTGGTCATAAGCGATCCCGCCCACCTCAATGTGGAGGAAGTCGGGCAATGGCTTCCGGACGATGTTGATGTCATCGTCAACGCCATGTGGCTGAGTGATCCTGAACCGGCTGAAGCGGATCCGGAGCAGACCCGGCATCGCGCGTTTTCGATTCCACTGGCGATAGCAGAGCACGCCGCTGCCAGAAACAAGGTGATGATCCAGCTATCCACTTCATATGTGTTTGATGGTCGCAAGCAGAGTGCCTATCTGGCATCGAACCCGGGCAATCCCATCGGCCAGCTGGGCATCTGGCAATGGGAATGTGAACAGGCCATTCGCACTGTATTGCCCCGCCATATTCTGTTGCGCACCGGCTGGGGCCTGCAGCGCTTTATCCGCAAGGTCCATGAATCAGTGATGTCGATGACCCGGCTCAACCTGTCGAGCCGTCACCATGGCCAGCCGGTGGCCTCGGATGACCTGGCCCGGGTACTGACGGCGGTGTTGTTACAGCTGGATTGTGGCGCAGAAGCCTGGGGCACTTATCAGTATGCCGGTGCCGAGGATATTACCCAGTATGACCTGGCGCTGGCCATTGCGGCCTTACCGGAATTTGGCAATGCCGCACGGGTCATGGATGCGTTGCCGGCCTGGGCGCCGGTAGAACCGGAAAACGCCAGTTTGGGCTGCGTGCGTATCCGCAATACCTTTGGGATCAAGCAGCAGCCCTGGCGAACGGCGTTGCCCAATGAACTGGTACTGTCAGGGCTGGCTGTTGCCGAGGGCCATGACCTGCAGGGCCTCCAGCTCCAGTAGTTCAATATCACGGCCACGGGCGCGGATCAGCCCCTGGTTCTGGAAGCGGGTGAAAACCCGGCTGACGGTCTCCACGGCAAGGCCAAGGAAGTTGGCGATATCGTTTCTTGCCATGGGCAGGTTGAAGTGGGTTGATGACAGTTTGCGGCGCTTGAACCGGCTTGACAGCGATAACAGCAATGCCGCAATCCGCTCCTCCGCTGTGTTCTTGCTGAGCAACACCGACAACTGATGACTGTTGCGTATTTCCTGGCTCATCAGATGAAACAGGTGGTGCTGAAGCCCTGGCAGGACGTGTACCAGCTCTTCCAGCCGGTCGACCGGTATTTCACAGACATTGGTGCGTTCCAGGGCCTTGGCTGTGGAGGCATGGGCTTCATCGCTCATGCTGTCGAGCCCTACCAGCTCGCCGGGCATGAAGAACCCGGTAATCTGCTCGTCCCCTGACTCGGTGATAATCGAAGTTTTTACGGCTCCGCTTTTGACCGCGAAACAGGACCGGAACGGCGTGCTCTGGGAAAAAATAAGTTCACCGCGGGAGAATACACGGTCGCGACTCACCACCTCATCCAGCTGGCTCAGGTCGCTGTCATCCAGGGCCAGAGGCAGGCACAGGTTGCTCAGGCTGCAGTGCAGACAAGAGGTTTTGGCAACCGAAGACTGCTGGCGAATGCTGATGGGCTGGCTCATGATTCACTCGTCTGGCTTTGATGTAAGTCAATAATAGCGACCACCTTAATACGCTGGCAGGATTTTGCCAATGGTAAGGTGCGTTATCCCTGGCGGGTCAGGCCTGCGTCAGATTACCGCACCTGGCGCAGGCGGCCCTGGTCAACCGTGTCAGTCAGCGAACTTGCTGAACACCAGCGAGGCATTGGTGCCGCCAAACCCGAAACTGTTGGACATCACCGTATTCAGGTCGGTCTCACGGCTCTGGGGTCCGACGATGGGTATCCCTGCAAGCTCTTCATCCAGTTCGTTCAGATTCGCGGTGCCTGCCACGAACCCGTTTTGCAGCATCAGCAGCGAATAAATGGCTTCATGCACTCCGGCCGCACCCAGGGAATGGCCGGACAGGGACTTGGTGGACGATACCGGCGGAATCCGGTCCGCAAACACCTTGCGTACAGCGCCCATTTCCGCCAGATCACCCACCGGGGTGCTGGTGCCGTGTGCATTGATGTAATCGATGTCGCCCTCGACAGTGCTCAGGGCCTGCTGCATGCATCGGGTAGCACCTTCACCGGAGGGCGCGACCATGTCGTAGCCATCGGAGGTGGCGCCGTAGCCGGTGATTTCCGCAATGATATTGGCGCCCCGCTTAAGGGCGTGCTCCAGTTCTTCCAGCACCACCATGCCGCCGCCACCGGCGATGACGAAGCCGTCGCGGCTGACGTCAAAAGGGCGAGAGGCAGTTTCCGGCGTTTCGTTGTATTTGAAGGAGAGGGCGCCCATGGCATCAAACAGCATGGTCAGGCTCCAGTCTTCTTCCTCGCCGCCACCGGCGAACACCACATCCTGCTTGCCCATCTGGATCTGCTCCATGGCATGGCCGATGCAGTGAGCACTGGTAGCGCAGGCGGACGACATGGAGTAATTCACCCCACGGATCTTATAGGCGGTGGCCAGGCAGGCCGACACCGTGCTGGTCATGATGCGGGGTACCATGAACGCACCAATGCGCTTCACGCCTTTTTCGCGCATGATATCCACGGCTTCCACCTGGCTGGCACAGGAGGCGCCGCCTGAACCCGCAATCAGGCCGGTGCGGTCATTGGAGATCATCTCGTCAGTAAGGCCGGACTGGGCAATGGCCTGCTCCATTGCCAGATAACTGTACATGGCGGACGTGCCCATGAAGCGACGGATTTTCCGGTCGATAACATCCGTATC
>NZ_CAXBDN010000164.1:0-9845 GCF_963974375.1 uncultured Marinobacter sp.
GTCAGGGGAATGGGTCAGCGTGTATGCTGTGCCGAAGATGGATTGTCCTTCAGAAGAACGGATGATCCGCTTGGCGCTGAACGGCTTTGATGAGATTCGAACGCTGTCCTTCGACTTGTCGAACCGCCGATTGGAGGTCGTGCATGACGGCGAGGCTGAGCCCATTACCGCGAAACTGGCGACCTTGGGGCTAGGCGCCTCTCTTCAGGAAACCGTCATTGCCGACCCAGAGACGATCAAGGCCGCTGAGAGCTCGGCGGTCTCTGCTACGCAGGAGTCAGGCACTCTGCGCGTGTTGCTCGGTATCAATGCGATCATGTTCGTGGTGGAAATGACTGCTGGCCTGATCGCCCAGTCTACCGGCCTGATCGCTGATTCCCTGGATATGTTTGCCGATGCAGCCGTCTATGGCCTGGCTCTCTATGCCGTAGGGCGCAGTGCGAAAATGCAGGTACGTGCCGCGCATCTGGCAGGGGTACTGCAACTGATTTTGGCTATCGGCGTACTCGTCGAGGTGGTGCGACGCTTTGTTTTCGGTAGTGAGCCTGAATCGCTGATGATGATGGCCATCGCCTTCGTCGCGTTGATCGCCAATACCGGTTGCCTGCTGTTGATATCCAAGCACCGCGAAGGCGGCGCGCATATGAAGGCAAGCTGGATATTTTCGGCCAACGACGTGGTCATCAATCTGGGGGTTATCCTTGCAGGGCTTCTTGTTGCCTGGACCGGCTCCAACTACCCGGATCTGGTTATTGGCGGTATTGTGGGAGGCATTGTACTCATTGGTGCCAAGCGAATTCTTGCGCTAAAAGGATAATTCGATGTCTGAAGACCGTTCTCGCTTTTTTACGCTCACCTTTCTCGGCTTTTCGGCACTTATAGCACTGGCCGACCAGCTTATTAAATGGCTCGTCCAGCAATCCATGGCTTACGGGCAATCGGTTGAGATCACTCCTTTCTTTAATTGGGTGCACGTATGGAATAAAGGCGCTGCCTTCAGTCTCTTTGCCGATGGCGATGGCTGGCAGCGATATTTTTTTATTGCGATAGCCATTGTCGTCTCGGCTGTTCTGGTCAAATTGATTCGGGACAGCCATAAGCGAACCGAAGCCCTAGCCTATTCGATGGTACTTGGCGGTGCATTCGGAAATGTCATCGACCGAGTTTTTCGAGGCTATGTTGTCGATTACCTGGATTTTCATTGGCAATCCTGGCACTGGCCGGCATTCAATATTGCCGACGCCTTCATAGTCCTGGGCGTGATCATGATTTTTGTCACGGGCTTCAGGGCCGAAAAAGTGTGGGAAACAACATGGAAAATCGCCAGAATGGCTAGTTTGCGCGATGTCGCCAACGCATAACCCTCTTAGTCAGGCTTAGCGAGTATTGCGACTACATTTAGTTGAACAGTAACCGAACAAGGAGAAAATAATGGGCCACGAGCATGCTCACATGTCGCCGGATACCAAGGACAAGCGAGTTGCAGTAGCCATCTGGGCGAATGGCGTCCTGACTGTCGCCCAGATCGCGGGCGGGATCTTCGCTGGCAGCCTGGCGCTGATCGCCGACGCTATACATAACTTTTCAGACATGGCATCGCTGGTTATCGCTTTTGCCGCCCGGAAAATTGCACGCCGCCCGGCCGACTCAAAGATGACCTTTGGCTATGGGAGAATTGAGATCGTTGCGGCACTCATAAACTACACCACCTTGATCATGATAGGCCTTTACCTGATCTACGAAGGTACCATGCGATTCATTGAGCCGACGGAAATCAAGGGATGGTGGGTAATCTGGCTTGGCATTGTCGCACTGGTAGTGGACGCGCTGACCGCGCTGCTGACCTACTCGATGCAGAAGGGCAGCGTTAATATTCGTGCGTTGTTTTTACACAACTTGTCTGATGCGTTTGCCTCAATAGCAGTCGTTATAGGCGGTGCCCTGATTCTGCTCTACGACATGCGCTGGGTTGATCCAGCGATCACAATTGGTATCGCCAGCTACATTCTCTACCTGGGCCTGACGGAAATCGGCGGAACCATCCGAACACTCATGCTGGGCAGTCCTGTGGATATCGACACAGATTCGGTCATTGAGGCTGTATCAAACGTAGAGGGCGTTATCGACCTTCACCACGTACATTTCTGGCAGATGGGTGAGCATGATGCCTCCCTTGACGCCCATGTGGTGGTCGAGATAAGTGCATGGAATGAACTTGAGAAAGTCAAGGACAAGATAAAACGAACTTTGGAAAACGAGTTCAGCATCACTCATTCAACATTGGAGTTTGAACATCCTGATCACAGTCACAAAGATGCCCATACTTATGGCCATGGCTAGCAGGGCTGCTGAAATGGGTGCCGTGTGGCAGATATGCTGCGAATGGCCGACATGCCTCACGGTTACGAGCACGCCATGCGAGACGTAATTGAACGCCATCAGGTCTGGGCCTACCTCATCGCGGTTATCCTCGGTCTTGTTGTCGGTTGGACAGGATCTCTCGGCGACAATGTGCCGGAATACCTGATCTGGGCCTTGCTTGGGGTTTTGCTCTACGCCACGTTTACTCAAACACCGTTGACTCACCTGTCTGATGTGTTCCGGGATCGTCGGTTCATGAGTGCCTTGCTCACCGGCAACTTCCTGGTGATGCCAGCGATCACTGCCTTGCTGGTGTTGGCACTGCCGGATAATGACGCGCTGAAGCTGGGTGTGCTTCTGGTATTGCTGATGCCCTGTACCGACTGGTTTGTCACCTTCACTCACCTAGGCAAGGGGGACAGCACCCGAGCCATTGCGGCAACACCGGTTCTGCTGATTGCTCAACTGGGTCTTCTTCCACTTTACCTCTGGCTTTTCATGGGTAATCAGTTCGACGTGAATCTTGAGCTTGGGCGGCACCTCCTGCCGGCCTTTGGCGGGCTGATTATTGTCCCGCTTATCCTGGCATTTCTGACTGAAAAATGGGCCGAAAACTCCAGAAAAGCCATCGGGTTCATTCGCTTCATGGGTCTGATGCCGGTCCCTCTGCTGACAGTCGTACTGTTCATCATCTCAATGACACAGGTCAGCCAGATCGACAGTACCGGCTCACTTATCTGGCCCTTGATGATTCTGTTTCCGGCCTATCTTCTAGCTGCGGCTCTGGTTGGAAAGGCTCTGCGCCGGGTCTTTCGATTACCGGTAGAAACCGGTCGCACCGTCATCTTCAGCCTAGGAACACGCAACTCCTTCGTGGTTTTACCTTTGGCACTGTCAATGCCAGAGGCCTGGGCTGTGGCCGTCGTGGTGATTGTCGTCCAGTCTTTGTTGGAACTGTTTGGAATGATGCTTTATCTGCGGTGGGTGCCTAGTCGGCTGCTACCGGACACCTGAATAATCTGAAACCCGTAAACTCATTTAAAATAGGAAGATCTCCCGTGCAAACCCGAACCCTGGTCATCAGTCTCCTTCTTTTTTGTCTGGTTGTCTTTGCTGGTGCTTTTGTTATTTACGATCGCTCCCAGGGCACTAATGAACCCGCCGTTGTTGAAAAAACGCCACTGGTGAGGGATTACTCTCCCGTTATTGGCCCTGAGGACGCGCCGGTAACCATTGTCGAGTTCTTCGACCCATCCTGCGAAGGTTGTCGCGCCATGCATCCCTATGTGAAACAGATTCAGGCTGCCTACCCGGACAACGTGCGTCTGGTACTGCGCTACGTATTGTTTCACAAAGGCTCGGAAGAGGCCGTCAGAATCCTGGAAACCGCCCGTGAACAGGGGGTCTATGAGCCGGTACTGGACGCTGTTATGGAAGCACAACCGAAATGGCACGATGATCCAAAGGTCGCCGCAGCATGGGATGCGGCGGAGTCAGCCGGACTTGATGTCGAAGCCGCTCGGGCCGGTATGAACTCACCCGAGATTGACGGCATTATTCAACAGGATGCTGCGGACGTTAAGGCGGTTGGAATTTCCGGAACCCCAACATTCTACGTTAACGGAGACACCTTGAGCCGCCTGGGGCCTCAGGAACTGTACGACCTGGTGACATCCAAGGTAGGGTCACTGAAATAACAACAAAACAACCGGCAACGCTATGTCACTGCTTGACTACCTTTTACCCTACGATTTCTCGCCGCTGACCATACTCAGCTACATGCTCGTGATGGGATTCTATGGCGTCGGGCTAATTCGGATGCCGGAACAGGACCGGCCAGGCTCACTGCGGATCTTTGCGTTCACCCTGGGGGTACTGATCTGTTATGCGGTGATGCAGACCCGCTTCGATTACTACGCACAATACATGTTCTTCGTCCATCGGGGCCAGCACCTGATTCTTCATCACATCGGGCCTATCCTGATCGCGCTTTCCAATCCCTTGCCAGTCATGCGGTTCTGGTTTGAAAAAATCAGCCCAGGCTGGAGGCGCACGCTCCGGCCTCTGAGTTGGGTTTATCAAGTCCTGCAACAACCCTTCATCGCCCTATTCCTGTTTGTCGGGCTCATTTATTTCTGGCTGTGGCCATCAATCCATTTCGACGCCATGCTCAGCCGGGATCTGTATTGGGTCATGAACTGGAGCATGTTGCTGGATGGCCTGCTGTTCTGGTGGTTGATCTTTGATCCAAGACCGCCGGCGATCACCTCATCGCTGGGGTATGGCAGACGCATGTTGGTTCTGGCCGCCGCAGGTGTGCTTCAGATGTTTCTTGGGGCGTGGATCGTGTTCTCACGTGACATGGTCTATGACGTTTACGAAGTCTGTGGCAGGGCCTGGCCGCTGGACCCGGAAGTCGACCAGCTTCTGGGCGGCATGCTGACCTATATTCCTCCAGCCATGATGAGCATCCTTGGTATTCTTCTGATGCTCCGGCGAGCCATGCATCAGGACGGAAAATATACCAACCAATCCAAACAACTTGAGGAAACAGCGTCATGAGAACTCGCTTCTGGCGACAGCGCACCAAAATCATATCGGCGACCTTAACGCTGATAGCATCCCTATTGCTGACTGGTTGCCTTGGAAATGACGAGGAAGACTGGAACGGTAAAAACATTAGTGGGCTGATGCCCGAGCTGGAATTCGATCTGATTAACAGCCAGGGCGAGCTAGTGTCTGGCAGTGATTACAGTGGCCGCGTGAGAATGCTGTTTTTCGGGTTCACCTCGTGCCCCGATGTTTGCCCGACTGCCCTGCAAAAACTCAATCAGGCAACCAGTGGCCTGGACCCGAAGCTTCAGGATGAAGTGCTCACTTTGTTTGTGAGTGTCGACCCGAACCGTGACACGCCTGAGCGCCTCGCAAAATACGTGGATTTCTTCGGTGACAATATTGTAGGACTCACTGGAAAAGAACCCCAGCTTCGTGAACTGGCAAAACGATATAGAACAACCTTCGGTTATGACGAACCTGACCCCGATGGAAATTATGCGGTCTCACACAGCAGCGCGATTTATGTATTTGATCGCGAAGGTAACCCCCGCCTCTTAATGCGGCCCGATCTGAGTAGAGAAGAAATTCGGCATGACCTCGTTGCTCTTATTCAGGAGGATGCCTGACTGAATAGACTGTCCCAACTCGAATTGAGACAGTCCTGGTTGGCGGGCACATACAAAGTGGTTAAGCAGAGCCGGAGAGTGTCTCGATAATTCGGCAGTCCATAATAACTCCGCCGTCACAACACGCACTCAGTCTTTCCAACTCGTGTTCCATTGCATGTAGATCTTTCAGTCGAGAGCGCACTTGAACCAGTTGTTGTTCAACTTTGGCGTCCACACCCGCACAGGACTCCTGCTGACGATCCGCCAGTGAAAGCAGTTCACGAATATCGTCAAGGCTAAATCCGAGCCCGCGGCTTCGTCGAATAAACAGCAGCCGCGAATGATCCTCTTCGGAGTAGAGACGATAGCCCGACTCCGAGCGGGTCGCTTTCGGCAACAGTCCAATTTTTTCGTAATAACGGATGGTCACGGGCTTAACGCCCGTATCATCAGCTAGCCGACCGACCGTGTTCCTTTTTTCGCTCATCGCTATTGACCTTATAGTTACTATAACCACCAGTGTATCGATGTATTGCACGTTTTAGGAGGGTTCGTCGTGGACAGCTGCTGTGAAAACAAGGCCGGTGAACTGGCACAATTGCGAGCGAGCCAAAGCCGGGTGCTTTACATTGCGCTTGCCATCAACGCAGTGATGTTTGTGGTGGAATTCAGCGCCGGCTGGATTGCAAGCTCTACCGCGTTGCTGGGCGATTCGCTGGATATGTTTGGCGACGCGTCTGTCTATGCACTGACACTGTTCGTGCTGGACCGAAGCCGTCGCGCGCGTGCCGGAGCGGCTTTGTTCAAAGGCGGCTTTATGCTGTTGTTCGGGCTTGTTGTTGTCGCCGATGCCATCCGCAAGCTGGTGATACAGGAAGTGCCCGCCGCCGAGTGGATGGGCGCTGTCGGCGCTCTTGCCCTGTTTGCAAACGGCGTTTGTTTTGTGTTGCTCTACCGTCATCGTGCGGACGATCTCAATATGCGTTCCACCTGGATGTGTTCCAGGAACGATCTGTTCGCCAATAGCAGTGTAATCATTGCGGCAGGATTGGTCGCCCTCACCAATACCCTCTGGCCGGACATCATTGTGGGCCTCGCCATTGCTGCGCTATTCCTGCACTCCGCTTGGCAGGTCATCCGTGAGGGTATGGAGGAATGGCGTGCCGGTGGGGCTGAAACCGCCGATAAATCGAGCAAAGATGAAGGCGATACCGCTGGAAACAGCTGCTGCTCTTCTTCGCAAAGCACTTGTGCCAATGAATCCAGAGAGCCATCCCGGTGACCACCAATAACCGGGTGATTCCATGGGGGCTGCTGCTGTCAGCCTGGCTACTGGCGGCGGGGTCCTCGCTTTCAGCCATCTACATCGGGGAAGTTCTCGGGCAGGCTCCGTGCGTTCTGTGCTGGTTTCAGCGCGCCTTCATGTTTCCGTTGGCGGTGATTCTCGCAGTCGCCTGCTACTACTCGGATTTTAACGTTTGGCGCTACGCTATGCCGCTGTCTGTCATTGGCTCCCTGTTCGCTCTAGCCCACTCACTGCTTTATGTGGGGCTCATTCCACAACCCATTCAGCCCTGCACGGCCACTGGCCCGTCCTGCTCGGGTGACGGAATGACGATATTTGGTGGGCTGCCGCTTCCGTTTCTATCGCTGGCCATTTTTGTTGCCATCATCATTCTGCTCTTGCTTATCCGTCGGAGAGTTCATACATGAATCGTCGTGCCATCTTTGTTGTCGTGTGTCTCGTGCTGATCGCAGCCTTTTCAGCCGCCGTCCTATTCAAGCCACAGCCCCAGCAGCCTCAAAAAACGGCCACCACCGGCGAAAAGTCTGTTGCCGCTGCCGAACCGATCGCGAACCAACAAGCATTGGTACGCTTCCATTCGCCCACATTCGGGCCTGCCGACGCACCGGTGATCATCGTTGAGTTTTTCGACCCCTCCTGCGAAGCCTGCCGGGCGTTCTACCCGATCGTGAAACAGATACTTGCTGAGTATCCAGGCCAGGTGCGGCTTGTTTTGCGGTACACAATGTTCCATCAGGGTTCCGAGGAAGTCTCCAGAATTCTGGAAGCAGCTCGCCTGCAAGATGTCTATGAACCGGTGCTGGAAGCTGTGTTGGAGGTGCAGCCGGCCTGGCACGACGACCCGAAGGTTGCCAAGGCATGGGGAGCGGCCGAGGCAGCCGGTCTGGACCTGTCCCAAGCCCGTGAGGATATGCAATCCGAACGGATAAGCGCCATCCTTGATCAGGACATGCAGGACGTCAAAACCATCGGTGTTCGGGGCACCCCGACTTTTTTCGTGAATGGCCGCCAACTCACGGAGTTTGGTCCCAAACCGCTACTTCGTCTTGTTCAGGAGTCGCTCCCAGACGCACAGAAATAGTCGACCGGTGTCGAACAAAACACGGATGGGCTTGATGCCCTCCACCGTCAACTGAACTCAGAAAATTGAGGACTCACGGAAATGCCAGATCTTGCGACATGGGGAATGCTGGCTGCTTTTTTTGGCGGCCTGGTGTCATTTTTCTCACCCTGCACTCTGCCGCTGGTTCCGGGGTATCTATCGGTCGTTACGGGCGGCACTGTCACAGACCGTTCGAGTCGACTGCAATCTCTGTGGCTCAGTATCTGTTTTGTCCTTGGGTTCAGTGTAGTGTTCATCGCTTTTGGTGCCAGCGCTAGTCTGCTCGGTCAGTGGCTGATGGCCTACCGGCAGGAAGCCAATCTGGTGGCGGGCATTCTGATTGTGCTGATGGGGCTATTTATGCTGGGCTGGTGGAGCATGCCCGCGTTACAGCGCGACTGGCGCTTTGGGCAAACCCTTGAGGGTGGACGGCCCACGGCAGCGTTCCTTCTCGGCTTGGCCTTTGCCGTCGGGTGGACACCGTGTATTGGCCCGATATTGGGCGCTATCCTGGCTCTCAGTTCCACCCATGCGAATGCTGAAACCGGCATGCTGTACCTGGCCGTTTATTCGCTGGGGTTGGCAATTCCATTTTTGGCAACGGCTTTATTTATTAAGCACTTTCGGGCGCGAGTGCGCTGGATGAGCCGCTGGAGTCAGTCACTGAGAATCCTGGCAGGGCTGGTTCTGGTTGTTATGGGGGTAATGGTGCTGACGGGACAGATGACCCGGTTTGCATCATGGATGTTATCCGCATTTCCGGTACTCGGAAGACTCGGTTGATCCCGGGCAAATCTTTGCCCACAACTTAGCTGGCCGATAAGGCAGGAGAACTGAGCAGTGAACAGTGAACTCAAGACGTTCTATCTGACAGAACCGGCAGCAGCCGCTGATGCTGACAATCAGGGCGATGTCGCTACAGCGTTCAGACATCTTGAACGGGCTCATATTCTGAGCCAGAAGTTCGCGTTAGCGCACACGACAACACATTTGCGCATGCTCCGGCTTGGCTGGCACGCGCGCGATGCTCGCGAGGTTCTCGGTCAGCTGGCTCGGGCCTTCGCTGCGTTGCTGGTTTCACGAATCCGGGTTCCTGTCGGCAATACGGGACGTGCCAACGTCAGCGCATTTGAACCGATGGCGGTGCCGGAAGACTTGGCGATTGTTCTGGGACACCAGAATCCTTCCAACACGTAATTGAAGGACACCACTTGATGATCAAACCCTGCTTCCAACACCACGCAAAGCGCTTTGCATCCATTGCATTGATGATGCTGGCAATCCTCCTTGTTGGCTGCATGGGCGATGATCCGCCGGATTGGCACGGGACAGACATCAGCGGCGTGATGCCCAAGCTTGAATTCGATTTGATCGACAGTCAGGGAACACGGGTTTCAGGCGATGATTACAGTGGTCAGGTACGAATGCTGTTTTTCGGATTTACCTCTTGCCCTGATGTTTGCCCCACTGCTCTGCAAAAACTCAGCCAGGCCGTCAGCGGGCTGAGCACGGAAAATCAGGAGGAAGTACTTACGTTGTTCGTCAGTGTCGATCCTCAGCGCGACACACCCGAACGCCTGGCGGAGTACGTCAATTTTTTTGGTGACAAAATCATCGGGCTGACCGGCAACGCCTCTGACCTCCGCACGCTTACCCAGCGATACCGGACGACGTTCGGGCATGAAGAACCGGACGCAGAAGGTGACTATGCCGTTACTCACAGCGGTGCAGTCTATGTGTTTGATCGTGAGGGTAATCCTCGCCTGCTTATCCGGCCGGAAGATTTAAGCGCTCAATCCATTCGGCAGGACCTTGTTGGCCTGCTTGAAGAGGATTACTGAATGACTGGAGGCTCTGGAGGAAAGCTCTGACTCGAATGTTCGCTTTTGTTTACGACTGAAGGAGCCTGATC
>NZ_CAXBDN010000165.1:0-9819 GCF_963974375.1 uncultured Marinobacter sp.
GGCACCTTTTACGTGTTCCCCAGCTTCCAGGGCGCCATCGACGCCAACAGCGCCATCAGTGATGACGTGCAACTGGCTGAAATGCTGCTGAAGGATGCCGGTGTGGCACTGGTTCCCGGTTCCGCGTTCGGAACCCCGGGGCATATGCGCCTGAGCTTCGCAACCAGCATGGATGTGCTGAAGGAAGCCGTGACACGGCTGAAAAAAGCTCTGGGGTGACCCGGGAGCCCTTGCCGGCGTCGCCACAGCGAATGTCCGGCACAGGGGTTGACGAGACGGGAATGGCTCTCTAATATACGCGCCTTGTCGACAACGACTGTTCCCCGATAGCTCAGTTGGTAGAGCAACGGACTGTTAATCCGTTTGTCCCTGGTTCGAGCCCAGGTCGGGGAGCCACTATTCTGAAAAGCCGCATCCGGAATCCCGAATGCGGCTTTTTTTATGCCGGTTTTCAGCCCTTTAGCTTTTCCTGCCTGACACCTTCCCGGGCCAGGCAGGACTGCGTCAAATCGCGGCGCTCAAACCAGTGACGCGATCTCGGCGTGTATCGAACGCAGCACAGACAGGGGATCAGCAGCCTGGGTCACCGGCCGCCCGATCACCAGGTAATCACTGCCTGCCCTGATGGCCGCTTCCGGTGTCATCACCCGCTGCTGATCTCCGCGCTCCGACGACACCGGTCGTATGCCCGGCGTCACCAGTCTGAAGTCCTGTCCCTGCTCCCGCTTCAGTAGAGGTGCCTCCTGGGCAGAGCAGACCACCCCATCGAGACCACAATTGCGGGTCAGCGTCGCCAACCGGTTCACCTGATCCGCCGGCGTGCCGGCAACGCCAATTCCGGCGAGATCGTCTGCATTCATACTGGTCAGCACGGTGACCGCAATCAGCAACGGCCGGTCCGCACCCAGGGGCTCCAGTCGTTCGCGGCAGGCAACCATCATCTTTTCGCCACCGGCGGCATGAACGTTCACCATCCAGACACCCAGATCCGCTGCAGCCGCCACCGCCGCCGAGGTGGTATTCGGAATATCATGGAATTTCAGGTCAAGGAAAACCTCGAAACCACGGTCGTGCAACTGACGCACCAGGCCCGGCCCTGACCGTGTAAACAACTCTTTGCCCACCTTGAGTCGGCACAACGCCGGGTCCAGGGTGTCTACCAGCGCCAGAGCGGGCTGTTCGGAAGGGAAATCGAGAGCGACGATAATCCGGGGATCGTTTGAAACCTGCACGTGAATCGGTCCTGTCTGGAGTGAAATGAAACGAAATGAACGTTATAACCTGAGTCTGAATCGGTCGTGCTCCAAACAGCTGATCTGTCCGGAAACACCAGCCTACTCTGCCTCCACGCCCTGAATCGGGCGCACTGTTTCCCATTCCTTGCAACTGGGGCACAGCCAGTGCAGTTGCTGACCGGAAAAGCCGCAATTCACACACCGGTACACTGGCCGGTTGGAAAGAATAAGGTGCCCTATCCGGCTGACCAGCCGGTCTTCCCCGGTAGCCACGCCACGCTCGTAACCTGACAACTCAACCAGTCGCAACAGGCCCCGCACACTGGGACGAGTCTCCAGTTCGGAGCGCAACAGATCGATTGCCCGCTGACGTCCGGAGGACTTTTCCATCGACTCCGCCAGAGCCAGCAGCAGGCTGGTGCCTGGCCACTGCTCATAGAGTTTGCGCAGACGCTTCATGGATTTGGCCACATCCCCGTGGCTTCGCTCCCACTTCATGAAGCGATCGATGGCTTCCGGGCCGAATTCCGGGTTCTGATCAAACACTTTCAGGCAGGTGACCGCAGCCTCTTTGTAATTGCCCTGACGGGCGTGAAGCTCTGCCAGAATGAAGGTGGCGCGGACACAGGCAGAATCAATGGACAGCGCCTCCTTGGCCAGCTTCTGGGCGCCCCAGCGATCATCCTTGTGCAGTGCCAGATCGGCCAGCTCACAGGTAATGTAGGCCAGTTGTCTGGCCATTTGCGGATCAATCGCGGACTTCATCAGGGTGCGGGCCACCTGGGCCGCCTTGCCCCACTCCCGCTCCTGCTGATACAGCTCTATCAGTTGACCCGACGCCCGCTCACCGTAGGCCGGATCTCCCATCAGGTCATGGAACAGGGCTTCCGCCCGATCAAGCAGTCCGGCTGCGAGATAGTCCATGGCCAGTTCGTAGGTCACCTGGGGAGAGTAATGGCCGGGAAGTTCAGGCCGTGCCAACAGATTCTGATGGATCAGAATGGCCCGGTCTGTTTCACCCTTGTGGCGAAAGTGGGCACCAATAGACAGATGCAGGCTCACGGTATCGCGATTGACAGCCAGCGACTGCACGAAGTTCTCGACCGCCTGGTCGGAATAATTGGTAAACAGAAACTGCAGCCGGTCACGAACCGAGGATTCGTCAGAGATGGTCTTTTTTGACCGTTGGAAGGGCCGGAAATGACGTCCGATAAACCAGCCCGCTGCCACCGCTATGGTCAGTAGCAGCCATTGAAACAGCATATCCATTAAAGAGACCGGTCTTTGGGGGTAGCCGCTTTGTCCAGTTCCAGCTCAGCCTTCTCCAAACGCTTCCGGAGATTCCGGCGGGAAACTGAAATTCTGAAGGTGGTCAACAAGGTGATAAGAATACCGAGGACTGCACCAACCACGAAGGACAGAATGATCCAGACGGCAACACCGCGGGGCTGTGTCTCGAACAGAAGAAAATTGAGTGACACCGACATCTGATTGTTCATGGAAAAGACCAGCGTTATCACGATGACCAGCAAAACAATCAGAAGAACCAGGATCTTCTGTATCCCTGCCATAATATCCTTGCTCCAGGAAAAATACCCAGGCTAGCCAAAAAAACAGAACTCAAGTCATCACAGGCTCTGTTTCTGCCTTACGCGGATCCTTGGTGCCCTGCCTTCAGAAACCCTGCTTGAGGCTGTCGTTGACCTGCTCTCGCAATTCCTTGCCGGGCTTGAAGTGAGGCACGTGCTTGGCCGGAAGCTGCACGGCATCTCCGGTTTTGGGGTTGCGGCCAGTACGCGCCGCCCGGTAATGCAGTGAAAAACTTCCAAAACCACGAATTTCGATCCGCTGTCCTTCAGCCAGCGACTGGGACATATGTTCGATAATGGTTTTTACCGCCAGTTCCACATCTTTTACGGACAATTGAGTCTGCTTTGATGCAATCAATTCGACCAGCTCAGACTTTGTCATGAGGCCTTTCCCTTTTTCGTTCTTATTGCGAAGCCCTGTGTACTGCTTCTTATCCCTAGTTTAGCCAAACTTGAAAAAAACACAAAAAAAACGGGCTGTTACAGCCCGTTTTTTTAGATCAAAGAGTCTCAGTTCACTCTTTGCCAGCGTTCTGCTGCTGCATCTGTTCCTTGATGAGATCACCGATAGTGGTCGCACCAGAGGTTTCAGAGGCCTTCGCACGAACGCCTTCCAGCGCCTGCTTGTCGTCTTCCACATCCTTGGATTTGACAGACAGGTTGATCACACGGTTCTTGCGATCAATGCTGATGATCTTGGCTTCAACTTCTTCGCCTTCTTTCAACGCGTTACGTGCGTCTTCAACACGGTCACGGCTGATTTCGGAGGCTTTCAGGACGGCTTCAACTTCGTCGTTCAGGGCAATGGTAGCTGCCTTGGCATCGACGGAGGAAACAGTGCCCTTGACGATGGAGCCCTTGTCGTTCAGCTGCACAAACTCGGCGAACGGATCGCTTTCCAGCTGCTTGATACCCAGGGAGATGCGCTCACGCTCGGGATCAACAGACAGGATAACGGTATCGACTTCGTCGCCTTTCTTGTATTCGCGAACGGCTTCTTCGCCAGTCTCGTTCCAGCTGATGTCGGACAGGTGAACCAGTCCGTCAATGCCGCCGTCGAGGCCAATGAAGATACCAAAGTCAGTGATCGACTTGATCTTGCCGCTGACCTTGTCGCCCTTGTTGAAACGACCGGAGAAATCTTCCCACGGATTGGCAATGCACTGCTTGATACCCAGAGAAATACGACGACGCTCTTCGTCGATGTCGAGGATCATCACCTCAACTTCGTCGCCTACCTGAACCACCTTGGAGGGGTGAATGTTCTTGTTGGTCCAGTCCATTTCGGACACGTGAACCAGACCTTCAACGCCCTCTTCCAGCTCGGCAAAGCAACCGTAATCGGTCAGGTTGGTGACACGGGCAGTAACCTTGCTGTTCTCGGGGTAACGAGCCTTGATTTCAACCCAGGGATCTTCACCCAGCTGCTTCAGACCCAGGGAAACACGATTCCGCTCGCGATCGAATTTCAGCACCTTGACGGTGATTTCGTCGCCAACGTTAACGATTTCGCTCGGATGCTTGATGCGCTTCCAGGCCATATCTGTGATGTGCAGCAGGCCGTCAACACCGCCCAGATCTACGAATGCACCGTAGTCGGTCAGGTTCTTGACGATACCCTTGAGCTCCATACCTTCGGTCAGAGTCTCAAGCAGAGCTTCACGCTCGGCACTGTTTTCAGCTTCCAGAACGGCGCGGCGGGAAACAACCACGTTGTTACGCTTCTGGTCGAGCTTGATAACCTTGAATTCGAGTTCCTTGTTCTCCAGGTGCGCAGTGTCGCGGACCGGACGAACATCTACCAGTGAGCCTGGCAGGAAGGCACGGATACCAGCCAGATCGACGGTGAAACCACCCTTGACCTTGCCGTTGATCATACCTTTGACAACTTCTTCAGCCTCGAAGGACTTCTCGAGCACTTTCCAGGCCTCGGCACGCTTCGCTTTCTCACGGGACAGACGGGTTTCACCGAAACCATCTTCAACCGCATCGAGAGCTACATCGACAACATCGCCGATCGCAACTTCCATCTCGCCTTTTTCGTTCAGGAACTGGGAGGCGGGGATAACACCTTCGGACTTCAGCCCGGCGTTAACGGTGACCCAGTCGTTGTCGATATCCACCACGGTTCCCTGGACAATGGAACCTGGTTGCATGTCAATTTCTTTAAGGCTTTCTTCGAAAAGATCAGCAAAGCTCTCGCTCATTATGAGTCCTATGTGTTCAACGCAAGTTTCATCCGTACGGCCAGCAGCACGGTCTGTTAGTCAAAATCCGACGGTGGCCAGAGACTGGCAGAGACACCACTGACGGATACATTACGGCCTTCAAGACTCCAGGCCCTTTGCCAAACGGCAAAATAGCAAAAGGATGCAGTCAGGCCTGACTCACCAGAGCCATGACCTTTGACAGCACCTCTTCAATGCTTAAACCTGTAGAGTCAATGACTTGCGCATCATCTGCAGGCTTAAGCGGGGCAGCTTCGCGGTTTATATCCCGCTCATCCCGCGCCCGAATTTCGTCTAAAAGGTGTGCAATGTTAACATCGACACCGCTCTCCTTCAACTGAAGGTGGCGCCGTTGTGCCCTTTCCTCGGCACTGGCGGTCAGAAACACCTTGACCGGTGCGTCCGGAAACACCACCGTGCCCATATCGCGACCATCCGCCACCAGCCCCGGAGCCTGCCGGAAATCCCGCTGCCGCTGCAACAATGCATCCCGGACCGACTGGATCACCGCTACCTGGGAGGCGCCGTCACCGCACTGTTCGGTACGGATTTCTGCAGTAACGTCCTCGCCCGCCAGAATCACTCTCACCGGCTCGCCGGCAGGGGTTGGCCGGAACGCCACGTCGAGACTGCGAGCAACGGCAACCAGGCCCTGCTCATCATTCAGGGCCACGCCCTGGCGACTCGCGGCCAGGGCCGTCAACCGATAGAGCGCGCCACTGTCCAGCAAGTGCCAGCCCAGCCGTCTGGCCAGCATCTGAGTGATTGTACCCTTGCCTGAGCCACCGGGGCCGTCGACGGTTACCACCGGAATAACATCGCTCATCATCCTTCCTCCGCAGAGATCCGGATACCGCTAGAGGAGGCCAGCTCCACAAAACCCGGGAACGACGTTGCCACATTGGCACAGTCAGTCACCTCAATGGGCCCGCTGGCCCGCAGTGAAGCAACCGCAAATGACATGGCGATACGGTGATCGCCATGGCTGTCAACCAGGCCGCCAGCCATGGCCTGACCACCATCAATGATGATTCCGTCCGGGGTAACCGTGGTTTCAACCCCAACGGCCGCCAGGCCGTCGGCCATCACCTGTATCCGGTCACTTTCTTTCACCCGCAGCTCTTCCGCGCCTCGCAACACGGTCCGGCCTTCAGCAAACGTGGCGGCAATAAACAGTACCGGGAACTCGTCAATGGCCAGCGGCACCTGGTCTTCCGGAATATCGATGCCTTTGAGGCTGGCACTGCGTACCCGCAGATCCGCAACTGGCTCACCGCCAATTTCCCGCTCATTGAGTACCTCAATATCTGCGCCCATCAGCCGCAGGATATTGATTACGCCGGTTCGGGTCGGATTCATGCCTACGTGACGAAGCGTCAGGTCGGAATCAGGAGCAATTGAGGCCGCCACCAGGAAAAACGCCGCCGACGAGATATCTGCAGGCACGTCAATCTTGCCGCCGGCCAGACGCCCGCCACCAACCACACTGGCAGTGGCGCCGTCCCGGTGCACATGATAGCCGAAACCCGTCAGCATCCGTTCGGTATGATCCCGGGTTGGTGCCGGCTCGGTGACCGAGGTCATGCCCTCGGCGTAAAGCCCTGCCAGCAACAGGCAGGACTTGACCTGGGCACTGGCCACCGGCATGTCGTAGTGAATACCGGCCAGCTTGCAACCACCCCTGATTTTAAGCGGTGGCCGGCCACCTTCTGCGGTATCAATGACCGCACCCATGGCACGTAAGGGATCGGCAACCCGACCCATGGGCCGCTTCGACAGACTGGCATCACCGGTCAGCTCGGAATCAAAAGTCTGGGCTGCCAGCAAGCCGGCAAACAGCCGCATGGCGGTGCCGGAGTTGCCAAGGTACAGCGGACCACGGGGCGCCTGCAGTCCATCGATACCGACACCGTAGATCCGCACCTGACCATTATCCGGACCTTCGATGGTCACACCCATGTCACGGAACGCCTGCAGGGTCGCCAGACTGTCTTCGCCCTCCAGGAACCCCTGAACCTCGGTGATACCGTCGGCCAGCGCGCCCAGCATAATGGAGCGGTGGGATATGGATTTATCACCCGGAACCCGGATGTCACCTGTGATACTGCCACCCGGCTGTAGCCGGAATCTGACCGGTTTCTGACTCATATCTGTCACGTAGGCCTGCCCTGAAAGCATTTTGGTAAAATGATTGCGCGCCGCTCTGGCACGACTGAAAACCCGGAGCAAGGTAGCGCCATCCTGATGATCAATGGCCTGCCGCAATAGCTCAAGGTCCTCGGTAAAGTGATCGATAACCCGTAATACCGCCTCCCTGTTTGACAGGAAGATGTCGTGCCACATCACCGGGTCACTGGCTGCAATGCGGGTAAAGTCCCGGAAGCCGCCCGCCGCATAACGGAAGATTTCCATATTCTGGTTCTCACCGGCCAGCGTATCCACCAGGGAAAACGCAATCAGGTGAGGCAAATGGCTGGTGGCGGCTAACACCTCGTCGTGATGACTCACCGTCATGGTCAGTACGGTGGCGCCAAAGGCCTGCCAGAGTGCTGTCAGCCGCGCCAGCAACGCCTGATCAGTGTTCCCGGCCGGCGTCAGTATGACCTTGTGATCGGCAAACAACTGAGCATTGGCGGCCGCAACGCCGTTTTTTTCGGAACCCGCGATGGGGTGTCCCGGGATTACCGTAGCCGGCAGGGTTCCGAAAACCTCGGTCACCGCCTCAACAAAACTGCTCTTGGTGCTGCCCACATCGGTCAGCAAGGCACCCGGCTCAAGATAAGGGCGGATCTGGGCGAGCACTTCCCGGGTAGCCCTTACCGGCACCGCGATGACCACCAGATCGGCACCCGCAACCGCCTGCTGCAGGCTTTCGCCACGATCAATAACACCGAGTTCAACACCCAGCTCCAGCTCTTCCTGACGCCGGTCGGCCGCCACCACCTCGGCCACCTGGCCACTGTTGCGAGCCGCCAGTGCCATGGAGCCGCCGATCAGACCCAGACCAATAACGGCCATTCGCTGAAACAGGGGCTCCCGGGGGGCTGCCGGTGCCGGACTATCAGCCACGGGCAGCTCCCTGATCCTGAAGTACCGCCGCCAGGGCCTCCAGGCAACGGGCGTTCTCCTCGGGCAGGCCAACGGAAACACGCAGATGCCGCGGCATACCGTAACCGGCCACCGGCCGGACGATAACGCCTTTCGCCAACAGCCCCTGGTAGACCGCACCGGCATTGTCGCCGACATCCACCGCAATGAAGTTGCCGGCAGACGGAATCCAGCTCAGACCCTGTGCCTCGAAGCCCTGCTCAAGCTGACGCAGACCGTCACGGTTCACCTGGCGTGACCGCTCCAGATAGTCACTGTCGGCGAGCACGGCCGTGGCCGCAGCCTGGGCGATGGTGTCCACGTTAAACGGCTGGCGGACCCGGTTGAGAATGTCTGCAATTTCCGGCGAGGAGATGCCGTAACCCACTCGCAGCGCCGCCAGCCCCCAGGCCTTGGAAAAGGTCCGGGACACAATCAGATTCGGGAACTCTTTCAGCAACGCGATGCCATCGACATCATCATCATTGCCTTCAAGATACTCGCAATAAGCTTCGTCCAGCACCACCAGCACCCGGGCCGGCACTTTTTCAAGGAACCTGCGTACCGCCCGCTGCCCATGAACCGTGCCCGTGGGATTATTGGGGTTGGCCACAAAGACCAGACGGGTTTTCGCGGTAACCGCAGCGGCCATGGCATCCAGATCATGGCCCCACTCCAGGGCGGGCACTTCCACCCCGGTGGCGCCTATGGCTTTCGCCGCCAGCGCGTAAACAGCAAAGCCATGCCGGGAGAACACAATCTCATCACCGGGTCCGGCGAAGCAGCGGGCGATTACTTCCAGCACATCGTTGGAGCCATTGCCAAGAGTGAGCTGAACAGGGCTCACTTTGAGGAAGGATGCCAGGGCTGCCTTCAGACTGAAGCCATTGCCGTCCGGGTAACGACACATTTCCTCAAGGGCCTTGCGGGCCGCCGCCAGGGCAACAGGGCTCGGCCCCAGTGGATTCTCATTACTGGCAAGCTTGATGATGCTGGCCGGTTCCAGCCCCAGCTCGCGGGCCAGCTCCTCAATGGGCTTGCCCGGTTGATAAGGCATCAGTCCCTGTACACCAGCTACGGCCAGCGCCTGATAATCAATCGACATACAAGGATTCCTCCGGGCCGTTGCCCTTTACAGTCAAAACCGGGCCTGAGCCCGGTAGCGGATAGCACATGATTGGCAGCCGTTGCCCGGCCGGGTCATCCTGCCCCGGACATACAGCGGCCACACCTGACATACGCCTGAACACGTATTAAAGAACACCCACCGGGTAAGAGCCCAGGCGTTTCAGTTCCACAGCATCCTCTTCCAGGCCCTCGAGCAATTTGCTGATGGCCGGGTCGTCCATATGCCCTTCAAAGTCAATGTAGAACACATAGGCCCAGGTGCCACTGGGGGAGGGCCGGGTTTCGATACGGGTCAGGCTGATATCGGCCTTGTGGAATGGTTCCAGCAACCGGTACAAGGCACCGGGACGGTTGCGCATGGACACCAGCACCGAGGTTTTGTCGTGTTCGCTGGGACCCACGTATTCACGACCGATGATCAGAAAACGGGTGGTATTGTCGGGCCGGTCTTCAATCTTGCTGGACAGAATGCTCAGGCCATAGAGCTCGGCTGCCATGTCGCCGGCGATGGCCGCCGTACCCGGCTCGGCCGCGGCACGTCTGGCCGCCTCG
>NZ_CAXBDN010000166.1:0-9799 GCF_963974375.1 uncultured Marinobacter sp.
AACCTCGCCCTGCTGAAAGGCTGCGCCATCATCGGGGTCAACTATCCCGCGCTCCAGACTCATGAAAAGGCCCGTTATGACGCCTTGTCGGAGGAGTTGGTGGGATGGCTGGCCGAGGGCCGTATCAAGCCCCGGATTTCTGCCCGCTATCCGTTAGAGGATGGTGTTCGTGCGCTGATTGACCTGGCCGAGCGTCGGGCCGTGGGCAAGATCGTCGTTTTGACCGAGGCGGGGCAGAACCCGGCGTGATGCAATATTGCCGGCTCGTCCTGGTGGCGGGCCATCCCTTAATCCTGAAGCAAGAGAACCTGTTATGAGTGATGTCATTCAGCTGAGTGTACAGGACGGTGTTGCGGTAATTACCCTGAATCGTCCTGAGGCCAAGAACGCTGTCAACCAGGCGCTGGCCGAAGCCATGGCCCGGACTCTGGACGAAGTGGAAGCACGCGAGGACGTTCGCGCAATCATTCTAACCGGTGCCGGCGGTAGCTTCTGTGCAGGCATGGATCTGAAGGCGTTTGTGGCGGGAGAGAATGTCAGCGTTGGCGACAAGGGCTTCGCCGGCTTTGTGCAGGCTTTTGTCAGCAAACCGGTGATCGCCGCTATCGAAGGCTACGCACTGGCGGGTGGCTGTGAGCTGGCCCTGGCCTGTGACCTGATTGTGGCGGCAGACAACGCCAAATTTGGACTGCCGGAAGTGAAGCGTGGCCTGGCTGCAGCTGCGGGCGGGCTATTGCGTCTGCCGCGACAGGTGCCTTACCGGGTGGCCATGGAGCTGGCATTAACCGGAGATATGGCAGATGCCCGGCGCATGCACGAACTGGGGCTGATCAACCACCTGGCGGAACCTGGCAAGGCGATGGAAGGTGCCCTGGAACTGGCCGGCCGCATCGCAGTGAACGCACCCATGTCCTTGCGGGTAACCAAAACCGTGATTGCCCGGTCCCAGGACTGGTCACTGGACGAAATGTTTGAGCGCCAGAGTGAACTGGTGGCGCCGGTGATGAAGTCCGAAGATGCCATCGAAGGCTCCAGGGCATTCGCCGAGAAGCGGGCCCCGGTCTGGAAAAACCGCTGAGGATTTGAGGCCCCGTTCATCCTTATATACCCCGTTCGCCCTGAGCCCTATATACCCCCGTTCACCCTGACCCTGAGCCTGACGAAGGGTCGAAGGGTGTTGACTCCGGAGTTTTCATCCTTCGACGGGCTCAGGATGAACGGTGTTGGGAGGCCTTTGAGGCTCTCATTATCCGTTTGCCCTGAGCTCGTCGAAGGGCACTGACTCAGAGGTCGTGCCTGGAAAACTCAGTCAATCGGATGTTTTTTAAGTTCAATCCGCCCCAGCTGATTGCGATGAACCTCATCAGGGCCATCGGCAATCCGCAGGAAGCGGGCCACCGCATAGGCGGCAGCAATGCCGTGATCGTTGATCACCCCGGCGCCACCGTGGGCCTGCATCACCCAGTCGATGACCTTGCAGGCCATGTTCGGGGCTGCAATCTTGATCATGGCAATTTCAGCTTTCGCCACTTTGTTACCCACCGTATCCATCATCCAGGCGGCCTTCAGGGTCAGCAGGCGGGCCTGCTCTATGGCAATCCGTGATTCTGCGATCCGCTCCAGAGTGACCGACTGGGTAGATACCGCCTGGCCAAAGGTTACCCGTTGCTGGGTACGCTGGCACATCTTCTCCAGCATTCTTTCGGCCAGTCCGATCAGTCGCATGCAATGGTGAATCCGGCCGGGCCCCAGGCGGCCCTGGGCGATCTCGAAACCACGACCTTCGCCCAGCAGCATGTTGCCGGCAGGTACCCGCACATTATTGAATTTTACCTCGGTTACCCGGTCGAGGGTTTCGTAGCCGAACACCGGCAGTGGCCTTACGATCTCCACACCGTCGGCGTTACGGGGCACGATGATCATGGATTGCTGCTTGTGCCGGTCCGGGTTATCCGGATCGGTCTTGCCCATAAAGATGAACAGCGAGCAGCGGGGATCGGTGGCGCCGGAGGAAAACCACTTGTGGCCGTTGATGACGTACTCCTCGCCTTCCCGGCGAATGGAGGACTGGATGTTGGTGGCGTCACTGGAGGCCACGGCCGGCTCGGTCATGGCAAAACAGGACCGGGTCTCACCATTGAGCAGGGGCTCCAGCCACTGTTGTTTCTGGTCATCGGTACCGTAGCGGGCCAGCACTTCCATATTGCCGGTGTCCGGTGCCGAGCAGTTGAACACCTCCGGCGCAAAAGCCACCCGGCCCATGATCTCGCACAGGGGCGCGTACTCAAGGTTGGTCAGCCCGGCGCCATGGTCGGATTCCGGTAGAAACAGATTCCACAACCCCTGTTTTTTGGCGATGGCCTTTAGGGCTTCCAGTTGCGGCGACACCTTCCAGGGACCCAGCTGCTGGATTTCCGCCAGCACTGCTTCTTCAGCAGGGTAAATATGCTCGTCCATAAAAGCCTGCACCTGGGAAAGCAGTTCATTGACCTTATCGGAATAGGCGAAATGCATGTGAGACCTCGTTATATCAGGAAGGTTCGTTTGAACCTAGGTGAAATCCGGGTAGTTGTCTTGTGTCTGCTGGCTGCCAGTAGGTGTCGATAATGTTTACAGAATGCTCATATTGGTGTGGTTGCTGGGCTAACGCTGGCTATAGCCAGCGATGCGCCGCACCCATCAGGGCGCTGTAACATTGTTTCACAATGTCGGTGTCGGACTGCTTTACAGGTCAGATGTTTCACCGGTCTTTATGAAGATTAATTCCAATAAAATCATATGGATGAAATATTGGCATGAGTGGTGCTTAACCGAATCAGTAGTCAGCATTCACTCAAGGGACTTTCCATGAAGACAATCAATAAATTACTGACCGGCTTTGCAGCTTTTGCTTTTTCTGCCGCCGTATTTGCGTTTCCGGTAGACCTGACGGCCGTTGATGGCCAGTTCATTAATCCCGTTGGCGGTAGCAACGTAAATGGTGTGGGTACCAACCATATCAGCTGGGGACAATCCGCAGGTTATGGCCAGAGCGGTTATAAGTTCGACGGCACCAGTCCGCTGCCCTTCTCTATCGCAGATGATCAGCCGTTTGTGCTGGGTACGTTTACCCACATCAACAAGCCTATCTACGGCGACGCTGTTACGGGTGTAGATCTGTCAGTAGACCTGGGCTTTAGTGGCTTTGGTGATACGGGCTCTGCAACGGGAACCTTTGTATTCAGTCACAATGAAACACCAAACACTGCGCCCGTAGTCGTTGGGCAAGGCGAGCAGTGCGTGAAGTGGTTTCTTTTCTGGTGCACAAAGACTGCGTCATACGACATTATCGATAATGTAGGTGCTGTGGACGACATCGTTACTCTGGACGAGTTTGCCTGGGTAACCAGCTCTGAGTTCCAGCTGGGTAACAACATCTATTCGCTGGACCTGGTTGGCTTTGCCGGTGGCACTGAGGAGTTCTTCACCGCCGAGAAAGACAAGTCTTCTATCGATCTGCTGGCCAAGCTGAACGTCACTACCGTTCCGGTTCCTGAGCCTGGCACCTTGGCCCTGCTGGGTCTTGGCCTCTTTGGTTTGGGCGCTGCCCGTCGCCGTGCTCGCAAGTAAGCCGCTTTACGCTACAGTCTGAAATCCCGGAGGGGGTGCCACGGCACCCCTTTTCGTTTATGAGTTTCTGGCATATCTGTGCGGTCCACTCAGGCGTTGGCCAGCAGCTCCCGAATCCGGTCATAGAGTCCTGGCGCGGTGACCAGATTGTTCTGTCCCCAGAGGTCCTCCGGGTAACCTTTCGGCACTTCGGTAAAATGACCCGCTGACGCACCGGCTTCCCGGGCGATGAGCTTGGCTGCCGCAAAGTCCCAGGGACTGACGGTCTCGTAGTAGATGTCCAGCCGGCCGCAGGCCACCCAGCAGATGTCCAGCGCAGCAGAGCCGATACGGCGCAGATCCCGGCAGTGGTGAATCATCACATCCAGCCGCCGTAGCAGGGGGGCCAGGTTGTCTTTGGTATACGGAAATCCGGTGGCAAACAGGGCCTGGCGTGGCTCCGTTGCACCGCTGTGGCGAATGCTGTTGCCATTGAGGGTGGCGCCGCCGCCCCGGGTGGCCCGGAAAGTTTCACCGGAAAATGGCGCGTGGACCACGCCCACCTGAACCCGGCCTTGCTCGGCGTAAGCGATAGAGACGGCCACCTGGGGGTGGCCATAGGCATAGTTCACCGTGCCGTCGATGGCATCAACCACCCACAGGGGCGTGTCCAGATTCTCCGCCTGGCTCAGGTCCGGCATGGTCTCCTCCGATAAAATACGGTGTTCCGGAAAGGCCTTGCGGATGGCGCCGGTGATGAACTCATCCGCCATTACATCGGCGTGAGTGACCAGCTCGGTTTGCTGTTTGTAATCCGTTCTCAGGGTATTCTGTTCCCGTTCGTGGCGGATCATCTCGCCGGCTTCCCGTGCGATGCGTTCGGCGAACTCGGCAATGTCTGTCACAGTAATCACTCCCTGGATGCGTTTGCGCGTGATTGATGTAGTGGGCTGGCACTAGTGAGCTTGATCAAAACGGGCCGATCCCTGAATGAAATAAACAGGAGCTGTCAGGTTTGAAGAACCAGGAACTCACCCTGCTGTATGTGTTTGACGCCATTATGACAGAAGGCTCAATCACCCGGGCAGCAGACCGTCTGTCCATGACCCAGCCTGCAGTGTCCAATGCGGTCGCCCGTATGCGGGATGTCTGGAAAGACCCGGTGTTCGTCAAGAAAGGCCGGGACATCGAACCTACGTCCTACGCTCTGAGTCTGTGGGATCAGATTCGCTTGCCGATGCATGAGCTGTCAAACGCCGTCACCGCCAGTTCCTTTGATCCCTTGCGCTCACGTCGTAAATTCCGGATTGCAGTACCGGACCTGACTCTGGAAATGATCTGGCCGGAACTGGTGGCCCGACTGGAGGTTTCCGCCCCCAACGTTGATCTGCACGCCATGCCGTTCAGCGTCGAGGAGAACGCCCGGCAGTTGCGGGAAGCCCAGGTGGATATAGCTATCAGTCTCTTTGCAGAGCCGGATGCCAGCCTGCGCAGCCTGTCGCTGCTGGAGAGCGGTCACGCGCTGGCGATGCGTAAAGGCCACCCGCTGGCGGACAAGGCGATATCGCTGGAAGCATTTGTGGCGGCCCGGCACCTGCTGATTTCCCTGTCCGGGGAAACCCACAGCTATGTCGATGCAGCCCTGAGTCGTCGCGGCCTGAGCCGCAGGGTGGCGGCATCGGTCAATCATTTTCCCGCCATTCCTGCGGTATTGAGGCGCTCTGACCTGATTGCGGTGGTACCGGAAATGAGCGCCCGTGATCCCGCGTTCAGTGAGGACATTGTCTTCCAGGCGGTGCCCCTTGAGCTGGATCCGATCAACCTCTACCTGTTATGGCATACCCGCCATGACCGGGATCCGGGGCTGACATGGATGCGCAAGCTGCTGGAAGAAATCATTCGTGATCAATGGCAGGCAATGGTCAGCGAGCCGGTAACACATCATTTACAGTGATGTGAGGAATACGGTTTAAGAATTTTTTTATGAATGGCCGAATCCTGATAATCACTTCCGAAGCAAACAGGAACCGGATAGCCGGCTCCGGGCGATCACCCAGATCGTTAAACTTATGTGGAAGGAGTGTGTTATGTCCGTCAAGAAAGCAAACCTCAACAAGTCCCTGGCCTTTGTAGCAGTTGCCATGCTGAGTGTGTTCGGCGCCAGTGCTGCCAGCGCCCAGCAGTATGCAGCGGAAGCGATGCTGGAAGCCACCCTGCAGGAAAAGACCGAAACCCGTCAGGCTGAAACCGAGCGCAAAGCCGATAACGACGCGGCCAAAGCCGAGCAGAACAAGGCTGATCGCGATCCGGCGTGATGCTGAATTAAAGCTGTCAGACTCAGAGGCACCGGATATCCTTCCGGTGCCCGTTTGCCCTTGAACCCGGTGCGAAGCCTTTACAAGCCACTCGAAAACCCTTCACAAACCCCTGAAACCACGACCCCGATCAAAGGCTCTTCAGCCACACCTCCAGCTTGTCCATCGCGTTAACCAGTCTTGGCCCCGCCTGCCTTACGAAATCATCATCCGGTTCCCTGTCAGCATAGTCGCTGGCGGCCAGCTTCAGCGCTTCGGTGCCATCGAAGTCAACGAAGGCGAGGCGGGCGCTGGGCTGATCCGGTGGAAAACCAAAGTCGCTGGCGGGCAGAATGGCGATACCGGTATCCTCCAGCAGGCGTTTGCAGAAGTCGGCACTGGTTCGAATGTCCTGTTTTTCCAGGGCGTCACGATAGGCACCGAAATCCGGGAACAGATAGAAGGCACCCTCGGGTTTGCGTACGTCGACGTTCATCTCGGTCAGTCGGCGGTGCATGAACTCGCCGATTACTTTCAGTACCCGGCGGGACTGGTGCAGGTACTGATCTATGTCGTCGCCGCCATTGAAGGCGGTAATGGCGGCGTACTGGATGGGTGCGCTGGTGGCGGTGTAGGTTTCACTGGCGATAATGGCCATGGCGTCCTGCAAGGGGCGCAGTTCTGGCGGGAAGATAAAGGTACCCAGGCGCCAGCCGCCGGCACCCAGCCATTTGCTCATGCCGGTGCTGATTATGGTGCCTTCGGGATAATAGCGGGCGATGGACTTGTGACGACCATCAAACTGCACTTCGCCGTAGATCTCGTCCGACAGAAGAATCAGCCGGTATTTGCGGGCCACATTGGCAATGGCCAGTAACTGGTCGTCGGTATAGGTACAACCGGTGGGGTTCGACGGGTAATTAAGAATCAGGATGCGGGGCCGTGAGGGATCATCCCGGCAGATAATGTCCAGTTCGTCGGCGGTCAGCTGCCAGTTGTTTTCGGCGTGGGTGGGCAGCCAGTGTACCGAGCGTCCGATGATGCGGGCCTGGGGGGCGTAGGATACCCAACTGGGCCGTGGGATCAGGAGGTCGCCATAGTAGGCCAGTTGCAGGATAAACAGCAGCTCCTTGGAGCCGGGGCCGATCAGCACATCCTCCCAGCTGCAGCGCATACGCTCGCTACGATTGATATAGCCCGCGATGGCCTCCCGCAGGGGTTTGAGCCCTTTCACCGGCAGATAGTCTTTCTCGTGCGCATTGTGTTGCAGGGCTTCAACGACTCGCTGGGGCACCGGAAACGGCGACTGGCCAAGACCCAGCTTGATGATGTCCCGACCTTCCGCCTTCAACTGATTGCTCAGCTCATTGATGCGCAGGGTGGCGGAAGGCTGAATGCCCCGTACGTTCAGGTTGATGGCGTAGCGGTGATCGTTCGGTATGTCCATGGGGCGGAAAAAGCCTCTGTGTGAAAAGTGTCGTCTGCCTGCAGTATAGGCAACCCACCGGTGGCTGTGACGCCATCTGCGGTAGGGGATTGCCGAGGGGCCCAGCAGTTCGCCTACCGCAACGGCCCCGGTCGGGTTGGCAGCATCACTGGTCGCCGGTCAGATTGCAGGTCAGCTCCGGCAGTTCCTTGTTGAACACCCGGTCGTTCTCGCTGTAATCCACCGGTACCTCCACCAGGTGCACACCGCCGGCCGCCAATGCCTGCTCGAGGGTCGGGATCAGTTCGTTGGCGGCATTCACCCGATGGCCGCTGGCGCCGTAAGCCTGGGCATAGGTGACAAAGTCCGGGTTGCCATAATCCAGACCAAAGTTGGTAAAGCCTTCCTGGGCCTGCTTCCACTTGATCATGCCATAGGCGTTGTCGTTGATGATCACGATGACCAGATTCAGCTGCAGCCGCACTGCGGTCTCCAGTTCCTGACTGTTCATCATGAAGCCGCCGTCGCCGCAGATGGCCATCACTTTCAGGTGCGGGTACAGCATGGCGGCCATCATGGCGCTGGGCAAGCCTGCGCCCATGGAGGCCAGGGCGTTGTCCAGTAACACCGTGTTGTTATCGTAGGTCTTGTAGTTGCGGGCGAACCAGAGTTTGTACATGCCGTTGTCGAGGGCGATGATACCGTCCTCCGGCATCACCCGGCGCACGTCATTGACGATGCGCTGGGGGATCACCGGGAAGCGGTCATCCTCGCAGCGTTCCAGCAGGTGCTCTTCGAGGGCGGCTTTTACCCGCATGAATTCGCTGAAGTCGTGGTCCTTGCAGGGTTCGCAGTTTTCCGCCAGCCATTCCACGCTGTTGGCAATATCGCCCACCACTTCGTGTTGCGGGAAGTACACCGGGTCCACATCGGCAGCGCTGAAGTTGATATGGATAACCTGTTTGCCACCGGGCTTCATGAAAAAAGGAGGCTTCTCCACCACGTCATGACCCACGTTGATGACCAGATCGGCGTGATCTATGGCGCAGTGAATAAAATCACCGGAAGACAGCGCGGCGTTACCCAGGTAGCGGGGGTGGCGCTCGTCAATCACGCCTTTGCCCATCTGGGTGGTGAAGAACGGGATGGCGGTGGAGTTCACCAGGTGAATCAGTGCCTGGGAGACCCGTTTACGGTTAGCGCCGGCACCGATCATGATCAGCGGATGTTTCGCAGCGCGGATTCGTTCTGCGGCCTGCTCCAGGCTTTTGCGACTGGCAGTGGGCCGACGCGCATCGCTGGGTTCGAAGATGTGGGTGCCGGGGGAGGCCTGTTCGGCCGCGATATCTTCCGGCAGTTCCAGGTGCACGGCGCCGGGGCGCTCTTCAGACGCCAGCCGGAAGGCTTCCCGCAATTTGGCGGGAATGGTATTGGCATTGGTGATCTGCCGGGTGTACTTGGTGAGCGGGCGCATCAGGTCCACCACATCCAGAATCTGGAACAGTCCCTGTTTGGATGATTTGATGGGCTTCTGGCCGGTAATCATCATCATCGGCATGGCGCCCAGCTGGGCATAGGCGGCGGCCGTCACCAGATTGGTGGCACCGGGACCAAGCGTTGAAAGGCACACCCCGACCTTGCCGGTCAGCCGCCCGTAGGTGGCCGCCATGAATCCGGCGGACTGCTCATGACGGTTGAGGATCAGCTCAATGGAGGAGCTGCGAAGGGCTTCCAGAAAATCGAGGTTTTCTTCCCCTGGCACGCCAAACAGATAACGCACCCCTTCGTTCTCCAGTGCTTTCACAAACAGTTCCGCGCCGGACAGGGCGCCCTCGCTGCGTTCATCCCGGGTCATGGTGGTGCCTCCTTTCTCTGTGTCGGAATTCTGTCAGCGCCCTGTGGGCGTGACGGGCCTGAATGGTTCACATCTGACCTGAATTGGCTGTGGCTGTAAAGAAACTCACGGGGCAGCCGCTAAACACCTTATACGCCAGAACCCACCGGCACCAGACAGCTCATGCGGAGCACTTCATGTTGAACAATCTGAATCTGTCCACCCGTCTTTACGGTGGCTTCATGCTGCTGATCGTCATCATTGTGTTGTTGTTGGGCCTGAGCTATTTCAGTGACCAGTCGCGGCAGCGCAACACGGCGCTCAACATGCACACCTACGAGATTATCCGCACGGTTGAGGAGGTGCGGCTGGCACTGACCAATATTGAGACCGGAGAGCGGGGGTTTCTGTTGTCTGGCCAGGAACGGTTTCTGGCGCCGTTGGAGCAGGGGCGCAAAGAGCTCGCCGAGGAGTTTTCTACATTAAAACGCCTGACTTCAGACAATCCCGGACAGCAGGCCCGGCTGACGGAGCTTGACCGTACCATCCGCGACTGGCAGGAAAACGCCATTGATTATTTTATTGATATGAGACGTCGTGAGGGTGCCCGGAGCCAGCCCTCAGCCGCGCTGATATCCGAGTTTGAGGAGGGGCGGG
>NZ_CAXBDN010000167.1:0-9693 GCF_963974375.1 uncultured Marinobacter sp.
GGCGGTCACGTTTAAACGGAATGGGTGGTCACGATGGGCCGGAATATGCACATTACGCAGACAACTTCCGGCCCCACGATTCGCTGCACAAATATCTCTCTGGGTTCGACTTCCAAAACGGGCTCTATTACTACAACGTAGGGGAGGGAGCTCACCGCAATTGGGATGGTAATCCCCCCGAAAAACAGCGGTGATCAAAAGTAGAATTTTCCGTAAGCTAAACGCAGGGAGATTCTGCATGAAGAAGTCACGTTTTTCCGACAGCCAGATCCTGTCGATCCTGAAGCAAGCCGAGAACGGCGTACCGGTTCCGGAGCTGTGTCGAGAGCACGGTATGAGCAGTGCGTCGTTTTACAAATGGCGGGCTAAATTCGGTGGCATGGATGCGTCCATGATGGCCCGCTTGAAAGAGCTGGAAGATGAAAACCGCCGGCTCAATATTTTACACGCCGTCCACCCACCACTTTGTCTCCCATGCTGCCTATCTTGTGGATTAATAGCAAATTACGACTATTCAGAACAGATGAGCTGTTCCTAAAGCATCAGTCTCATAACCTGCCCCCGCTACCATATAAAAGAAAGCCAGATCAGTATCTTACTGATCTGGCTTTTTTGCGTTTGGCGCGCTGGAATTTCCCTGTGACGCCTGTGTGACACATATTTGTGCCAATCCTTGTGGTGCCGTAATCCGGCGACCAAGAGGGATTAAACCACGACAGTTTGATCTTTGGCTTGAACCGGATTGTCACCATAACTCCCTGTAGCTGTGCTACGCTTCCAAGACTCGTAGATTGACTGTGCTGAGAAGTTGCGGGTACCTCCGGGCTCTGCAACTTTGTAAGCCCGTAGTCGAGGCGCATTTTATAACAATCAGACCACAACAAATTAGCAGGTCATTGCATCGTCAGATGGGCCTGCTATGAGGGTGGCGGAGACAACCGATGGGTGAGCTTGAAGCCCGAGATGTGCTGGCAGCTCAGAAAAGCCTGTACCACAGGTTACTGGGAAAGCGCACCGCAATAACCTCCCGTGATGCAAGAGACCTGGCCGCCCAGGCACTCCTCCTGCTGGATGATACCCGGCAATGCTGGCAATTCGTGACGGAATGGCTTCAGGTCTGTTTTGATGCAGATCGGGTGGATGGAGGGCGTGGTAGCCCGTTTAGCCCAGTTTATCATCCGGCTCAGGCCGAGGCTTTTGCCTCCCGGGCGCCCATTTCATCTATGAGTACGTTGCGAGTCGAAAACTCTGATCCTGGCGTTCGTGCCCTTTGGAGCGCTGATCAGCCAGTGGTTTATGTTGATATCACCCAAGTTCCGACGTTCCGGCCGGGATTGCGGCACGCTTTGGTCTCTGCGGGGACGACAACCAAATTGGCCGTCGCTCTGAAAAGTGGTCGTCGTCCATTCGGCCTGCTATGTATGGATCGAGTGGTGTCGACAAGGCCTTGGGAGGGGAGGGCGTACAATCATTTTCATGGTCTCGTACAAGAGGTCGTCGCCCCTGTACTGTATGCCGCAGAGAAGTTAAGCGATTCCTCTGCTCATGCTGTGTCACAGCCACAAGCCGACCTTGGTGACTCACCGCTCTCCAGGTTGACTGAGGCTGAAAGGGCTGTTGCCAGATTGGCGGCATCAGGGATGAGCTATAAGGAGATAGCCCGTGACCTGGATCGGGCATTCTCAACGATTGATCACCAGTTGCGTAGTATCAGAAGTAAGCTGTCCGTCCGTTCCCACTCCCAGCTCATTTCTTTGCTGGCGTCGCCAGAAAATGTCAGGTATCTGACCCCCTCACCGAATAGTCGCGAACATTCGCGATAGCGAACCTCTCCTCAGACAATTTAGCATGATAGGTGCACCTTCGACGTAACGTACTCGGTAGGTGCTCAAAACAAAAGCATCAAAAATGATCTCGAGGAGAGCGCAATGCAATTGATTTTAGGTACTCCATTGCTTCAGGGAGGCGTGTCATGAATTCCTTTGCTGAGATTCCTGATCTGCCGGCGACCTCGCATCTCGCGCAGAGTGACCTTCCGTTCGTGACCTTCATGGATGGCCTGGAATTGCAGGTTCTGCACATAAGTATCGAGAGTGGGCTGTGGGTCGTGAGAACCCGTTTCGCGCCAGGTGTGACGCTCCCGCGACACAAGCACACCGGCGAAGTATTCGCGATCACCTTCTCGGGTTCCTGGAAGTACCTGGAATACCCTGATGTAAACACTGCTGGCTCTTACCTCTATGAGCCGGCTGGATCTATCCACACATTGCACGTGCCCGACAGCAATACCGAGGTAACCGAGGTTTGGTTTGCGATTCGTGGAGCAAACCTGAACCTCAATGAGCAGGGTGAGGTCGATAGCGTATGGGATGCGGCGTTCATCCTTGAAACCTACCGAGAACTCTGTAAAGCGGAGGGACTGGACAGCTCTGGTCTTATCATCACATGAGGTCATCGCCGCCCTCTTGAGGGCGGCGATGAATCACCACTAACGCCACACCAGGATGCATACATAGAAAGCAAAAGCTTCGATTTACCAACGGATCAGCTTTGAATAGCCCTTGCGTTAAGGATTAATAACAATATCGAAACGGAGACACACCATGCCAACCATCGATGTTAACGGAACGTCCTTATATTACGAGGATCAGGGGCCGGAGAGCGCACCAGCGCTCGTCATGAGCCACTCTCTGTTCTTTGACCACAGAATGTTTGATCACCAGGTTGAAGCGTTCTCCGATCGCTTCCGTATCATTCGATATGATGACCGGGACCAGGGAAAGAGTGCCCGAACCAATCTGCCCATCGTTGATATGGATACCTTGGCAGACGATACCATTGCTTTGATCGAGAAGCTTGGAGTGGGTCCTTGCTTCCTGGCCGGCAACTCTATGGGTGGCTTTATCGCATTGCGTGTCGCCGCTCGTCGGCCCGACCTGTTGAAAGGCTGTATCGTGCTGGGTTCCAGCGCAGAGGAAGAGTACAAGTTTGAAGATTTCCAGCCCTTGGTGGAGGGTGTCCGGTCAAATGGCACTGAGCCGTTTATCGAACAACTCATGTACATCATGTTTGGCGACGATTACCTTGCTGATCCGTCCAAAGCAGATGAACGGGATGCCTGGCGTCAGCGCATGCTCGAGCTTGGCTCAGGTATTGCCCGTAGTGCCGATGGAGTAATCCGGCGTAAAGAGGTTCTCTCTGAGCTCAAAAACTGTAATGTGCCGCTGCTGGTTGTGGCTGGTGAGCAGGATCATGCCTACCCGCCAGAGCGCTCAGAGAAGATTGCTGAAATGGCTGGCAACGCCCGCCTTGTCGTGATTCCAGGAGCGGGACATTCGGTTTCTATGGAGCGCTACGAGGAAGTTAACCAATACTTGCTCAAGTTCATGGAAGACTATGGCCACGCGTAATTGCTGAGTCTGCGGCCCTCAGCAGGGCCGCCATAGGTTATCCTTATCCGGACTCATTGAGCTACTAGAAAGCCCACTTCCCAATAAACTCGACCGCCGCTGCATTGACCTCATCAGGATCAGACGCGCTCAGGAAATGCTGACCACCATCAATGACCTTGAGACTGGCCTCTCTGGCATTGGTGAACCTGGCAATGCCATCCTCCGCATTGGCAACGGAATACACCGAATCGGCGGTGCCGTGAATCCAGAGTACCGGGCAGATAATGCCGTTCAGGCGTGCATGTAAGCCGTCTCGGTCTCTCAGGTTGATTGCGCAGGTCCGCAGTCGCTCACGCCCCTGATCTCCGCGGTAGTTCTGGCGATAGACCTCAAGCCAGAAGTTCCGGATTTTTTCAGTGACCCTTGCCTCCGGAGTACAAAGAAATACTATGGTGGGATTCGTGATGGGCGGGGCTAAATCGGCGCAAATCAACCAGATGAATGCGAAAGACCTGTTGCTCTCGAGCCCTTGGGGTGTGGGCTTTTCGCCGATTGCCGCCAATTTTGGGCACAGACTTGTCCGGTGACTGGTGACCCAATTCGGACACTTTGACCGCTGCCCTAATGGCAAATTTCAAGGGTGGCGCTTATGCTAGCACGTATTTCTCGCTCTTCAAAATGTCCGGTGTGGTGTGACCAAAATAAGACACTTAGCGTGCTATCTATCCTTGGTCGAGAGTACTGCGGTTTTTAGCTGCGATAGCTTTGGCGTGGGCATAGTCCCAGCAACTTCACGGCAGGCGCTTACAGAGCACGTTTTGAGGCCATGTCGGTATAAATATAAGGCGTATACCTAGCCTTCGAGGGTATGCGGGAGTTGGCTCAGGCGCGCAAATGGTACATCCGGAACCACTGGCAGCTCCTGTACCACTCCATCCGTGATTGCCACCAAATGTGCAATGAGGTGAACGACCCGTATCTCTCAGTTCGACAGTCAGGGTCAGGAAACAAACAGAGCACGGCGCAGGGACGCCAACAGTGGGTCCAACAGCTTGGACCCAGCTCATGTCCGGTGAGGAGTACTTACGCTGCGGCGGGGGAGGCGTGAGCATAAACGTCGGTGCAAGAGCGCGAGGCAGGGATTGCGAGCGGCAAGGCTAAAGACCTGTTCTCCAACCGGAGGCACCGCACGATTTCGGCCCACATGGGCCACTTTCGATTAATTTGGCCCGCTCGGGCCACTCTGGCCCACGTGGGCCACCATGGCCAGCCTGGGCCACTTTGGCCCGATGACCCAGATTACCAGGGAGCATCTTAAAAAAGTGCTGGAGATTGGTCAGTGCTGTTCTCCGAAAGCAGCAGCGACACAGTGGTTTATAAAATCAACTGCCGCAATGCATCCCGGTTGGCTAACGCTAGTTGATTGATGAGCCCTTGGGTTCGTACGGGTTTGGTGAGGCGTTCCTATCTTTAGTGCAACTGACCTGCCCCCAACTTTCTAATCCAGCCTGATCTTAGTAATGTTCATCAGCAGAGAAGAGGACGATGAACATGAAGAAGCGATTCACCGAAGAGCAGATCATCCCGATTCTGAAGGAAGCCGAGGCCGGCCTGCCAGTGAAGGAGCTGTGCCGCAAGTACAACATCTCGGATGCCACCTTTTACACCTGGCGCAAGAAGTATGGTGGCCTGGAGGTCTCTGAGGCCCGTCGTCTGAAGGCCCTGGAGGAAGAGAACGCCCGGCTTAAGAAGCTACTGGCAGAGTCCATGCTGGATTCTGAAGCCCTTAAGGCCGCTCTCAACCGAAAGTACTGACCGTCGGGAACAAGCGCGAGGCTGTGCACACCATGGTGTCGGAGACACCAGTCTCCGAGCGTAGAGCCTGTTCACTCGTCGGGTTATCCCGCGCAACGATGCGGTACCAGTGCCACCGATCGCCAAGTGAGCGAGAGCTGACCGAGCGCATCAAGGCCATTGCGTTCGAGCGCCGTCGATTCGGATATCGGCGTGTTCATCAATTGCTGCGCCGTGAGGGTACCGAGGTGAATCACAAGAAGGTATATCGGCTTTACAAGGAGGCCGGATTGGCCGTCCGCAAACGCAAGCGTCGCAAAGGCGTGATGGTCGAGCGGCAACCTCTGGTGCTGCCCGATAAGCCAAATCAAACATGGTCCATGGACTTCGTAATGGACTCACTCGCCAACGGAAGGAGGATCAAGTGCCTGGCCATCGTGGATGACTACACCAAGGAATGCCTCGATATTCCCGTTGCCATGGGCATCTCGGGTGACCAGGTTGCCCGTACCCTGGACGGAATTGCGGCCTTCCGGGGCTACCCTAAAGCGGTGAGAACCGACCAGGGTCCAGAGTTTACTGGTAAGGCCCTGGACCAATGGGCTTACCAGAACAGCGTTGAACTGAAGCTGATACAACCCGGAAAGCCCATGCAGAACGGGTACGTTGAAAGCTTCAACGGTAAGTTCCGGGATGAATGCCTGAATGAACACTGGTTCAGTGACCTTGCTCATGCCCGAGACAAAGTCAGAACGTGGCGCGAGGACTACAATAAAAGGCGACCGCACTCATCCTTGGGGTATCAGACACCCCTGGAGTTTGCCTCCGCCATCCGGCTTGGAACAACCGATTCAAAAGTAACGGACATTACTAAGGAACGGTTGGATTAAATCCTGGGGGCAGGTCAGGACGGGCCTGCTTTTGCCCGGCTTATGGCCCGTCCCATCCCAGGAGGGATTCTTGTTAGCCTAGCCTAGGCCGTCTTATTTGCTTCGATCCCGAGCTCTTCAGTCATTACCTGCCGCATTTTGAATTTCTGAAGTTTGCCAGTTGCCGTCGCTGGCATCTCAGTACAAAATCGGATGTAATGGGGTATCTTGTAGTGGGCAATTTTGCCTTTGCAGTAGCTCTTGACTCCGTCTTCGTCTAAGTCGTTTTCTGGTTTCAGAATGATCCAGGCGCAGACTTCTTCACCAAACTTTGAGTCTGGTACACCAAACACTTGTACTTCTTGGATGGCTGGGTGCCTGTATAAGAAATCCTCGATTTCCTTAGGGTAGATATTCTCTCCCCCTCGAATAATTACATCCTTTGCTCTGCCAGTAATGTTACAGAAACCTTCATTATCAATAACGGCGAGATCTCCCGTATGCATCCATCCGTCAGTATCGATCGCTTCAGCCGTGCGCTCAGGGTCGCCCCAGTAACCTTTCATCACTGAATAACCACGGGTGCAAAGCTCTCCCTGTTCGCCGACAGGTACAACGTTGCCCAGGGGATCGATGATCTTACATTCCACCTGTGGTTGGACTCGGCCGACTGTATTTACTCGTCGTTCTAGTGAGTCATTTGTTGAGGTTTGAAATGAGATTGGACTGGTTTCTGTCATGCCATATGCAATGGTTAGTTCAGACAGGTTCATTTCAGAAACACACTTCTTCATAACCTCTATTGGGCAAGGGGCTCCTGCCATGATTCCTGTACGGAGGCGCGATAGGTCGAATTCAGAGAGGTTTTCATGTTGCAGCATAGCTACGAACATGGTGGGAACACCGTATACCGCGGTGCAGGACTCAGTAGCTAATGTCTCTAAGGTGATATCCGGTAAGAAGGCCTCCCCGGGGAAGATCATCGTTGTTCCGGATGAGCAACAGCCTAAAGTACCCGCTACCATTCCGAAACAGTGATATAGGGGTACCGGAATGCACAAACGGTCGCTTTCAGTCAGCTTTTGTGCCCCAATGATAAAGCGGCTGTTGTTGACGATACCTTTATGCGTTAGGGAAGCGCCTTTGGGGGCACCAGTGGTTCCAGATGTAAATTGGATGTTGATTACATCGCTAGGCTCGAGAGAGCTTGTTACTTGATCTAACTTTTCTTGATCGACTTTGTAGGAGTTGGCTACCGAGCTGTAGCTGAACATGCCTGGTACCGGCGTTTCTCCAAGCTGTATTACAGTTTTGAGGCTGGGAAGTCTTTTGCTGACCAGCTTGCCAGGCTCGCAGTCATCTAATTCAGGGGCAATCCGTTGTAGCGTTGCCACATAGTTGCTTGCTTTAAAGTTGACTGCGGTTACGAGCGCTTTGCAGCTAACTTTTTTTAGAGCATATTCGACTTCCGCTTCTTGGTATGCGGGGTTAATTGTTACCAGTATCAGTCCCAGTCTGGCCGTAGCAAATTGTGTTACTACCCATTCGAGTCGGTTAGGTGACCATATACCGACTCTGTCTCCACGTTTTAGGCCAAGTTCGTTCAATCCCATTGCTAGAGAATCGACATGTGCGTTCAGCTCGGCCCAGGACCAGCGAATGCCTTGCTCAACGAAAACGGCTGCAGGCCTGTCTGAGTAGAGTTCTACTGCTCGTTTTAGCACTTGGGGAACAGTTAGGCTCCATAGTTCTAGTTCTGTGTCGCCTTTGACTTGTGACAAACCGTTTATTGGAAAAGTCATGGCTGCCTCCTGTTGAATACAGCAAAACAACAATGCTGCTTTGTGATTGTTATTGCTATTTCCCAGTCTAGTAATCTGGTGGAAAGAAAAGGTAAGCCTGTTAAAGGCTTACCTTTTCTGCAGTGGGCCTAGATGGAGATCCACTGCTAGGCATGGGACTTATAGCTCGGTCTTGTTCCTGCCAACGCGTCCTTTGTCTGTTTTAGCTGCGAAGTTCTGCAGTAGACGGGTTACAGTTGGGTTCGCCAAACCGGAGTAGCCAGTAAAAGCTTCGTGAGCCAGCTGGTCGTCCAGTCGCATACCGATTACATCAAGGATGGTTTCCTTCGCGGAGCGGACCGCCCAGGAGTCATTTCGCAGAATCTTGGCAGCCATCTCTTCAGCAGCTTCCATCAGTTGATCCTGAGGAACGACCTTGGAAACCATGTTGCACTGCAAAGCACGCTGAGCGTCGATAGGTTCTGCAGTCAGGTTCATCTCAAGGGCAACACCTACACCACAAGTGTTTACAACGCGTACGATACCGCCATCACCGTGGTGGTATCCACGCCGTGGTTCAAAGGAACCGAATTGTGCATTTTCAGAGGCAATGCGAATGTCACAAGCCATAGCAGTTTCCAGACCACCGGCTAGCGCCCAACCATTAACAGCAGCAATAACTGGCTTGTAGATACGGTGCAGGCCGCGGGTCAGGCCGCCCAGGCCGTCTTTGATCTTGCTGCGTGGGAAAAGAGCGTCAGCACTGCGATCAACCCATGCGGTAGCGTGAGTTTTAAGGTCGGCGCCGGCACAGAAAGCTTCATTACCAGCACCAGTAACAATAGCCAGCTCAAGGTCGTCATCGGCATCAAAATCCTGCCAAGTTGCCCAAAGCTGCTCGTGCATAGCCTCATCAATGGCATTCATTGCATGTGGGCGGTTCAGGGTGATGTATGCGATCTTTCCACGCTTTTCATAAATTACTTCAGACATCGAGATTTCCTCTTCCTAATTAAAACAAACCAACACAAAACATCCTATATGCAATCCGGTTGTCTGCCTTTGTGCGTAAATGCCATTTGTTAAGGTGATTGTGCCAATCGGATTTCAGTAGGAAACCATTGGTGCAGTATGGTATTTTGTTTATCAACAGGTTGTTTTTAGGACGGTTTCACTGTTACCGATATGGTTTGAGTGGCAAGTCTCTGATCTTGCACCACTTTAGTAGACACTTTAGGCACTGAGCTTTTCATAATCCTCCGGGGATTGGTACCCCAGACTCGAGTGCAATCGTTCACTGTTGTAGAACATCATGTAATGGATGATTTCTGAGGCCGCCTGGACATCCGAATCAAATAAACGCTTGTGCACCAGCTCGGCTTTGAGCGTGTGGAAGTAGGATTCCATGGCAGCATTGTCCTGGGGGTTCCCCTTCCGACTCATGCTTCGAATCATGCCCGCACTCTCCAGCAACTCTCGGTAATCGTGCGCGGCATATTCAATCCCCTGATCCGAGTGGAACAGACAGCCAGGCTCGGGCGCTTCGTTGATCAACGCTGTGCGCAACGCGCTCTTGGTCAATTCACTGTTGCGACGACGGCTGAATGACCAACCGACGATTTTGCGACTGAACAGGTCGATGATCGCCGCGTGATACAGCCAGCCAGTGCGGGTCTTCAGGTAGGTAAAGTCGCCGGCCCATTGTTGGCCGCGGCCTGTGGGTGCGTCGCTGGCTTTAAGCTGATTGCCGGCGGAACTGTAAAAGGCGTGCTGCCCGGGGCGCCAGGCGTAAAGGCCAGTGGTCGACGCCTTGATCTCGAGCGCCCTCATCAACCGGTTGATCCGTCGGCGGCTGCA
>NZ_CAXBDN010000168.1:0-9461 GCF_963974375.1 uncultured Marinobacter sp.
AGGGTGGGTCAATTTTATTGGCCAAAGGTGGGTCAAAATAGATGGCCATTGACACGCAAGTGTCACGTCGTCAGGATCGCTGACTACGCAGCTACCAGGGACCGCTACTGTAATTGCTGAACTTGGGGGTGAAAGTGCCTCCCTGGCAATTGAAATCACGAACGCGATACTTGAATCAATTGCTATCGTAGTCGGGGACGGTTCGGTAGCCGCCGGCCAATCCAGCAATGTTTCTTTACGCGGCACGTTTTCTAACGGAACTCAGCAGATTATTGAGGCAGACAGTTGGAATACTTCGGACCAAACCGTTCTGACCATCGATCAGAATGGTTTGGTCACCGGTGTTGGGGTAGGCACCACGACAATAGCCGCAAATTTACAAAACTTGAATTCATCTGTTGATTATGAGGTTACCGCAGCACTTTTGGAGGAAATTAATATTTCCTTCCCCAGCTCCGGAGGCAATTCACTGGCGGCGGGCCTGCAATCCACAGCAAAGGCTCAAGGCACCTTCTCGGATGGAACTCAGACCGACTTGACCGGCCAGGTAATATGGGAAAGCAGTGATATCGATGTTGCCACCATCTCTGCTACCGGAACAGTTACGGCCCAAGCGCCTGGAGAGGTGGATATCACAGCAGCATACCAAGGAACCCTTGGTTTCATAGCTCTGACCGTCACAGATGCACTTTTGCAAAGTGTCAGTATCAATTCCGATCAGCTGGTGGGTGGCCAGATTTTCGGTGCAAAAGGCTTGATTCAACCCGTCGCCCTGCTTGGGGAATTCAGTAACGGCGAAATCTCCATTCTGGCGGCAGATGAAGTCTCATGGTCTATCGCTGACACTTCAGTTGCATCCATTAATGGTAATAGCGAAGTGCAGTTTCTCTCCATTGGCACAACCACTCTTACGGGGCAGTCGCAGGGATTTAGCGCGTCTGTCCAGCTAAATACTACTGCGTCAGAGCCTGTTGGAATCGACATAACAGGAGTAGACAGCTCTATTGCAGCTGGTAAAGGCGGAATGCTAACAGCAAATGTGAGATATTCCGATTCAACCTCTGCAGAAGTTACTGATTCTGTCACCTGGTCCTCCTCTGATCCTACCATTGCAATAGTTGTGGATGGGGGAGCCAATAGCGGTAAGCTTACAGCTGCGGGAGAGGGGTTTGTAACCGTTTCGGCCCAATACACCCTTGACGGCATATCGGTGACTGGCACGCTCGAACTTCAGGTAGTACCGAGCAATCTTCGGATCGAGCAATTTAGTGACGGTTTCTTTGACTCAGGCTATTCGGCCTGCGGAAGCGTAGGCAGCAGTGGTGGAACTGGGTGCTTTATTTCAAGTACAAGTACAGTTCAAAAAGTGCCAGCTCCAACATGGTTCACCCTCGGCAAATTCCGTATCTTCGCCGAAGGGCGCGACTGGGTCGTCGATGATGTTTCTATAACTCAGTTCGGATCAACCACAACTCGGGTTTTGGGGCTAGAAAACGGACAAACTATTGCCTCGGGTTCGTCGGTTGTTGTTGAAGCTCAAATTCAGTCAACTAATGGTACTCAGGAAGTGGAAACCTTCAGTATCGACGTTATTAGCAATAATGGTAACCGTACCAATGCAATCACTGGTTTTTATACCATAACTACTAACTGATCCAAGATTTTCGTTACATGAAGAGGCAGGGTTTTCATGACCTTGCCTCTTTTAAGTAAGATTTTCCAAAATAATTCTTACCACCACTAACCCAATCTCGAAACCCATCACGTAATTCTGGAAGCAACATAAAAGCCGGGTAGCGCCGGGAAGATGTTTATCCCGGCTTCGCTTATTCCACAAGACCGAGAGGGGCCATAGCTAGACCCATGCCAGTAAATCCGATCAAAGTTGAAAGAAAAACCCAAGCGAGCACTCTGTCGTAAGTCTTAGCATATTTGTTAACCAACTTCGGGTTTACCTTGCCCGGTTCTTCATCATGCTCATTAAACATGAATTTCGGAATCGTCAAAGCACCAACATACAAAATAATCCGGAAGCCCGCACCATCCCAATCACATGGACGTGGTAGTCCATCTGCCATGATTCGCTTTTCAATGCGCCCCATCGATACTCGTCCGAAAACAGGCCAGGAAAGAGTCGCAATACCTAATAGGGTCACAAAAATAATGTAGAAAATTATTTCAAATTCCATATGGTCACCTAAAACGATCCCATAGGGTTCCAATGGCAGATTTCGCCCCGGAATCCAGACTTGTTGCTACCCCATAACCAACAATAGCAGCGGCGCCTATGACTAGACACCAGCCCACAGGAGTCGCCATCAGCGTTATCTTCGCTGCAACCAATCCGGCTTTAGCAACACCGCCCACTAACAGGCCCGAGCCTGCCGCGGCAGCAAATCCTGCACTTTGGACAGCGGCCTCCCGATGCCAATCGCCCCCAATTCGCCGTTCATTCCTGACGGTACTAATGCGAATGCCTGCATCGAGCACAAGAACTCCGGGGCCAACGTAGCGCACTGCATTCGCCAGCTTACCCATAGTGCTTTGTCGATAACCATCCGCAACGTATATGCCCTGCCCACTGCCGCGTTCGGCAAGGGTGATGGCGCGCTGAGGGTTGCTCAGGGCATTGCCCTTGTTGCGGGGATTGCCGTTGCGGTTCAGGCCCCGGTTTGCTTCGGGCACAAGTTTGTTCAGTTCGTACTGGAAACGCTGGTTCAGCAGTTCGTAGGCAGCGATGGCCTCACGGCGCAGGGCGGATCTTTGTGCTGAAGCACCCCGGCCCACGCGGGTCAGGTTGTTCAGGCGTTCCAAAATATTCTGGTAATGCTGCAGGGCCTGCACGAAACCGGTGTTGCGGGCGGTCATCACTGCAGCGGCAGAACCGGCGAACGTATTGGAATGGGAGGCAGCAGAAAGTCTGCCATTCGAACGCTGGTATTCCGCGAGATCCGCCTGGAAATGCTCATTAAACGCCGCCAGAACATGGGTTTCGTTGCCATAGTCATCAATAATGCAGGACAGATTCTCTCTGGCCCTCGCTGGCAGGGAGTTGATCGGGCATACGATGGAGCGTTCGTGGGGCGACACCAGATATTTTGAGGTGCAATAGGCCCGACCGGGCAGCAGCATGTCGTTGCGGACTTCGGGATTGTTGCTGAGGAAACAGGAAATTGCGTTTTCGTCGTTACCGCACAGGGCACTGACAGACAGAGGTCTGCGGGGGATCATTACGTCAGGCATTCTGGCTCCTTGCCATTATCGTCCGATGATAAATTCCGTTGGTGCTTTCCAAGGTAGAAATTATATCCCGGGTTTTTTCTGGGTGGCAACCAATTAACAGGCCTCGCACCTTTGACTAAGAACCATCCGACGCGTAGTTGGCAGCAGGCGGTAATCTGATATATAAAAAAGGAGATCTGAGCGTGGTATCAAGCACTGTGCGTTCGTTTCTAGCAAGGCACTTTCGCGGCTGTCCAAGTAAGGCTTGGGAAGGACAGAGTCCCGCCCGTCTGAGGTGATTTTCTCCAATACAAGGAGGTTCATCATGCGAACTAAGCTAATTTCAATATCCATTGTACTACTCATGACAGTCTCAACTGCGTGGGGACAAAGCTCAGAGACGTATCGCTATCTGATAAACGCCACGAACGAAATGAGCAAAGCTGTAGGGCAGTCGGCAGCTCCAGAAATCGATTCTTTGTTGCGTGTAACGGCTCAAGCTTGCAACGCGTTAACTACGCTGCTCAAAGACCCACAGTTCCATCAAGATCTTTCCCGGTTAAATGACCAAGTGCCAGCCTCAATTGAGGAACGAGAGCAACTCCGGCGTGAGCTCTATCTTTTTGTTTCCTCTTTTCTGCACATCGAAGAACGCGCCCTTCGATATGCCGGTGTTGAGGAACGAACTGCCAAAGAGATTCTCTGGGTAGCGAGCACCTTCCGCGATGCAATTGTTGCGGACGTCACGCCAGACCAACTTCTCGGTTCCATCTCGGATTTGCAGGAAGAAATCTGTCAGGGGACTGAGATCTTGCAGAGTGAAAAAGACCGCGACAGGCGATGGTCAATAGTAAAAAAATGGTCGATCAGGATTGGTGGTGTCACTTTGATTGCAGTAGACGTAAGTAGTGCGGCTTTTTCGGGAGGGATTACAGCACCTGTCGCCGCAGGCTCTGCAGCGATTGGTGGCGTCGTAGCCAGTTGGAATGAATGACAGTGGGCCCGAACAAGGGAAGGGGCATACGCTAGCTAATTTTAACCTGTTGGCGAACCTGATTATCGAGGAAAGCCATGGGTTCCTCGATAATCAGGTTCTACTCCATACTATCCAAAACCGCATAGGCGGCAATTTTCAGCTTTTCCGGGGCCTGGGTGTCGCCTTCCAGAGCTGCCTGCAGGTGAACCCGGAACAGGCCATCCAGCAGGAAGTACATGGTTTGTCCGTTGTCGGCGGGCCGGCCGAGTTCGGTCAGAAAGCGCACCACCATGGCTACCAGGTTTTCTTCGATTTCCCGCACAACGGGCCGGAAGGCTTCCTCGAACAGGGCCTGTGAACGAATGTCATACCACAGCCGATGCTTGTTGGCGTCGTGTTCGATGGCCCAGGCGAAAGCACTGGTGACCGCCTCCTTCACTTCGTCGCTGCTGCTGTGGCCGGTCATGGCCGCATCGATGTGGCGTACAAACTCTTCCTTGTACAGGCGCACACAGTAGGAAATGAGATCGATCTTGTCGTCAAAATAGTAGGTGAGCGCTCCAACGGAGCGCCCCGACACGGTAGCTATGTCCCGCATACCCGTCCTCGCATAGCCCAGCTCGGAGAGAGCCACGATGGCATGGGAGGCGAGTTCGTTGCGGTTTTCGACCCGCTGCTCTGAGCGCTTCCGGGCATCCGCTTTTATCTTTCGTATTTTCTCAACGGTTGCCATGGTTACTCCTGGTCGAATTTCCCTGACTTTACCCCACGCCTATCAGCCCAACAAGGCATTCAGGAAGATTCGCGGAACCTTCAGAATCGAGGGCTGGTACTGGAATTCCGTCAGCAACTGACCCAGCTTGTCCTGCTTGCGGTTGGACACAAACCAGGGCGGTTTCGGCAACAGGGTAAAGCTGAGGCTCAGCAGGTTGCGGGGGAATGGCCGGAAGGGCGCATACACCACGCAACGTTCTACCTTGTCGAACATATAGGTGTTGTGAACAAAACCGATGCCACTCTGCACATCGTCCAGGGTGTGCCCGGGAAACGCACCCCAGGGGCACTGGGCCATCAGGAAGCCGAGACCGGTCCAGGCGTTGATGGCAATGGTGCCATAGTGCAGGTCGGCAATAATGGCTTCAAAGGTCTCTTCACCCATCTCCTTGATGGTCGCCGGATGGATGATGATGTTGGCACCGAGAGTGCCATGCAGCTGATCGTTGGCGTAGGCCACAGCTTTGCGCAGATAGTCCGCTGCATCCGCGCCTTCGATGCGGTAGGTACTCATGGCCGGCGCAAACACTTCATTATTGCTGAACCATGGCTTGGTCTCACCGGAGGCGGATTCCGCCGTCAGTGGCTCGACGATACAGGCGTCGGCGCCCGGTCGCTCGAACTTCAGGATGTTATCGCCCTGCTCCGAGAACCCGGCCATACGATCTTTGGCTCCCGGGTAATACAGCGGTCGGGACGGCACGCTGGCCATGGCCTTTTCTACGCTTTTCATCAGCGTGTCAGACAGGCTCCAGCTCTGCGGTAGCACCAGCATCTGGCAGGCCACGCAGTTAAAGCCGGAGTTGTGAAGTTTCTGGGTGGCAATATGCTCGGACTGGAAGGCAATGTCCGCAGCGGTCCAGGGCCCGGGCACCACGATGGTGGGGCAGACGGCACCCAACTCGCTGGTAATCCTGCGCTTGTTGACCGGCGTGCCGGCAGCCTTGTTTTTGGCGGTCTCTTCGCCGCCGCCCCAGACAATGGCGTCGTGGGAGGCGCCGGCACCGGTGATGTGCAGCTCATCAATGTCGGGGTGGTTGCACAGGTGTTTGCCTACCTCAATGCCGCCACGGACGATGCGCAGGGCACCGGCATCGATCAGCGGTTTGAAGGCATCCTTCAGGTACACATCCAGGTATTCATTCACCGGGTTCATTTTCAGGATGGCCACCTGATGCTCGGAGAACAGCTTCTGGAAGCAGTCCAGAGCAGGAATCGCGGCGATGTTGCCGGCGCCGAGAATCAGCGCTACCTTGCCCTCACGCTCTGCCGCAGGTATGTCGTAAGCGCCAGCGGTGTGGTCGGCCAGGTTGGCTTTGGTGACGCCCTTCTGCATCCATACATCAGCCCGCACGCCGGAGAGCAGCAAACGATCCCAGATGGAGTGGGGCACGATACCGGCGATCACCTGGCCGGTTACCGACTCCCGCGTCGGGATCTTGTCGAGGTAGGTTTTGCCGTCCATTTCCGAAAGGGTGGCGATAAGCTGGTTGCAGGCACCCATGACGGCGTAAGGGCCGGATATCCACTCTTCTCCAGCCAGGGGTGAACCCGCCGGAATCTGTTTCTGCCGCGCGGCTTCTTCGGCCCAGGCGGGGGCCACCTTGATCAGGCGGTCACGGATCTCCGCCAGCAGCGCGATACGCTCCGGGGGGGAGGTCTGCGCCCATTTCAGGGCGTTATTCTTCAGTTCGGCAACGGCCTGATCGAGGGGCTCCAGAGCCGAATCCCGGGCAGGGTGTACTTGTGTTGCGGTCATGGCTGTTCCTTACGCATCCAGTGATGGATGCGGGTAGCTGATCGGTTGGCTCGGTCTGGTCATGATGTTCCGAGCCGTCACGTTATCGAGTGTTCTCAGGCGTCCTCTCTGATCAGATCGGCGCATTTCTCGCCAATCACAAAGCAGACGGCATTGGTGTTGCCATTGATGATCTGGGGCATGATCGAGGCGTCTGCCACGCGCAGGCCTTTGATGCCGTGCACCCGCAGCCGCGAATCCACCACGGCCATATCACCGGACCCCATTTTGCAGGTACCCACCGGGTGATAGATGGTCTGGGTGTTCTGGCGAATGTAGTCACGAATCTGGTCATCGGTCTGCACGGCTTCACCCGGCAGGTATTCGGCGCCGCGATACTCCGCCATTGCCGGGGCGTTAAGAACATTTCTCGCGATCTTGATGCCTTCAACCATGACTTCCAGGTCGTGATTATCTTTCAGTATGGCCGGGTCAATGGCCGGCTTGGCGCGGGGATCGGCTGAAGTCAGCCTGAGGGAACCAACGCTCTTGGTACCCACAATGCCGGGCATCAAGGTAAAGCCATGGCCGGGAGGGTTACCGGCACCGTCAGCCACAAAGTAGTTGGGAGCAAAATGGAACTGCAGCTCCGGCGCTTCCGCCTCCGGATCCAGCTGCAGGAAGCCGCCCGCCTCACCGATGTTGGAGGTGAGAAGCCCCATGCCTTCAGCAAACAGTTCCGCCTGCTCGGGCGTTTCCGCGCCAATCAGGGTCACCGGCTGGGTGCACTCATAGGCAACCGGAACCATGGCGTGATCCTGCAGGTTCTGGCCCACCCCCGGCAGGTCTTTCACCACAGAGATGCCCAGGGCTTTCAGGTCGTCGCTGGCACCGATACCGGACAGCATCAGAATCTGCGGTGAGCCAATCGCACCGGCAGACAGGATGACCTCACGGCTGGCGTGGGCCTCATGGACTTCACCACCGGACTCAAACCGTACGCCCGTCGCCTGACCGTCTTCAATGATCAGGTTGTGGACCAGGGATTCACCCTGGATGGTCACATTGCTGCGCTCCAGCGCAGGGTGCAGATAGGCACCTGCAGCGGAGGCTCTCATGCCATCTTTCTGGGTGACCTGATACAGGCCAAAGCCTTCCTGACTGCCGGAGTTAAAGTCATCGTTCAGGGCATAGCCCCGCTCCCCGGCGGCTTTCACCATGGCTTTCGACAGGGGATTGGGATCGCGCTGATCGATCACGCTCAGGGGCCCGCCGACACCATGGTCAGCGCTGGCACCCCGTGAGTTGTTCTCGCCGCGGATGAAATACGGCAGCAGGTCGCTGTAACCCCAGCCCGGGTTTTCTTTTGCCCAGGCGTTGTAGCTGTTCGGGTGGCCACGCATGTAGATCATGGCGTTGATGGAGCTGGAACCGCCGTAAACCTTGCCACGGGGGATGTATACGGTGTTGCCGGCAAGTCCTTCCTGGGGCACCGAGGTGTAATCCCAGTCGAAGGCCGTTTTGAACAATTGGGGAAAGGCGACAGGAACGTGGATCGCCTGATGGCTGTCCGCCGGGCCGGCTTCGATCACCAGAATGTTCTTCGAGCTGTCCTCGGCCAGCCGCGCGGCCAGGGCACAGCCCGCTGAACCGGCACCGATGATCACGTAATCATACTGATCGGCCGCCGAGGCCCTGGCGTGCCTGGCCCCCAGCACCAGCGGTGCCGAAGCCACCACACCCAGCGCCGTCGCTGCCTGGATAAAGCCCCTGCGTGACAGTCGCCCTGATTCGAATTCCTGCTGAAGGCGTGCAGACATTTTCTTGTTTTTGTTCGTCATATTCTTCTCCGTAAACGCTTCCGGGCAGGCCCCACGTGGCAAAAGCGGCACCCGCATCAATTAAAAATGACAGATGTACATAACAACTGTTTTGTTCATCTGCATTCAACATAGCAGTGTCTTGAGGGAATACCAGAAATTGGTCAAAAAAAGGTCAGAAAAAATCAGAAATGGAGAAGTGTGAAGTATTCGGTATAGGGAAGGTCATGTTGGCAGAAAAAACCGGAAGGATATCGGGAAGGGAAAAACCGTTGGGCCGGATGGTCCTTATCCGGCTGCAGTGCCATCACACGCCACACCATTAAGCCCGCGGCAGAGATGGCCTATACACCATTACGTCCGGAACTGCCCCACCAGAGAGCGCAGGCGTTCACTCAGCTGGGCCAGTTCGTTGCTTGCCTCTGAGGTCTGGCTGACGCCGGAGCCACTGCTTTGCGCTGCCTCCACAATCCGCACAACATTCTTGTTGATTTCCTCGGCCACCGAGCTTTGCTCTTCAGCGGCTGCGGCAATCTGGGTGACCTGCTCGTGAATGGCACTCACAGACGTCACGATCGTACGCAGGGAGCCTGCGGCATGCTCGGTCCGGTCTACGGTTTCGCTGGTACGTTTGGAGGAGGTCTCCATGTTATCCACGGCGCGTTTGGTTTCAGACACGAACCCTTCGATCATTGTGCGGATCTGGTCAGCCGACTCGGCGCTACGACGGGCCAGCTGGCGCACCTCGTCAGCCACTACCGCAAAGCCACGGCCGTGTTCGCCGGCACGGGCGGCCTCAATGGCGGCGTTGAGGGCCAGCAGGTTGGTCTGATCAGTCACCTCATGGATAACGTCCAGTACCTTCTCGATCTCACCGGTCTTGGCGGCCAGGGCCTTGATGTTCCTGGTGCTGCTGTCGATATCACCTGCC
>NZ_CAXBDN010000169.1:0-9367 GCF_963974375.1 uncultured Marinobacter sp.
ACCCATAAGGCGCTGGCTTCAACAAAAACCGTCAACGTATTTTAGGACGGGTCAGCCGAAGCCCCGGTGGTGCAGGTTTAGCTGAATTTCTTGAACAGCAGGGTGGCGTTGGTGCCGCCGAAGCCGAAGCTGTTGCTCATGATGAGGTTCAGGTCAGCGTCTTTCTGCAGTTCGCGAACGATCGGATAGCCTTCCGCGCCTTCGTCGAGGTTCTCGATGTTGGCAGAAGGGGTGATGAAGTTGTTCTGCATCATCAGCAGGCAGTAGATCGCTTCGTGGACACCGGTAGCACCCAGGGAGTGGCCTGCCAGTGGCTTGGTGGAGCTCAGCGGCGGGATCTTGTCACCGAATACCTGCTTGAGGGCCTTCAGTTCCGTGACGTCACCGGCCGGGGTACTGGTGCCGTGGGTGTTGATGTAGGAAATGTCGCCTTCAACGCCCTTCATTGCCTGCTGCATGCAGCGGATGGCGCCTTCACCGCTGGGTGCCACCATGTCGGCACCGTCGGAGGTGGCGCCGAAACCGACCAGTTCCGCAATGATATTGGCGCCGCGGGCCTGGGCGTGTTCCAGGGATTCCAGAACCACCACGCCGCCGCCGCCGGCAATCACGAAGCCGTCACGGTTGGCGTCGTAGGTGCGGGAGGCTTTTTCCGGGGTGTCGTTGTACTTGGTGGACAGCGCACCCATGGCGTCAAACAACAGGCTCAGGCTCCAGTGCACGTCTTCACCACCGCCGGCAAACATCACGTCCTGACGCCCGGAGGCAATCAGATCCGCGGAGTGGCCGATACAGTGGGCACTGGTGGCGCAGGCGGAGGTGATGCTGTAGTTGACACCGGTAATGCCATAGGCCGTGGACAGGGACGCGTTGATGGCGCTGCCCATGGTGCGGGGTACGCGGTAGGGCCCGACGCGGCGGATACCCTTGTCGCGGTGGGTATCAATGGAGTCCATCAGTTCGACGGTCGAGGCGCCACCGGTACCCATGATGATGCCGGTGTTGTTGTCGCGGATCTGCTCTTCGGTCAGGCCAGCCTGCTCGATCGCCTCCCGCATGGCCAGATAGGCATAAGCCGATGCCGGGCACATGAAGCGAAGCAGCTTGCGATCAATCAGTTCCTTGTAGTCAAGGTCGATGGAGCCGCAGATCTGGCTGCGGAGCCCCGCATCCCTGGCTTCTTCGCTGAACTTGATGCCGGGCTTGACGTCACGCAGCGACTGGGTGACCTCTTCTTTATTGTTACCGATGCTGGAAACAATGCCCATTCCGGTGATAACGACTCGACGCATGGGTCCGGACTCCTAGAAATCGTCGGTTGAGGTAAACAGGCCAACCCGAAGGTCTTTGGCCGTGTAGATTTCGCGACCGTCTACTTCCATCCGGCCGTCTGCTATGGCCATGGTCAGTTTGCGTTTGACCATGCGCTTGATATCGAGATGATACCGGACAACCTTGTTGTGGGGCAGCACCTGGCCAAAGAACTTCACTTCGCCGGCACCCAGGGCGCGGCCCTTGCCTTCACCGCCAGACCAGGCCAGGTAGAATCCGACCAGTTGCCAGAGCGCATCAAGGCCCAGGCAGCCGGGCATGACCGGGTCACCCTGGAAATGGCACTTGAAGAACCACAGCTCCGGATCGATGTCGAGCTCGGCAGTCAGACTGCCTTTGCCGAATTCGCCGTCACTGGCGTTGATGTGTGTGATGCGGTCGAGCATCAGCATCTGGTCAATTGGCAGGCGCATGTCGCCGGGGAAGAGCTCGCCGTGCCCGCATTTGATCAGGTCGGCCTTGTCGAAATGGTCTGGATACATGGTTCGGGATTTTTCCGTTACTGACTGTAACCCCCACTTTACCGGTTACTGACAAAAAAGCCATTGACCGTTGGTTGTATTTTTTTGACCGGGGGTTGGGTTTGTGGTGTCAATAATTTCACATAAGGCATTTTATAACAAATAGTTAGCCTGGTTTTCCGTCGGCTCTGGGACGCGCGAGAATATGTGCATAACGGACAAGAAAAATTCCGAAGGCAAGGGTCCAGAGCAACGAACTGAGGCCTATGCCCATGTGCCATGGCATCAGTCCGAAGGTTGTAACCACCCGGATCAGCGCTGCCAGGTGAATCATCACGAAGGCTGTCACCATGCCGTGTGGCAGGATCAGTGGCCGCCCGGTGTGGCCCAGTGCAACCCTGGCTACAACGCCAAGTATCAGGCAACCCACTGCCCCGGTGCCGGCGGCGTGAGTCCAGGCGCTGGATGGCCAGCCCGCCATGAGGGTGCCTGCCAGCAGAATCAGTGCGACCGGAACCCACAGAATGGAGAGGTGAAGAATCCACAGTAGTGGTTCCTTGCGTGCCAGCCAGCCCTTCCAGCCCGCCAGCCGCAGCAACATGAGGCCAGCCGCCACCAGGGCAACGACGCCTGCGGCCATGTTAAAGCCGCTGATCACGGCTGCCAGCAGGATGATCATCGCAATGACTGACGACAGGTCCAGGGCCGGATAAGTCCTGATGGTATTGGCATTGTGGCCCCTCTGCCGCAGCCAGCCTCCGGTAAAGGCTGGCGTGATGCGGCCCCCGACGATGGCAATCAGGGCCATGGCCATGATCAGCGCGCCGTAGCTGTAGCGCATATCCAGGGCCACCACAAATCCCAGCTGCATCAGCCACAGCAGGCCCAGTACCAGCAGTATCAACAATTGGCGAAGCTGACGCGCGCGCCAGATCCGCCAGCCGGCGTCGATCATCACCAGGGGTAAGAACAGCAGGTTGACGCCGTGGACCAGCCAGAAAGGCAAGCCCTCACCGGTGGCCAGTAGCAGCCTTCCCGTGAGCCAGACCGCCCATAACAGGAACAGTCGCATACCGTGACTGCGGTCAGTGTTGGTCCAGACGCAAACGGCGGTTAACAGAAATCCGGCGATAGCCGCAGACAGGAAACCGAACAGCAGCTCATGCTGGTGCCAGAAGAGTCCGGGCATGGCCAGTGGCAGCCGGATCATGGCTGTAACCTGCAGCACCCATAGCGGTACCACGAGTGTGGCAAGCAAGGCCATCGACAGGAAAAAAATCCTGAACGGGTAACTGAACAGCTGGGTAATGCTCATGGCAGTCTGCTTCGGGCTGGCGGTTGTGGTGTCAGGTCTGTACGTCATGCTGGTGGCCTGCTGGGTGAGTCGGGCTGTCTGACTATTAACATTTATATTATATAAATGTTATGGCGGTTGACATACCCACGGGGCGGTAGATTCACGTACACTTGCCCGCAATCCCATTTCCAGAATCTTACGGAGCACTATCCGATGAGCAGTTATATGATTCTCAAGTCCATTCACATGCTGGCGGCCTATATCACCGTGGCGCTTTTCATCACGCGGCTGGCGCTGGATGTGGCGGGTAAACCCGGCTGGCGTAAAACGCCGTTGCGGTGGGTTCCCCATGCCAACGACACGGTGTTGCTCATCGCTGCCATCAGCCTTCTGTTCGTGACCGGCTGGATGCCATTCGTGCACCACTGGCTCACCCTCAAGGTGTTTCTGCTGGTGGGTTATATCGTGGCAGGCGTATTTGCCCTGAAGCCGGGGCTGAGCGTCCCGGTGCGGATTATTGCAGCGCTGGCGGCGTTGATTCAGGTTATGGCGATCTTCCATCTGGCCATGGCCAAGCCGGTGTTGTTCTGAACTACTGAGCGTTTTTCCGGGTGCCACGGATGGCTTCCCACTGCGCCTCACTGACCGGCATAACGGATAGCCGGTTGCCCCGCTTTACCAGCGCCAGTTCCTGCAACTCCGGCATGGTTTTGAGTTGTTCCAGCGGAATCAGGCTGGGCAGCTTTGCGTCATACTGCATATCGACGGCGTACCAGCGTGGCTTTTCCGCTGATCTCTTCGGATCGAAATAGGGCGACCCTTCGTCAAACTGCTTCGGGTCCGGATAGGCCGCCCTCACTACCTTCACGACACCTGCTATACCGATATGTTTGCAGCTTGAGTGATAGATGAACACCCTGTCGTCCGGTTTCATTTGCTGCAGAAAATTTCTGGCCTGATAGTTCCGTACGCCATCCCAGGGAATGCTCTTCTCGGGGGCTGCGGCGAAGTCGTCGATACTGCATTCCTCCGGCTCCGTTTTTACCAGCCACTTTGTCATGCTGTCGCTCCGCACGTCTGCTTTTTCAACGCATTTCCTGTTTCAGAATAGCAACGATCCTGCGCCGGATGAACGCCGGTCAGGCGTTGCCCTGGGTCATGAGTATCTCTAAAGGATATCAGGGTGGTAGCCCCGGAAACACTGAGTTGAGCAACGGAGGTACAGGCCTGCTTGCTCTGGTGGGGTAGGGGCACCGGTTATTGATTTTAATCAACCAGCGGACAGTCGCCGCCATGGGCTAATGAGAGCTGGCATCAACAGGTTCCGGTGGCATTTGCCGTGCCGGAAATCTCTCAGCAAGGGAGTCCACTATGAAAATCATGCTTGCCTATGACGGCTCGCGCAACGCCCGGTTGGCGCTGGCGAGGACCGTCACCCTGTTCTGTGATCTGAAGCCGACCCTGCTGCTGGTTGCAGTTGCCGAAAACCCCCGGGATATAACGTCCGGAAACGAGGAGTTGTTCCAGCAGGAACTTGATGAACTCAAAGGGTTTCTGAAAGAAGCTCTGGAAATGTGTGAGGCGGAGAAAATCGCCGCTGACAGCATGCTGCTGGAGGGCGATGCCCGCAAAATGCTGCTTTATGCCACTGAAAAAATCCGGCCTGACATTCTGGTCATCGCCCGTCACAGCCATCAGCCCGATGGCGGATTCATTGCCCGCTCACTGACCTATTTCGTGGATGAACTGGACTACATGACTTTCGGGAGTGTGAGTTCGTTCCTTGCGCGTCGGGTGCAATGTCCATTGTTGATTTTGCCGAGCCTGTGAGGCGGTTATGTCTCCAGGCCCTTCTGCTCCATCGCTATCACTTGCAAATTTTCCTGTTCTTCTACGTCTGGCCATTGCTGGCCAGGGAGGCTATAGCCAATGAAAGTCGCTGCTGTTTTTCGCGTCAGGAATCCCGAGATCAGGGCCCTGCACCTGACCTGGATTGCTTTCTTTATCACCTTCTACGTATGGTTCAATATGGCGCCGTTGGCGTCCAGCATGCTGAAAAGTGTGGACTGGCTGACCAAGGATGACATCCGGCTGTTCGCCATCGCTAACGTGGCGCTCACCATTCCTGCCCGCATTATTGTGGGTATGGCGCTGGACCGTTTCGGACCGCGCCGGGTGTTTTCGGTACTGATGGTGCTGATGGCAATTCCCGCTCTGGTCTTTGCTTTCGGTACCACCATGGTGCAGTTGCTGGTCAGCCGCCTGGTGCTGAGCTCTATCGGTGCCAGCTTTGTGGTGGGCATTCACATGACCGCCATGTGGTTCAAACCCAGAGATATCGGGTTCGCCGAGGGGTTCTATGCCGGCTGGGGTAATTTCGGTTCGGCCGCTGCAGCGCTGTCACTTCCCACCATTGCACTGCACATGTACGGCGGCGACGATGGCTGGCGCTGGGCCATTGCCCAGAGTGCCATTGTGATGGCTGGTTATGGCGTCTACTACTGGTTTGCGATTACCGACGGCCCTGTCGGATCGGTACACCGTAAGCCGCGCAAAGCTTCGGCCCTTGAAGTGAGCAGCTGGGGCGACATGGTCAAGCTGATTCTGTGGACCATTCCGCTGGTAGGCGTCCTTGCCATTCTGGTCTGGCGTATACAGTACATGGGCTACCTGTCCGTCACCGGGGCAATGATCTGCTACGGCGTTATTGTTGCAATTGTCTGTTACCAGATTATCCAGATCCTGCGGGTCAACATCCCGATCCTGAAGCGGGGTGTCCCGGATGACGATAAATACCCGTTCAACAGTGTGGCTGCGCTCAACAGTACCTATTTTGCCAACTTTGGCGCAGAGCTGGCGGTGGTATCCATGCTGCCCATGTTCTTCGAGGAAACCTGGGGGCTTGGTGCAGCGACTGCCGGGATGATTGCTGCTTCGTTCGCGTTCGTGAATCTGGTGGCACGGCCCATGGGTGGACTGGTGTCTGACCGCATGGGTAATCGCCGTTTCGTAATGTTGAGCTACATGTTCGGGATATCCATCGGATTTGCGCTGATGGGGCTGATGAACTCGTCCTGGCCGCTGATCATTGCGGTTATGATCACCGTGTTCACGTCGTTCTTTGTGCAGGGTGCGGAAGGCGCAACCTTCGGGATTATCCCTTCCATCAAACGCCGCCTGACCGGTCAGATCTCCGGCATGGCCGGTGCGTATGGCAACGTGGGAGCGGTGGTTTACCTCACCATTTTCACCTTTGTTACCCCGACCCAGTTCTTCTACATCATTGCTGCCGGCGCCTTTGTCAGCTGGTTGCTGTGTCTGATGTGGCTGAAAGAACCTGAAACCGGGTTTGCTGAAGAGTATTACGTGTCGTCTGTAGACCTTCAGATTGAGGAGGAGGCGCGGCGGAGCCAGGCAGGTGCATGACAGGTCGCTGCCAACCAGACGTTAATGCAAGCGACCAGAGGTAACAAAAAAGCGCCCGGTGAAGTCAGTTCACCGGGCGCTTTTGTTTGGGGCTGTGATCCTGTTGGTCAGGATCGTTTCAGGGATGACGTGCCATGTCAGGGGTTTTTGACATAGGCGCCCTTGCGCAGGTAGAACCACCAGTTCACGACAAGGCAGATGCTGTAAAAGACTGCAAAGCCGTACATGGCTATTTCCGGGGTTCCAGCGCGTATCTGGCCACCCATGACCTGGGGTGCGATAAAGGCACCGTAGGCGGCGACAGCGGACGTCCAGCCCAGTACCGGGCCCTTCTGCTGGGCATCAAAGATCACTCCGATACTGCGGAAGGTAGAGCCGTTACCAATACCACTGGCGGCGAACAGAATGATGAACAGCACAAGGAACAGCGGGAACCAGGTATTGGGATCCGCCGAGTTGTAGGCCAGCATCATCACATAGCCGGTGGCCACCGACGCAACCACCATGACCAGAGAAATGGCCTGAGTGACGATGGAACCGCCTACCTTGTCAGAGATCCAGCCACCGACCGGACGAATCAATGCGCCCACAAATGGGCCCATCCATGCCCAGGTCAGGGCGCTGGGAGCATCAGGATTGGTGATGCGGGTAATGGTGCCGTCACCGGACACCTCCATCATGTTACCGAATATGACGCTGATGGACAGCGGCAGCGCGGCAGAGAAGCCGATGAACGAGCCGAACGTCAGAATGTAGAGAATGGTCATGGACCAGGTGTGCTTGTTGCTGAAGATCGCGAACTGCTTCTGGATGTTGGGTTTGATGTCTCCGGGAATCAATCGCAGTAATACCAGAGTAAGCACTATGGTCACCGGCAGCGCGAGCCACATGTTCATCAGCCCCAGCGCGTACAGGCCGATGACGGAGGTCAGCAGTCCTACGCCGTAAAGACCAAGAATCTTGCCGAAAGCGGAGAGTGGATTCCCGGGATTGGGTGTAATGGTGCGCAGATTGTTCATGCCCAGCCAGCCCGCGAAGGCCAGCGGGATCAGGAACACCAGCCAGATAAATCCGGCGTTCTGAATCCAGGTGGGGGTGCCTGCCTCAATCCGACCGATCAGGGTGCCACTGGCACTTTGCAGTTCCAGCGGAGCTCCTGCCAGAGCGCCGAAAATACCGACGGTCATGACCAGCGGGATCAGGATCTGCATGGTGGTCACACCAAAGTTGCCGAGGCCGGCGTTCATGCCCAGGGCGTAGCCCTGTTTGCTTTTCGGGTAGAAGGTGCTGATGTTGCTCATGGAGCAGGCAAAGTTACCGCCGCCAATGCCGGACAGCAGGGCCAGGGCCTGAAACGCCCAGTAGGGTGTGTGGGGATCCATCAGCGCAATGCCGGTCCCGGCGGCGGGGATCATCAGCAGAGCGGTGGTCAGGAACACGGTATTCCGGCCACCGGCAATGCGGATCATGAAGGACGCGGGAATCCGCAAGGTGGCTCCGGACAGACCGGCAATCGCCGTCAGTCCGAACAGCTGCTCCAGGGTGAAGCTGAAGCCCAGGTTCTGCATCTGCGTGGTGATCATTCCCCACATCAGCCAGACCGCAAAACCCATCAACAGACTGGGTATTGAAATCCACAGGTTGCGGTTGGCAATACGCTTGCCTTCCCGGTTCCAGAATTCTTCGTTCTCGACATCCCATTTTTCGATGTCAGCGTTGGTTTTGGCCATATCGGACTCCCTCATAGCGAAAGGTGTCTGCAGTGGTGAACTGACCGCTGCAAACGTTGCTTCAGGCGTATTGTGCTTGGGGGGTTGGCCGGGCTTTCTTGATGAATGACAAGGCATTCAGGTAGCGGATTCCGGGCCGGAGTCCGGCGCCTGGACAGAAACCATAGATCTATCTAAAAGCTTTATTAAACAGATACTTGCAATGTGGATAACCCGGATTGGGTATGGTGTTACGGCTGCAGGGCAATAGAGGTAGCCAATCGTTTAGCCGTGGCGCCAGCGCACGAATGACGAAAATGCCAGCAGCAGATGGTTGGCGTAGGGCGTGTCCCTGACGCCTTTCTTCAGTTCATTGACACGCTGGCCGGCAGTGGCCAGTGCTGGCGCCTGAGCGTCGAGGTAGGCGCGCATTACATCCGCTGTGAATTCCGGATGAAACTGAACGCCCCAGGCGCAGGGGCCGACCCGAAATGCCTGATGGGCCTCGGCCGACGAGGCCGCCAGCAGCCTGGCTGCCGAAGGTAGCCTGATCACGGATTGCTGGTGCGTCAGGTGGGCGCGAAAGCGTTTTGGCAATTGCCGGAACAGGGGGTCATCACTGGTTTCTGCCCGCAGGCTTACCTCGAAGGTCCCGGATTCCCGACCCTGGGGCCGGTTGGATACCTCGCCGCCAAGTGCGTCTGCCAGCAACTGATGTCCGTAGCAGACGCCCAGCAGCGGCGTTTCCCGTTCAACCGCATGACGCAGCCAGTGTGCCGTTGCTTCACTCCAGGGCTCCCGGTCCGTGACCATGGCGGGCGAGCCGGTTACCACAATACCGTCCCAGTCCTCCGGCTTTCCCGGTGAGTCACCAGCTGCCACGTCAATGACCTGAGTCGCCACCTGATTGCCGAGCTTTTCCCTGAACCAGTGCTCGAAATCTCCGTGCTGTTGCCGGACAGCTGGAAGGGTACTCCCGGTCTTGAGAATGGCGATGACGGTCATGGCGGTCGCTCTTATTGGATGTATGCATACTTCATGATTGCACGCTCTCAGTGTAGCGGAGCCCATCCATTTTCTGTAGCTAGTGTCCCGTCTGGTTAATTCGTTGACCTACTGAGCCATTGAGAGCCTTGAGAGCA
>NZ_CAXBDN010000170.1:0-9356 GCF_963974375.1 uncultured Marinobacter sp.
GGTGGGCATGTACATCAGATCCCCCTCGTCCAGGGAGGCAGTGATATTCCAGTGACAGTTCACGAGAGCCCGTGCATCACCTACGGCTAAGGCTTCTTGGTCTTGCCCAAACCTGAGCTGGACCTGCCGATGATCTTTGTGAGTCGGCTCAATCGCGGAATAAACCTTGGCACTTCCTGCTGATAGGCCCGGTACTCCTTACCGAACCGCTCAATGACCTGTCGCTCTTCATGCCGTGCGAGCAAGCTGTAGGCAAGGACAATGATGGGAAACAGACTGACGGAGAACAGCGTCGGCCAGTGCACAATCCCCTCCCCGAACAGGATGAGAAAAAGGCCCGTATACTGCGGGTGCCTCACCAAACCATAGAGCCCATTCGTTGCAAGACGCCCTTGTTGGTGTGCACGATGAAGTTCGCGCCATCCCTGCAGAAAAATACCGATGCCAATCACAGCAACAGTATAGCCAAGCAACATTGAGATAAGCATGCCCACTTCGCCGACACCAAGCAGCGAGGACCAGAGATTCGCGCTGAGGTTACTACCGTCCAGATCGAAGAACCGCACGAGCAAATAGACAGTGAGAGGGAAGCCGTACATCTCCGCATACAATGCGATTATGAACGCCTGCACCACCCCGGCACTGCCCCACTCCTGCCATGTTCTGGGAGCGAGCCAACGATACATGACCCAGGAGATCAGCACGATCATGATCGCCGCTATGCCCCAGGCTCCCGAATGACCAATAGTTTCTGTCATGTTAGGTTTTCCCTGGCTGTCGCCACCTCCGCTTTATTGATCGGTTGACGTCTTGACCTGGCAATTAATGCAAGGCCGCCAAGGATCATCGGCAGGGTCAGCAGTTGCCCCATGGTCACCCAGCCGAGGGCGATGAACCCCAGTTGCGGGTCGGGGAGGCGAACAAACTCGACCGCAAAACGGAAAATTCCGTAGAGCAACAGGAACAGGCCGGACGTTGCGCCCATCCGACGAGGGTGGCGTGAGAACCACCACAGCACTACAAACAGCACAACACCTTCCAGGGCAAACTCGTACAATGACGACGGGTGACGTGGCGCCGACCCCATATTCGGGAACACCATGGCCCAGGGCACGTCGCTGACCCGCCCCGGGAGCTCGTGGTTGATAAAGTTGCCAAGGCGCCCCGCCCCCAGGCCAATTGGCACCAGTGGCGCTATAAAATCCGTGAGTTGGAAAAAACGCAGGTTCTGCTTGCGGGCGAAGACCAAGGCTGCAATCAGGACGCCGGTCAAGCCGCCGTGAAAACTCATGCCCCCTTCCCAGACCTTGAACAGCCAAAGCGGATTGTCTGCCAGCTTGTCAAAACCGTAGAAGAGCGCATAACCGACGCGGCCACCGAGAATGACGCCCATCGCGCAGTAGAAAATCAATGTTTCAACAGCGTCTGCGTTCAACCCGAGTCGATGAGCCCGACGACGCCCCAGCCACCAGGCCGCGAGAAAACCGACAAGGTACATCAGGCCGTACCAATGGATTTTCAGTGGGCCCAGTGCAATGGCTACCGGGTCGATTTGAGGATACTGAAGCATAAGCTTCCCTGATTTCGTGTGTGAACGTGCGTTAGGGTTTCAATCAGTAACACGTTCCGCTCCATTGGCTGTCTCCTCCAATCGTTGCCTGGCAACAGCGATACCGCTGCGCATGGCCTGTGCGGACTCGTTATCGCCGAAGCCCGCCAATGCCCGGCGCCAGTAATTGATCGCCTGTTCATAGCGGCCGTCGTCAAAGGCCTCGACCCCCAGTATGCCCAGCGCCGTTGGCTCACGTGGATCCTTGTCGAGTATTTCGTCGATCAGCGCATGCACTTCATCGGTCAGGCTGCGCCCGGCCACAAAGAATTTTATCTGAGCCAGTTGGGCCAGAAGATCTACTCTGCGGCCTTCCAGTTCGATCAGTCGTTCCAGGGCGTCAATCGCCTGACCCGGTTGACCGATCTTCTGGTAAAGCGGAAACAGCAAGGACCAGACCTTGGGATTATCCGGCTGAGTCCCGGCTTCCTCTTCGAGCCGACCAACCAGGGTTTTCATTGAGGCACCGGGCGTGTTGAGCACGTCCTGCTGGGCGGCATGCAGCGCCAGATCGCCATCGGCACCCAGCCATCGATAGCCGATCATGCTGGCAGCCATGACTGCCGTTATCACCAGTGGAATCATCAAACGTCCTGACAGGGGGCGCCTGAGAGGCATTCGGCGATGGGCCTCGGTGTCCTCCAGCAGATTGCGGTCCAGCTCGTGGCGGCCTTCTTCAAAACGGGCGACGTCAATCTCGCCGCGATCGCGGGCGCTTTTCAGGGCTGAAAGCCGGCGTTCATAGACGGCCAGGTTTTGCGCCTCAGCGTGATCATCGGCCTCAAACCGCTGCTGCCAGTCATGGATCGCCCTTGCTCTTCGCAACGGTAGACTCAGGAACCACAGCGCTATAAGCAACAGTGTGCCGATACTTAACCAGAGCATAGTCATTCCGACCTCTCACGATGACGATGAATCAAAGAGGACAGGCGGGTACGCTCCTCCTCGGAGAGCGGCCGCACTCGCCGGTGCCTGCGTGCCCGGACAAAGGCAATCACAACCAGGGCGCCTCCTGCTACCAGCGCTGCCGGCAATGCCCAAAGCAGCCACGTGCGCCCGTCAAGGCGCGGATTGTAAAGAACGAACTCGCCAAAACGATTAGCCATGAAATCAAGAATTTCCTTATCCGCACGCCCCTCATGAAGCATCAGCGCTACCCGCTCCCGCATGTCCGCCGCCACCGGCGAATCGGAGCTGTCGATGGCTTGAGCATCACATTTAGGGCACCGCAATGACGCCGTAAGGTCGCGATAACGCTCCGCCATCACCGGATCCTCGAAATGACGCGCATCAATTGCCGTATCCGCCATCGACTGGAACGAGGCCATCAAAAGCACGATGACCACACAGCAACGGATCTTCAGGGTTAGCGCCATTTCTCTACCTCCATCATGACTTCATCCACCTGGGCGGGCGTTATGTACCCAACGTGCTTGTATCGAACGATACCGTCTGCGTCGACCAGGAAGGTTTCGGGCACGCCATACACGCCAATTTCAAAACCCAGGTCACCGGCAGGATCGAAGATGTTGACCTCGAAAGGTTTTCCGAACTCTTCGAGAAACTGTCGCCCCAGGTCACGGGCGTCTTTATAGTTGATGCCCACCATCTGAATGCCGCGCTCGGAGAGCGCCAGTAGCTGGGGCATTTCCTCCTTGCAGGTCGGGCACCAGGATGCCCAGACATTGACCAGAGATATCTGCCCGCGAAGCAGGGATTCATCCACCTCGGTATCAGGGTCCTCCAGCGTCGGGAGCGTGAACGCGGGAAACGCCTGGCCTATCAGGGCTGACTCGCGAGCACTGGGATCCAGCGAAAGCCCCCGGTACAAAAAGAAGGCCAGGCCAAGGAACACCACAAACGGAAGCAGCAGCAACAGGCGACGCATCATGCGCGAACCTCGCGTGCCGGCCTCATCGATTCGCGGTCAGCTGCGGCTGCACGGCGGCGACGGTAGCGACGGTCTGCCACGGCCAGCACGCCCCCGGAGGCCATCAGCAGCGCACCCAGCCAAAGCCAGCGTACAAATGGCTTGACCTGTAGGCGCATTGCCCAGCTGCCGTCGTCCAGTTCCTCCCCCATGGCCACGTAAAGGTCCCGCAACAGGCCGGGGTCGAGTGCGACATCGGTCATCGGCTGCCCTCGGGCAATGTACAGGCGCTTCTCCGGGTACAGGGTGGTGACAATCCGGCCTTCACGGGCAACCTCGATGGTCGCCGTATCGGCGAGGAAGTTGGGCCCCCGACGCTCGCCCAGTTCGGTCAGCGTAAAATCGTACCCGCCCAGATTCACCTGCTCACCGATATCAAGCCGCACATTACGCTCCATGGCGTAGTTCGACACCATCACCACGCCCACGATGGTGACGGCCAGGCCCACGTGGCCGACCACCATGCCCCAGTATGAAGGGGTCAACTTACGCAATCCGGACAGCGCAGAGGACGCATTGCGGACTTTATCAAACAGGTCGCGCACCAACGCCAGTACTACCCACAGGGCCGCCACCATCCCCAGCGCCACGGCGACATTCCACTGGCCGTTGTAAAGAAACGGTATCGATATCGCAATCGCCAGTGCGGCCAAGCCCGCCCCCAGTAGTCGCCGGAACAGCTCCCGACCGGGCATCTGCTTCCAGCGTGAGACCGGCCCCAGCCCCATAAAGGCACACAGCATGACGGTCAGTGGCACGAACAGGCTATTAAAGTAAGGCGCGCCGATACTGACCTTGCCCAGCCCGAGTGCATCCAGGATCAAGGGGTACAGGGTGCCCATCAGGACCGTGATCGTCATGATGACCAGCAAAATATTGTTGATCAGCAACAGAGCATCCCGGGAAAGCCAGCTAAAGCCCGCATTGGCGCTCATTCGCGGCGCCCGTAGCGCAAAGATCAAAAGCGAGACGCCGACCGTTATTCCCAGCAACGCCAGAATGAAGAGCCCCCGAGATGGATCATTGGCAAAGGCATGAACCGAGGTCAGTACCCCTGAGCGCACCAGGAAGGTGCCCAGTAACGAGAGTGAGAACGTGAAAATCGCCAGCAGTGCCGTCCAGCTCTTGAACGTGCCGCGTTTTTCCGTGACCGCCAGTGAATGTATCAGCGCTGTCCCGCTCAGCCAGGGCAGGAGCGATGCATTTTCCACCGGATCCCAGAACCACCAGCCGCCCCAACCCAGCTCATAGTAGGCCCACCAGCTACCCAGAGCGATGCCGAGGGTCAGAAAGGCCCAGGCAATGTTGGTCCACGGCCGAACCCAGCGCGTCCAGGCCGCATCGAGACGCCCTTCGATCAGCGCAGCGATGGCAAAAGCAAAGACCACTGAAAAACCCACATAGCCCATGTAAAGCATCGGCGGATGGATGATCAGGCCAACATCCTGCAACAACGGATTCAGATCGGCACCGTCGGCTGGCATGCCCGGCAACAGGCGATCAAAGGGACTGGACGTAACGACGATGAAAAGCAGGAACCCTGCGCTGACGACACCCAGAACTCCCAGAACCCGTGCCAGCATATCCCGTGGCAACTGGCGGGAAAACAGACTGACGGCAAAGCCCCAGCCACTGAGAATCAGACTCCATAACAGCACCGAGCCTTCATGAGAGCCCCAGACGGCGGTGAACTTGTAGTACCAGGGCAGCATCGAGTTGGAATTACGGGCCACATAATCCACGCTGAAATCATCCAGAAGAAAACTGGCGGTCAGGCTGGCATAAGAAACCAGTAGAAAAACAAATTGCCCCCATGCCATGGGCTCTGCAAATGCCATCCACAACGGGCGCCGGGTGGCGGCTCCCAGCAAGGGCACGGTCGCCTGAAGCAGCGACAGGCAAAGTGCAATCAATAACGCGAAGAGACCAACTTCAGGGATTGTCAGGGTAAGCATTTCGGGGCCGTGTTCGGTTGCGGGTTCGGCGATGACCGAACCTATCGGTGAAGGTTTCTCAGGTATTGCTTCGTCAGCCAGCCACAAGGCCAGCTGACGAATTCTCTATTACTTCCGACCAGGTTGGCGGGTAACGCGCAGATACGGTGTCTGCTCATCCCATCCGTCGGGGAAGCGCTCTTTGGCCTCTTCGTTGGAGAGCGACGGAACGATGATCACATCCTCGCCATTCTTCCAGTCCACCGGCGTGGCCACTTTGTGGTTGTCGGTCAGTTGGAGCGAATCAATGACGCGCAGGATCTCGTCCAGATTGCGCCCGGTGCTGGGCGGATACGTCAGCATCAGACGGATTTTTTTCGCGGAATCGATAATGAATACCGTTCGAACAGTCACCTTGGGATCGGCTTTTGGATGGATCATTCCGTACTGGTCGGCAACCACCTGATCCTTGTCTGCCAACAGGGGAAAATTGAGCCCCTTGCCCTGGGTTTTCTCGATATCCTTCGCCCAGTCTTTATGGGAGTCGAGCGGGTCGACAGATACCCCGATCAGCTTCACACCGCGACTGGCGAACTCGTCCTTACGCTTCGCGAAGGCACCGAGCTCTGTGGTACAGACGGGGGTGTAGTCGGCGGGGTGTGAAAACAGTACGGCCCAGTCGTCTCCCAGCCACTCATGAAACTGAATGTTTCCCTCGGTGGATGCGACGGTGAAATCGGGAGCGGTTTCTCCAAGTTGCAATGTCATCGTTTCATTCTCCTTTGCTTTGGCTGTCGTTCTCGGTTCGTCAGTACAGACGATATCTTTAAAGTCAACTTTAAGGTCAAGGCGTTTGTCAGATGTTTTTTAGCCTGATCCATCGAGCTCGACGTTCGTGCCCGATTTTTCGGGTATGAAACTGACATAGAGGAAAAGCACGGTGCCCAGCACAATGGCGATATCGGCAAGGTTAAAGGCTGGCCAGTGCCAGGATTGCCAATAGACATCAAAGGAATCCACAACATAGCCACGAAATATCCGGTCAATCAGGTTGCCCACGGCACCGCCAAGAATAAGGCTGTACGCGATGGCTTCTCCCCTGCGGCGGCACTGAAGAATCAGCCCGATCAGTACAATCGAGACAACTACCGCGATTGTGATAAGAAAGTATCGCTGCCAACCTCCGCCATCGGCAAACAGGCTGAATGCGGCGCCGGTGTTCCAGACATGAACCCAGTTAAAGAACGGGGTCACCGGAATCGATTCGCCATACGCCATTGACTGCTGGACCAGCCATTTTACAACCTGATCAGATGCCGCAATCAGGCCCGAAATCGCCAGCAGGCTATACGGCAAGAGTTTTTTGGTAACGATGGACATTGTTTAACCCTTAAGCGCCAGGATGCGCCTGGCCCCGTTGAGTACGATAACCCCCGCAATGCTGCCGATGATCAGGTCCGGGTAATTGGAGCCAGTCCACGCGACCAGGGCGCCAGCGGTAATGACCCCCAGATTGATGACCACATCGTTGGCTGAGAATATCCAGCTCGCCTTCATGTGCGCCCCACCCTCCCGATGTTTGGATATCAGCAGCAGACAGGTGGTATTGGCGATCAATGCAATGAACGCAATCCCCATCATTACCAGCGACTCCGGCTCACTGCCGAAGACAAAGCGCCTCACCACCTCTGCAAGTACGCCTACAGCCAGTATCAGTTGGAGTACGCCCGCGAGATGCGCCGCACGCACCTGCATTTTCACGCTGTGCCCAACCGCATACAGGGCGAGCCCATACACGGCCGCGTCGGCGAAATTGTCCAGGGATTCTGCAATCAGTCCGGTAGACTGGGCGATCAGGCCGGCCGTCATTTCCACCGCAAACAGGACGGCATTGATACCGAGCAACCAACGCAGGGTGCCGGACTCCTGCTCGGCCGAGATAGCCGTACCCCCGAGCGCCTTGATTGATTCAGGGTCGGCAGCGGCCGTTTCCTGAAGCGAAGCTCCCAGCCCGAGGGTCGCCAGCTTCGCGGTGATAGGCTCAGCCTCGCCATCGTGCACAACCTTCAACTGCCGATCAGACAGCTCAAAGGACAGCCCGCGAATGTCTTCAAAACCGTTCAGGGCCAGGCGAATCATCCGTTCCTCCGAAGGACAATCCATCTTCGGTACGGTATACACACTGATCCAGTTGCCGGACGCTTCAGAGGCCTTCGACCCGGTGTTACCCTCTGCGGGTGTTGTGTCGCAGCCACAGGCGTCTTCACAGGATTTACTCATGATACGGCTCCACTTGCGTATTGTCGGATTATGATTTAAAACCATATAGCCACTATAAGGTCAATAGAGCAGATACCATTTGTTGAGGAGACACCCGATGCGCATTGGTCAGTTGGCGCGGTCCGTAGGGGTTGACACCCAGACCATCCGTTTCTATGAGCGAGAGGGCTTGTTACCACCGCCGGATCGTCAGGACAACGGCTACCGTATTTACACTGAACGGCATGTTGAGCGACTGGCCTTCATCCGGCGCTGCAGAATACTTGAGCTGTCACTCGCTGAAATTCACGAGTTACAGCGTTATCAGGGCGCGCCCCATCAGCCTTGCAGGGCCATCAACACCTTGCTTGATGATCACATCGCTCAGGTACGGTCTCAGATAACCGATCTGCAGGTACTGGAGAAACAACTTGTGTCGCTGCGAGCGAGTTGTAACGATGATCGGGAAATTGAGGCCTGTGGGGTTCTCGAAGGGCTCAGCGAAGGAAGCATGCAGTAGTAGCTTGAAGCATTACGCACCTGCCTTTTCAATTGCGTAAATCCAGTCAGTCCGGAACCCCTTCAATGGTGCGGGTCATCAAATCCACCATGGCCGGGCTGTCCCATTCCGCGGCACCGACCAGACGGCCAATTTCGCGACCGTCGTGATCAATCAGCAGCGTTGTAGGAACACCTTCTATGCCCAGTGTTGAGGTCGCCAGTGTCGACGGATCAATATAATGGCGAAGATGTTGGATGCCTGTTTTCCGGTAGAATTTCTCAACAACACTGATGCCTGCGTGGTCAACGGACAGCGCGACCACTTCAAATTGCTCGCCGCCCAGTTGAGCCTGAAGTGAGTCCAGCGTCGGCATTTCCTCACGGCAAGGCAGGCACCAGGTCGCCCAGATATTGAGCAATATCGCCTTACCCTTAAAGTCAGCCAGTGTCAGCGGCCTGCCGACTTCGTCTTGAAAAGCCAGCTCGGGCAGAGTGCGAGGAGACTCCCAGATCAGGAACCCCTGGGGCCCCACGGACTTCGGAACCTTCCCTGCAGCCATAACTGGAGCGGCTATGGAAATAGCAAGCGCGAAAAGGACTACGGCGATTCCCCGGGGCGGCAGATATGCGCTGGTGACTCATTGGACATTACTCCTGATTACAGTGGTCGGTTTGTTGCCGGCATGGTGCCCCACGCGTTACTCACTCTGTAACAGCTCTTCAATTCGCCCGTGCAGTCGGCCCCAGAACCCATCATCGGCTGCCGCGTTGGGGCCTTTGGCAATGGCCGTCAGGTAGGTCACCAGGTGTTCAGGCTTGAATTTCAATCCATGGAACCGGGCCCGCATCTGCCCTTCCGGGTCAATCACGTGGGTTACCACACCATGGACCTGTACACCCTCACCCGTATCCCTGAACTGAACGCCGTAGGCTTTAGCAAGTTCTGGTGTCAGTTCAGGTGGTTCCATCCTGGCTCGGTAGAGGAATTGCCAGTTGCGGGGGTTCAGGTCGAAATTGTCGCCATACGCGCGCATGTTGTCCCGGGTACCGGCAATATCCTCGCGATCAGTGGCAATGGTGATGAACACCACCTCTTCACTCAGCCCTTCTTCTTCAACCCCGG
>NZ_CAXBDN010000171.1:0-9344 GCF_963974375.1 uncultured Marinobacter sp.
TGAAGCTGCACTCTCATCTGCTGGAAGTGGATTTTGTTGAGGGACTGAACCTCATCAAAATCCACTTCCAGCAGATGAGAGTGCAGCTTCAGACCATTCTCCCGGGCCCAGGCAGCCTGAACCTTCAGACCTTCCGGTGAACTGGAGTGGATCAGGCTGGTGGGCGCTACTACCAGTTTCTTCATGGCGTCGCCGCCGTCCTGATGGTGCAGCTTGCGGGTGTGATCCAGGCGGTTGAGGACCTGATCGATGGACTCCGGCTCGATGCCATGGTCAATCATGCCCTGATGGCTGCCCTGCTCGGTGGCATTGCCCCGGCACAGCACAAGACGAATACCTAGCTCTTCCGCCGCCTGCCAGACCACAGCCTCCAGCTCTGGGCTGGTGGTCTTGTGGTACAGGTAGTGATGATCCGCGCAGGTGGTGGCGCCGGAACGAATCAGCTCATAAAGCCCCAGCCGCGCGGCGTGATACATCAATTCTGGCGTGACCTTGGGCCAGAACCGGTAGGGCACGGAACTGAGCCACTCGCCCAGGTCCTGGTTCAGTCCCTCCGGTACGCCCTTCATGATGGACTGGGCCAGGTGATGGTGAGTGTTCACCAACCCGGGCCAGACCACGCAGCCCCGGGCATCCACCAGCGTTTCCCTACCATCGGGCAGCGGTTCAAGGTGGTTTCCGATTTCGGTGATCTTGCCGTCGGCCATGCGAAGGTCGGTGGCATTTGGATGTGACGGTGAAAACAGTCCGACCGCGTTGCGGATCAGATAGGCCATGACATTACTCCAGTGGGTTCATAGGTAATCCAGAGAAGATGCAAAAAGCCGTCCAATCCTGACCGGATGGACAGGTTGTGGTTTGCGGTCCATTCAGAAGCGAATTGGCGCACCACAGCTGTGCGACATAGCTGCCTTTGCACCGAACAGGCGCCTTTTCCGCGATACCTGATGCTGCAGATTTCAGGAAAATTCAATAACCACAGGGGTATAGCAAACCACTCCACGCTGGCATAAACCCTGCAGCATAAAGATTAACCAGGGCAACCTTACTAGGGTCGCCCGCGGTTGTGCTTGAGTAGAAGCAGTCAGGAGTTCCCCGTGAACTTCGGGTCATTGCTCAGCCTGTGACCGGGCATGCCCTGTTTCTGCCAGTTTGCACCTGTCTGTGCTGTGCTGCCCGGTCTTCAAACTGATTCTGATTTGGAGACACGCATGACAACCACTACCGCAACAACCCGGGAAACGCCCCGTTACGGCCTGAAAGAGCTGGAACTGGAGACCACGTTTGGCGGCTTTGGCAAGGAAAGCAGCCGTGAAATCCCGGTTATCGACATGACCGATTTCGATCAGCGTCGTCAGGAAATTACCGATCAGTTGTGGCAGGCCGCCACCGACGTGGGCTTTTTCCAGCTGGCCAATCACGGCCTGGATGTAGCTCAGGTGAAGCGTGCCTTTGCGCTTTCTGAAGCCTTCTTTGCGCTGCCGGAAGACCAGAAGCAACACTTTCCCCTGAAAGAAGGGCTGAATTCCGGCTGGGAGTTCATGTCCCAGGTGCGGCCCTCCACCGGCACCGCGGACCAGAAGGAATCCTTCCAGATCACCTTGCCCTACATGGATGACCTGTGGCCGAATCAGACGGTGGTGCCGGAATTCCAGCGGGTGATGCTGGACTTCGAGCACCGGGCCTGGCAGCTGGGCATGCAGGTGCTGTCCTGCTTCGCCGAGCGCCTCGGTTTTGACCGGGACTTCTTCACCAAGGCCCACGACCGCCGCAAACCGGATTACCAGAGCACCTTGCGCCTGCTGCATTACCTGCCGGTGGCGGATGCGGATCTGGAAGACGAAACCCTCTGGCGGGCCGGAGCCCACACCGATTTCGATTGCCTGACCATGGTGTTCCAGCGGGAAGGTCAGGGCGGCCTGCAGGTAAGCCCCGGCAAACTGGCCGAAGGCGCCGGTGATCAGCGGGAATGGTTCAGCGTCACCCCGAAGGACGAACTGATCACCTGCAACATCGGCGACATGCTGATGCGCTGGAGCGATGACCGCCTGAAATCCACCCTGCACCGGGTGCGGATGCCAAAACCCGGTGACTACAACGGTCCCCGCTACAGCATGGCGTTCTTCTGTCAGGCCAACAAAGAAGTGAACATCGAGGGACCGGAAGGTAAGTACCCGCCAATCACCGCCCGGGATTATCTGCTGCAGCGGATCCAGGCGAACTTTGCGGGCAAGAAGTAGCCCTGACACTGAAAACGCGAAGCCGGACGAGGGAACATCCGGCTTTTTGATCACGGCATGGAACCGCTACTGCGCCTCCAGTTCCGACCAGACGGCATACTCGTTGCCACTGGGATCGGAGAAATGAAATCGGCGACCGCCAGGAAACGCGAAAATATCCTGCACAATGCTTCCGCCCGCAGACTTTACCTTCTCCAGGGTGCTTTCAAGATTAGCGCTGTACAGAACCACCAGAACACTGCCGTTAGCGGTGGTGGCTACCTTGTCTGAGTGGAAGAAGCCGCCGTCGATGCCAGCGTCGCCAATGGCTACGTAGTCTGGACCGTAATCCACAAATGACCAGCCGAACGCAGCTTCAAAGAACTGTTTAGTGGCGCCAATATCCCGCGAGGGCATTTCGATGTAATTGATTTTCCCGGTTTCTTTCATATATTCCTCCTTGATAGTCATCAGCTCGTTCACTCAGTCAAGCATGGCGTCAGCGCCACTGCCTACTCTACATTCGTTCATCCAGAGATGGGAGCAGGGGACACAGCCCGGCCCTACGCGCTATGCTGCACCAAAATCAGGCGACGAGGTTTGCGGTGGAACAAAAGATGACCAACGATGAAATACAGGCAGTGTTGGGACTGAGCGGCGAGGAAAGGTACGACTACTTTCTAAGTTGCGTGGTTGAAGAGCGGGAGATCTGGATTCTGGTGAATGGCGACAACCGGTTTCTGAAGATTCATTCCGAAGATGGCGGTCTGGATTATCTGCCGGTGTGGCCCAGTGCAGACTTTGCACTTGCCTATGCCAAGGGGTCCGGGGATCTGGTGCCGAAGAGCCTGTCGCTGCCGGATTTCTTTCGCAAGTGGGTGCCAGGTCTGACCAAAGACAGCGTTGAGATAGGCGTGTTCCCGGGCGCTGACGAGACCATCTGGATTACCGAACCTTCCGAGTTGCAGAGCGATCTGCAGGACGAACTGTCCAGTTTCTGATGCGGGCATCCGCGTAAATCCATTCCGAAAGAGGTCTGATGCATGGCGTCTCAACCCGTCCGTTATCCCTGGTACAAAAAAGAAGATACAGACGCGTTTTTCGCGCTTTTCCAGAACAATATTGCCAACTTTGTCATCATTGCCATCACCATGCTGGGCATGGGCTTTCCGGCCAGCATTGTGTTTGGTCAGGTGTTGCCCGGGGCCGCCGTAGCGGTGATGTTCGGTAACTTCTATTACGCCTGGAGCGCTGCGCGCCTGGCCCGGAAGGAAAACCGTGAGGATGTCACGGCACTGTCTTACGGTATCTCGACGCCGGTGATGTTTGTGTTCCTGTTCGGCGTGTTGCTACCCGCCAAGACCCTGACGGGCGATGCTGAACTGGCCTGGAAGATCGCGGTAGCCGCCTGCTTTATTAGTGGCCTGATTGAAGTGATCATCAGCGTGATCGGCAACTGGGTACAGCGGAACCTGCCCCGGGCCGCCATGCTGGGTGCGGTGGCCGGTGTGGCGCTGACCTTCATTGCCGGTGAAATGCTGTTCAAGACCCTGGAAATGCCGGTAATCGGCTTGCTGGTGCTGGCCATCATTCTGGTGGGACTGGTGGCCCGGGTGGCCATGCCCTTCAATATTCCGGCATCGCTGTTCGCCATCATCGTGGGCACGGCACTGGCCTATCTGCTGGGCCAAACCGAAAGCCAGAACTTCTCGGAAGCCTTCACCCATATCGGTTTTTATCCGATCCTGCCGGGTCTGGCGTGGTTCGAGGGTCTGGGACTGCTGTTTACGGTCGGGGTGGCACTACTGACGGTTATCCTGCCTATCACTCTGTACAACGCCATTGAAACCATGAACAACGTGGAAGCCATGTCCGCCGCAGGCGACAGCTACAGTGTTCGTGAGTGCCAGGCGGTAGACGGTGTCGGCACCATGCTGGGGGCCGTGTTTGGTGGTCTGTTCCCCACCACGGTTTACATCGCTACCGTGGGTGCCAAGTGGATGAACGCGGGCCGTGGCTACAGCATGCTCAACGGCGCCGTGTATTTTCTGGCGACGATGTTCGGGCTGATCGCGTTTCTGGCAGCACTGATACCGGTGTCGGTGGTGGCGCCGATTCTGGTGTTCGTCGGCATGTCGATGATCGCCACCGCCTTCCAGGCCAACGATACCCGCTACTACCCGGCCATTGCCCTTGCCATGCTGCCGTACTTCGCCAACTACGTGATGACCCGCTTCAACCGCGGTGCAGGCGATGTGGTCAGCGATATTTCCGGGGGCATTGTGGTGCTGGGCCACGGTGCCATGTTCACCGCGATCCTGCTGGGCGCCATGGCGGTCAGCGTCATCGACCGGCAGTTCCGCCGGGCGGTAGCTTTCGCGCTGTTTGCGGCGGGTTTCTCCTTCATCGGCCTGATGCACGCACCGAAACTCGGCTTCTACGCCGCTCCGGACTTTGTGCACGGTTACCTGATGATGGCAGTGTTTTTTGCGTGGTTTGCATTTAAAGAAAAGTCGACAACTACTCCGTAGTCAGAATGAAAGCAAGCGGGTAGGTCTCACCAAAATCGTGCGTAGCCATGGATGGCGGAGCCGAGCGTACATGGACGTATTCACAGCGTATTTTGGTGAGACCTACCCGCTTGCTTGATAGGCACCAGTCTTTCAATCAATACCGCATTATCTATTCTATGTTCAGAACGCCATCTCCGCCCCACGAGTAGCCCACTTGGTCATGCGACGCTCGATGAAGGCGAAAATCTCGTACATGGCCACACCCATAATCCCGATGACCACCAGACCCGCGAACACCAGCCCCATATTCATGGTAGAACTGGCGGACATCATCAGATAGCCGATACCCAGGTTGGACGCCACCGTCTCTGAAATCACCGAACCCACAAAGGCCAGGGTAATGGCTACTTTCAATGACGCGAAGAAATAGGGCATCGACCGGGGCAGGGCCACCTTCTTGAGGATATCCAGCTTGCTGGCACCCAGGGAACGCAACACATCCTGCAGTTCCGGCTCCAGAGTGGCCAGGCCCGTGGCCATGTTGACCACCACCGGGAAGAAGGAAATCAGAAACGCGGTCAGAATGGCCGGCACGGTACCAATACCGAACCACACCACCAGCACCGGAACGAAGGCCACCTTGGGGATGCTGTTGAAACCTACCAACAGCGGATATAGGGCCTTGTAGATCACCGGGGACGAACCCACCAGAATGCCGAGAATCAGCCCGAACACCACGGCAATACCGAAACCGGTAATTGTGGTAAACAGGGTTTGCAGGGCATGCTGCATGATGGGTACCCGGTACTGCAGCCAGGCAGCCCAGATATCGCTGGGGGCCGGAAACAGATAGGTGGGCACGGTAAAGGCAAAGCACACCAGTTCCCAGAACAGGGTGAGGAACACCAGAAGTAGCCAGGGTGAAGCCTGGATCAGCAGTTTGCGGCGCTTGGCGGGTGACAGATTCATTCGGCATTCTCCCGGATACGGCCAATGTGGTCCCGTAACTCGAACACCAGTTCGGCGAACTGATCGCTGTAGGTCACGGCAATGTCTCTGGGTCTGGGAATATCAACGGGTTTGCGCACCAGAATGCGGCCGGGGCCCTTGCTCATGACATACACGGTGTCCGCCAGGAACACCGCTTCCCGCAGGTCGTGGGTTACCAGTACCACGGTGAACGGGTCTTCCTGCCACAGGTCCCGAACCATGCACCAGAGTTCTTCCCGGGTGAAAGCGTCCAGAGCACTGAAAGGTTCGTCCAGCATCAACAATGAGGGCCGGTGAATCAGCGCACGGCAGATGGACGCCCGCTGCTGCATGCCGCCGGACAACTCCCAGGGAAACTTGTCGCCCACGCCTTCCAGACCAACCCGCTTCAGCAGGGCACGACCCTGCTCCTCGAACTGGGCCTTTTCCTTTTTGAAGCGGTGCCGGTACTGTTTGACGATTTCCATGGGCAACAGAATGTTTTCCAGGGTGGTGCGCCAGGGCAGCAGGTTGGAAGCCTGAAAGGCCATGCCCACACCTTCCTGTGGACCGGACACCTGTTTGCCGTCCAGATAGACATAGCCGTCGCTGGGGGGTGCCAGGCCGGTGACCAGCTTCATCAGGGTGGACTTGCCACAGCCAGAGGGACCGACCACTGCAACGAACTCATTCTGTCTGACCGTGAGACTGACGTCTTCGATGGCCAGCGGGCTGTCTTCGTCACCATAGCGCATGCTGACGTTTTCAAATTTGACCAGATCCATCGGGTGCTCCGGTGGGGTGGAAGGGCAACCTGCAAAGCCCGGGTTCGTTTCCGGGCTTTGAGGTGCGGGTCTGAGAATGCTGGTTTCAGTCGATCATGCGATCGGCAAGAGCCGGCAGGTAGCTGCTGTCGAACAGCGCTTCCAGTTCCGGCTTCGGCTCCAGATTGTAGGAGGCAATCATATCGGCCAGCGCGCGCTCCATGCGGTCTGTGGTAACCGCACCCAGGCCTTCAGCACGGGTCTCGTCGGTAATGACGTTGGTTTCCAGTGCCAGCTTCAGGCGACGGGTTTCCAGAGCTTCGTCGATCAGCGCGTCCCGCTGTTTGACGTAGGCGATGGCAGCTTCCGGATCGGCGATGGTTTCCTGCAAGGCCTTGTTGAAGGCGCGGAGAAAGCCGCGTACCGCTTCCGGGTTTTCTTCCAGCAGCTCGTTGCGGGCAATGATGGTGTTGCCGTAGAACTCGACGCCGTAATCCGGGTACTTGAGCACCACGATGTCTTCCGGATCCACACCACGGGCTTCCAGGTTCAGCAGGCTGGTGAAGTAGAAACCGGTAATACCGTCCAGCTGACCACGGGCCAGCAGGGTTTCGCGAATGGCCGGCTCCACTGATTGCCAGCTCACATCGTCGACTTTCAGGTCGTTGTGACGGGCAAAGGCGGGCCAGGCCTTGCGGCCACCGTCGAACACCGGCGCACCCAGGGTTTTACCTTTCAGGTCCGCCGGAGTCTCGATGCCGGATTTTTTCAGGGCGAAGACCGCTGCCGGCATGGCGTTGTAGACCATGTAAATGCCGGTGACTTCGGTGTCCGGGTTGTTGGCGGTGGTTTCAGTGAGGGCGCTGTAATCGGCAAAGCCCATGTCGTAGGCGTCAGTAGCTACCCGGGTGACAGCGCCGGCGGAACCATTACCGGAATCGATGGTGACATTCAGACCCTCGTCCTTGAAGTAGCCTTTTTCATAGGCCATCAGGAAGGGGGCCGAAGGGCCTTCAAAACGCCAGTCGAGAGTGAAGCGAATATCGGTATCGGCGTGGGCGGCAGAACTCAGACCAAAGGCGCCAAACGTAGCGGCGCCAATGCTGGCGGTCAGGGTCAGGGCCTGGCCAAAACGTTTTACGATGCCCTTGCTCGGGTAATGTTCCTTCATGGGTACAACCTCGCTGTTTTTGGTTTCTCCCGTTGCACAGGCGCCAAGGCCCGTCCGAACAGGATGTCAAAGCTGTTACAGCAAGGGGCGTACCAGAGTTGGCGGTTTGCCGCGTAAAACCTGACCAACTGGTCTGTATCGCCGGGATCTGGACTCAGGTATCGACGAAATCAGTATTTCAGAGCAGATTCTGAAAAGAAGAGGCCGGCATCTTCGCCCAATATTCGGGCAGGGGTGCCGGCCTCTGCGTCATGATGGTGCGGTTCGTTCAGGCTATCGACTGGCATCCAGCCAGCGGCCAAGTTGCGCCCGTTCTTCCTCGGTCATGCCGGTGGTATTGCCCAGCGGCATATAGTGAGAATTCACCGCCGACTGGCGCACCTTGTCCCGGTGCTGCGCCAGCAACGACAGGTCGTCCAGGGCAATGCCTGCCGGTGCCGCCTGAAACGCCGGATGTGAAGGCTCCGCTGCGTGGCAGGCAATGCAGTGGCTTTCCAGCAGGGCATTGACGGTACTGTCGGTCACTGCAGCCTGTCCGCTGTCAGCTGTGCTGCTGGCCGGGGGTGACGGAGCGATGGCCCAGATCAGAGCAACGGTCAATGCCGCCGCAATCACCAGGATAGAGGGCTTGTTGACGTCCTGATGGCGCAGGTTGAAGTAATGGCGGGCGTAGGCGGTGATAAAACCGATGGCCGCCAGCACCGCCCAGCCATGGGGATGGCTGTACAGCAGCGGGTAGTGATTGCTGATCATGATGAAAATGACCGGCAGGGTCAGGTAGTTGTTGTGGGTGGAGCGCAGTTTGGCCAGGGCTGCCAGCTTGGCCACCCGCTCGCCGGGTTCCTCGTTGTTGGCTACCGCGTTCACCAGCGCCCGCTGGGCCGGGATGATGCCGAGGAAGACGTTGGCCACCATAATCGTTCCGATGACCGCGCCCACATGAATGTAGGCCCCGCGTCCGGAGAACACCTGGAACAGGCCCCAGGACACCACCACCAGAATCGCAAACAGCACCAGCCCGAAGGCCTTGCCGTTGGCGGACAGAGGGCTGCGAATCAGCGCCTCGTAGATCACCATTACGCCAAGCAGGCTGCCGAGACCGATGGCAATGGCCGCGCCACTGCTGAGCTGGGCTTTGGAGAGATCAATCAGATAGCCCGGTGAGCCCATGTAATAGACCACGAACAGCAGCAACATGCCGCTGAGCCAGGTGGCGTAGGCCTCCCATTTGAACCAGTGCAGTTCCTTCGGCATCTGCTCCGGACCCAGCTTGTATTTGGCCACTTCGTAGAAGCCGCCGCCGTGTATGGCCCAGAGGTCGCCCTTGATGCCTTTCTGCTTTTTCCAGTCCGGTGGTTCCCGCAGATGGTTGTCCAGCCAGACAAAATAGAAGGAGGCGCCGATCCAGGCGACCCCGGCAATTACGTGAAACCAGCGCACTAACAGGCTAAGCCATTCGCTGAGGTAGGCCTCCATCAATCAGGCTCCTTCAAGGGCAGTGGGTGAGACAACGGCGGCGCGCTGGAACTGACACTGGCCCGCAATGTAGGTGCGGGCGACAGCACGGTCGTCGCCCAGAATCATCAGGTTGAACAGGGTTTCTGCGAGACTGGTCTTTTGTTCGTGCTTCATGGCCAGCATCGGAATGGCCTGGTGGTCCAGCACCACAAAGTCCGCCCAGGTGCCGGGCTGGAAACTGCCGATCTCC
>NZ_CAXBDN010000172.1:0-9330 GCF_963974375.1 uncultured Marinobacter sp.
GGATTCTGTTCAGGTGGTGGGCATCACTGGCCTCAAGCGTCTGGGTCGCGGCCAGCCACAGGCGATCGGGAAATTGCTGCTGCAGCCAGCGGCCGACGATCAGTGCCTGCTCAAGGTCTGCTGCAGCGGTGGTTGGTGGTTGCCAGAGGCATAAACACTGGCTCAGGTCCTGGTGCTCCAGATCGGTCCGGGTCAGACAGTACTGCCCCTTGGGGGCGTTACGCCGGCCTGTGGTGATCAGGCGGCAAAGCTGGCCGTAGCCGGTGCGGTTCCGGGCCAGTAATACCATTGAAACCGACAGCGAGGAGGCCCCGGTCTCCGTGCCAGTGTGAGCGGTGTGATCTATCTCGAAATGACTGCCGGTAATGAGCTGAAGCGGAGGGTGTGGCCGGCTGCCTTCAGTGACCGGGGTTTTGTTCAGTGCTTTCATGGCCGCCCAGGCCCTGGGAGCAGCTGTCGGTGATGGCCAGCGCCTGGTAGCCCAGTGACCAGGCTCGTTCAATCAGTTCATGGGGATGGGAAGCGCCGGTCAGAAAGGTAAAGTTGCTGAAACAGTGCAGCTCGGCATAGCTGGCTGGAGCCGGGGCCGGCGTTCCGTCAGGGGTGATGTTACTTTTGCGATCCGCTTTCATGGGGCTATGACTTTCATGGGACTAGCCGAACCAGCCGTGAATGAACCAGCCTTCCCGTACATCCCGGAAGACCCAGGCCAGTTGTCCGGAGGGCAACTGGGCGGTGTAGTAATCCCGCTGTACTTTCTGGCCATCCCACCAGCCGCCACAGATGCGTTCGGGACCGGCCAGCCAGACCCCGGGAGTGACCGTAAGCGGTTGTGGTTTGCTCAGTAACCAGAGCGGTCGGGGCGGCGTCAGTTGCCGGTCGCTGGCGGCAGGCAGCGCATTGTTGTGTTGTGCCTGAAGTCTGTCGGCCGACCAGGCCCGTTCCGGACGATGATCCGCCCGGGGTGACAGCTGGCTAAGGGCCTGCTCGCCAAGGCGCGCCTGCAATCGGCTGATCAATGTATTCCAGGCCTCCTGGGGGCTGCCACCTTGTTCCAGCAGATCCTGGTGCTGATCTGGCTGACGGGACAGGAAGCGTTTTACCACCAGCTCCAGTTGATAAACCGGCGCCACCAGAGGCTGTTGTTCAAAGCGAATGCGCAGCAGGTTCATAAAGGCATCCGCCCGATGCTCCGGCCCGGTAGTGCGAAGTCGCAGCCTGGTCGCTTCATGATGCCGGTGATGTAGAACCAGCAGCAGGCTGTCGGTATCCTGCTGACGCCAGCGCAGGTCGTTTTCCAGCTCTCCCAGGATGCGTTTCAGGGCAAACAGCAGGCTCTGGGCCTGCTCGATATCCTGGGCAAAATCGGCTCGTTGCCGGAAGTGATGGGGTGGCTGCCAGGTGACCTGAGGATCCGGGCGCCGACCCTGAATACGCTGGACATGCGCCAGTACTTCCGGTGTCAGCCGGCGCGCCAGCTCTGTAGCTGGCAGATCAAACACCTCGCGCAGCCGGGTAAGGCCCAGCCGGGTCAGTCGTTGCAGGGTGCGCGGATCAAATTCAGCAGCGCTCAGGGGCAGGGCAGCGACGGCCCGTTCAAGCTCGCCGGTATCGGCACTGCAGATCCCGTGGCCGGTCCGGGCCGTCAGCCTGGCGGCAAAAGGCGTCAGGCCCATGGCCGGGTGTGCGCTGAGCTGGTGTTGTTGCAGTGCTTCGGTCAGCAGTGACAGAGTGTTTTCCAAGCCCCGGTAAAGCTTCTGTACGCTGCTGACCTCCGCCAACAGGCCATCGGGTGGATACAGGGTAATCCGGTCCAGATAGCGGTACAGCCAGTGGGCCTGCTGCTCCAGTATTCTGGTTTGCTGATCTTCGTCCATGCGCACCATGGCAAGATCCGGTGCCAGATTAAACGCGGTTTTCAGCGGCATCCCGGGTTGAACGCCCTGTTGCCTGGCCGCCAGGCAGGCCTGTATGACCTGGGGCTGGGCACCGGTAATGATGGCCAGAGGCGTTACTTCCTGACGAGACCGGTTTATATGATCCAGCAGCAGCTGGGGAAAATGCAGGTACAGCCACAGCATGGGCTAGTGTCTCTCGATAACCCGGACCGGTGATGGGTCCGGCTGAACAGATTCGCCTCGGTTGTTCACGGCCAGAGTGCAGGACTGTCCGGGCCAGCCGCCTCGCCGTTTCAGAATTTTCAGGTCAAGGCCCTGATGCTGGCCAGGAGTCAGTTCAAGTCGCAGGGCGGCCGGTGAACTCTGTTCCGCCAGTTTGCGGTGGCGAAACAGCAGGCACAGGTTGTTGCCAGCTTCCGCTGCCAGCTGGAGCCGGCGAATGTCGCGGCTCAGAAGTGTCTCTGGCCAGGCCATCACCAGTCCGGTCACCGGTGAACGCAGGCAGTTTTCCATGGTCCAGAGCAGGTCCTGACGGTTGTCGGTATGAATGACCACCAGCTGATCGAGATCAACGCCCTCCCGGGCCAGGGCCGGAGCGTAAGGAATATGGGGTGGATTGAGCCAGAATACGGTTTGTTGTGCCCTGGACAGCTGTTGCAACAATGGCAGCACCAGCTGTAACTCGCCGATACCGGGCGCATCCATAAGGCATTCACTGAGCGCCCCCCGGGGCCAGCCGGTATTCCCCAGCAGGCGATCCAGCTCTGCAAAGCCACTGGGTGCTGCGGGGGGGCTGGTGCGGGACGGTTGGTAACCCTGCCAGAGGCGGGCGTCCTGCATCAGTGAATCGAGAAGTTCGTTCATGGTTGCTCCGCTGTCGTCCCAGATACTGTGTATATATACAGTATTTGGGAAACGGAAAAATTTCAACCAGAATGTAGCTATGGCCCTGAGGGTCTTCAGGTCTGTATGCGGAACATCATGTCAGAACAGGGAGAGCGCTATGAGCAAACTGACCCGAGAGCATTGTGAAGCCTGCCGGATTGATGCACCTGCGGTGACGGCTGAAGAGCAGGATGCGCTGCTGATCCAGATTCCGGACTGGGATATTGTCGGGGACGGTGATGTTCCCCAGCTACGCAGAGTATTCCGTTTTCGAAATTTTGCCGAGGCCCTGGTGTTTACCAATCAGCTGGCTGAGCTGGCAGAGGAAGAAGAGCACCATCCGGCCATTCTTCTGGAATACGGCAAAGTCACCGTACGCTGGTGGACCCACAAGATTGGGGGCCTGCACCGCAATGATTTCATAATGGCCGCCAGGACTGACGAAGCGTTTAATGCGTCATGACGCTGGTTTGAGTGGAGGTCATTACAGGATCCCTGTGCTATAAAACAGGTAGAACGACTATCAGGCAGCATCCCGGCGTATTTCGTTGCCAGCCTGCACTCATTCCTGCGCCGACCACAAGCCGACCACAACAAGAGGGCATACCATGCCGTTTTCCCCTGACCACCTGGCTGAACTGAATCTGCTGGCCATGTTTCCATCGACGTCTGCCCAGGAAGGCATCAAGGTTCATCAGCATTCTGCCCCGCCAGAACTGGTGGCTGCCGCAGACCGGCTGTATCAGAAAGGCCTGATTTCCCAGAAGGACGGGGGCTACCTGACCAGTCTGGGCAGTGAGACCGTCGAGCATACCCAGAAACTGCTATCGATCCTGTCATCCTCGGAGGTCAAGCAGCCATAAAGATCGAAGGCTGGCATTCACAATGGCCGCATGCCTGACTGGATTCTGCACTTGATCCCTGAACCATCGCTTCAGGTCTGATGCAAGTCATCAGGCCTCGCTTCAGATATTTTCGCTTCTGACCGGTTTTCATACTCAACCTTTTAAATGCTACCCTGTAGAAACTAACAAAGCGTTAATGTACGTCACGCACCTTGGAGCGTGCTCAGAACCTGCGCTGACATATCCACCCGGAAATCTGCACTGGAAGGGAGCGAAACGCCAATGAGCGACCAGAACGACATGATGAAACCTGACGGGGAGGTAAATCCGATTGATACGGATTACCAGATCGGTCAGGACAACATCGCCTTTAAAATCGGTCCTTTCGGACTCGATATCCACAATCGGGTCTTCATGATATCCGGTTTGTCGATCGTGGCTTTTGTGCTTGTAACCCTGATATTCCAGAGCCAGACCGCACCATTGTTTGAAGGCCTTCGTGACTGGCTGACCTCCAATCTTGACTGGTTTTTTATCAGTGCGGCCAATGTGTTCGTCGTGCTTTGTCTGTTCCTGATAGTTTCCCCATTGGGCAAGGTGCGCCTGGGTGGTACCGAGGCCACACCGGACTTCACTTATATGGGCTGGTTCTCCATGTTGTTTGCCGCCGGTATGGGCATTGGTCTGATGTTCTACGGGGTGTCTGAACCCCTGTCCCATTTCAACGCGGCCCTGGGAGGCACGGCCGTAGAGAATGGGGTACGTACCGACTGGGCGCCGCTGGCCGGTGCAGCCGGTGATGCGGCCGCCGCTGAGCGACTGGGCATGGCGGCCACCATTTACCATTGGGCCCTGCATCCCTGGGCCATTTACGCCGTGCTGGCGCTGGGTCTGGGACTGTTCGCCTTTAACAAGGGTCTGCCACTGACCATGCGTTCGGTGTTCTACCCGATTCTGGGTGAGCGGGTCTGGGGCTGGCCGGGTCACGTTATTGATATTCTGGCGGTATTTGCCACCCTGTTCGGGTTGGCGACTTCGCTCGGGCTGGGTGCATCACAGGCAGCCGCCGGTCTCAACTATCTGTTCGGGTTTTCCGAGGGTACCACCACGCAGGTGCTGCTGGTGATCGGTATTACCGCCATTGCGCTGGTGTCGGTGGTGGCGGGTCTGGACGCAGGCGTCAAGCGCCTGTCCCAGATCAATATGATCCTGGCCGCCATACTGTTGCTGTTTGTTATTATTGTAGGCCCGACCCTGGCCATCGCCACGGGCTTTTTCGCCAATCTGTGGGCCTACATTGAGCATCTGCCGGCCCTGGCCAATCCCGTTGGTCGTGACGATGCCAACTTCGTCCAGGGCTGGACCGCCTTCTATTGGGCCTGGTGGATTTCCTGGTCACCGTTTGTGGGCATGTTCATCGCCCGGGTATCCCGTGGCCGTACCGTCCGCGAGTTCATGATTTCTGTTCTGCTGATTCCGTCAGCGGCCTGTGTACTGTGGATGACCGTGTTTGGTGGTACTGCCATCAGTCAGCTGGTGAACGATGGTTACGAAGCAGCAGTGAATGCAGGTCTGCCGCTGCAGTTGTTTGCCGTGCTGGATGTCATGCCGTTAGCCCAGGTCAGTTCATTTATTGCCATAATTCTGGTCATCGTGTTTTTTGTGACCTCGTCGGATTCAGGTTCACTGGTCATTGACACCATCGCTGCCGGCGGCAAGGTCAATGCCCCCACACCCCAGCGTGTGTTCTGGTGCACCTTCGAAGGTCTGGTAGCCATTGCGCTGATACTCGGAGGCGGGCTGGTGGCCCTGCAGGCCATGGCCGTCTCGACCGGGTTTCCGTTCACGCTGGTGCTGCTGGTATCCTGCGTGTCAGTCATTATGGGGCTGCGAACAGAGCCGAAGTCAGTCTGAATATCGGTTTGGCAAGTGGTCCGGGATTGCCCTGAAACGATCCGGGTACAGGTAAGGAGGAGCAGACCGGCGTTATGGAAGCTGAACATACGGAAATACTCGAGTTCCTGCGCCGGTTCGAACCCTGGAGCCGGCTGCCGGAAGAGGCCATAGCGGGCATTGCCAGCAAGATTGAAGTCAGGTACTTCAAGGCTGGCAGCGTTATTCTGTCTTTTGGTGAGCCGATCCGGGATCTCCACCTGATCCGCAGTGGTGTTGTCGAGATTTACCGTCGAACCGGTGATCTCTACAACCGCCTCAGCGAAGGCGATATGTTTGGTCAGTTGGGCCTGCTGATGAATGGCCGGGTGCGTTTTCCGGCCACCGCCGTCGAAGATACCCTGGTTTACTTCCTGCCCGAGCCTGAATTTACTGCTCTGTTTCAGGGTTACGATGCCTTTGCCGACTACGTGGAGGTCGAGGACCGGACCCGTTTGCATCAGGCGGTTTCGCTGCACCAGGACGCCAACCGCCTGATGACCTCCCGCGTCCGCAAACTGATTTCCAGACCACCAGTCAGTCTGCCGGCGTCGGCAACCGTCGGTGAAGCGGCCGTCACCATGACGGAGCAAAGCGTGTCCTCGTTGCTGGTTGTTCGTAGCGAGGCGGCTCCCGGGCTGTCCGGCATACTGACCGACCGGGATCTTCGAACCCGGGTGATTGCGGCAGGCTTGTCCTACGATGCGCCATTGACCGAGGTTATGTCAGACCGTTTGATTACGGTGGATGCCAACCAGTTTGTGTTTGAGGCGATGCTGTTGATGCTGCGCCACAACATTCATCACTTGCCGGTACTCAGTCGTGGTCAGCCGGAAGGTGTGATCGCGCTGTCCGATATTGTTCAATACGAATCCCAGAACAGCCTGTTTGTGGTGGGCCGGATTTTCCGTTGCCAGACTCTGGAAGAGCTGCAGCAGCTGACTCCGGATGTGCATTCCTGCTTTATTCGTATGGTCAACGAGGATGCCAATTCCCATATGATTGGCAGTGCCATGGCCGTTATTGGTCGCAGCTTCAAGCAGCGGTTGCTGGAACTGGCGGAGGAATCCCTGGGACCACCGCCGGTGCCATATTGCTTTCTGGCGCTGGGGTCCATGGCCCGGGATGAGCAACTGATTGTTACTGATCAGGACAACGCCCTGATTCTGGACGACAGTTTTGACCCTGCTCTGCACGATGATTACTTCCGCAAACTGGCCGCTTTCGTCAGTGATGGCCTGGCAACGCTGGGCTATACCTACTGCACCGGCGGCATCATGGCGACCAACGACCGCTGGCGACAGCCCATGAAGGTATGGCGTTCCTATTTCAGTGAGTGGATTGAATTGCCAACGCCGGAAGGACTGTTGAACAGCAGTATTTTCTTCGATCTGGATGGCGTCGCCGGTCAGGTGGCCTGGGCCGAGGAACTGAATGCATTTGTTGCCGCCAAAAGTGCCCGCAGCGAGCGTTTTCTGGGCTGCATGGCCCGCAACGCCCTGAACCGGACACCGCCACTGGGTTTCTTCAAAAACTTTGTGCTGGAGCGGGACGGTGAACACAAGAACTCCATCAATCTCAAACGCAGGGGCACTGCACCGCTGTCTGACCTGATCCGTGTGCACGCCCTGGCGGCAGGCTCCACCGCCCAGAACTCCTTTGACCGGCTGAATGACGCGATCACTGCTGGGGTCGTGGCCCGGGATACCGGCCCGGAGATTCGTGATGCCCTGGAGTTCATCAGTATGGTACGGATCCGACATCAGGCCGCCAGGCTTGAAAACGGAGAGACGCCGGACAATAACGTACGGCCGGACGATCTTACCCATTTCGAACGCCGCAGCCTCAAGGACGCCTTCCAGGTGCTCAGCAACGGCCAGAACTATCTGAAATTCAGATACCAGTCGGGGCGAGGGTAGTCAGCCGGCATGTTCTACCTCGGACCTGAAGATACCGCTGGCGATACTGACCCTCCGGACTGGCCGGGCAGGTTCGCGGAGCTGGCCGTGTCGGCGAAAGATCACAGGCTCGCCCGCTTTTATCAGGCAGGCACCATCACTGGTGATACGCCACTGAAGGACGTACCGCTGGTAGCGCTGGATTTCGAAACCACCGGTCTTGATCCCCACAAGCATGGGATTGTCAGTATTGGCATGATCCCGTTCACCCTCAACAGAATTGCCGTGGCAGACGGGCGCTACTGGTTGCTCAAGCCCCGCAAGCCACTGGCAGACAGTTCGGTGGTGGTGCACGGTATCACCCATTCCGAGATTCACCAGGCTCCTGATCTGGACGCAGTGCTGGAAGAGGTGCTGCGGGCGCTGTCCGGGAAAATTGCAGTGGTTCATTATCGGGGCATTGAACGGCCATTTCTGGCGGACGCCCTGAAGGTCCGGATCGGTGAAAGTATCGAATTCCCGGTCATCGATACCATGGCACTTGAAGCCCGTCTGCACCGGCAACCGAAAGGACTGTGGGAGCGTCTCAAGGGTAAGCCTCCGGTATCCATTCGCCTTGCAGACAGCCGCCTTCGCTACGGACTTCCGTTCTACTCGCCTCATCACGCCCTGACCGATGCCTTGGCGACCGCAGAATTGTTTCAGGCCCAGGTGGCCCACCACTATTCGGAGGAGACGGCGCTTTCGCAGGTCTGGTTCTGAGTGCTACCTGAATGGGGTCAGTCGCCGGCACTTTGCGTTTTGGTTGAGCGCCGGCGACCGCTGGTTACGGCTCAGGGTATCAGCAGTACCGGGCTGTTGCTGTTGCGGGCAACACGCTGGGAGACGCTACCCAGCAGGATGTCCGGAATTGGCGTGTTGCCCCGTTTGCCAAGCACGGTAAGTACGGGTTTTGTATTATGAATGGTTTCGAGAATACCTTCTGCCGGATGCCCGCCAAGGATTTCTGCGTGCACGTTACTGTAACGGTTGGCCAGTTCATGAACCTGGTGATCAACACCGTCCACCTGTTCCGAGTCTTCCTCAGGCCGGACCCAGACCACCAGTCCCTCGCTGCCATTTCCCACCAGTTCCTCGAAACAGGCCGTGGCCCTGGAGGAGGTGTCTGAGCCATCGGTGGCCAGAAGGACCGGGGCATAGTCGGTGGCCGGGGAACCGTCAACCGGCAGGATCAGAAGCGGAAGCAGGGTCATGCGTGCAAGGTTCATGGCATTGTTGCCCAGGAACAGTTCCCGGCCCTGGGAGTGGCTGCGATTACAGGCAATCACACCATCGGCGTGGGCCAGCTTGGCCAGTTCCAGAATTTTCGAAGCGACAAACCCTCTGCCCACCTTATAGTCCGCGACAATACCCAGGCGTGTGGACAGTTCTTCGGCCATGGCCTTGAGCTTGCCGGCAACCGAGCCCTCGTTATCTTCCATGTGCTGACGTTTGTGGGTTTCAATAATGTACATCAACGTCAGTTTTTCGGTGCCCAAACGTTTGATCAGGACCGGCAACTGGCTGACGGCAAGTTCCCAGTCAGCAGTGTAGTCCACGCTCAGTACCAGATGTTTCAGCATAGGTTGCTCCTTCAGGCCGATGTCCCGTGCATTCAGAATGAACGCCTTTTTCTGAAGGTTAGCATACCCCGGCTGTTTCGCTTTTGATCGGGATCATGGCGGTAAAACCATCGGTGGCCAGTTGGTGATCCACGTAATACCGGGTTACCCCGTGATGACGCAGCGGACTGGACGGCATGATTCCGAGCATGCCATGGAACGGGTTTGAAAAATGAGCAAGATCGGAAAAGCCGGCACCAAGCGCTGCCTG
>NZ_CAXBDN010000173.1:0-9321 GCF_963974375.1 uncultured Marinobacter sp.
TCAGCTGCTGGACCGGCTTCAATCAGTAACTCATTTACGCCCAGCTCACCAAGCCGGTCCAGCAGCTGATGGAGATTCACACCATCGTCCTGCCAGCCAATGCCGGTCAGGGTGACACCCAGCGCCGACAGATCCTGGGCCGGCGCAGTGGCCAGCGCTCCGGAAGAGCAGAACACACAGACATTACCCCCCCGCAGAATCTTGGCGGCAGCCGGCGTGCGGGCATCCCGGTCGGCAATCACTCGCAAGGGCTGCCGCGAGGGTTCTGTTGCCTGCCCCAGGTCGCCCAGCTCATTGCGACGCACGGTCAGCGAGGGGTCGTCCACCAGCACCGTGTTGACCCCGGTGAGGATCGCATCGCTCATCGCCCGCAACCGCTGCACATCGCTGCGGGATTCCGGCCCGGTGATCCACTGACTTTCCCCTGAGGCCATCGCCGTGCGACCGTCCAGACTGCAGGCAATCTTGATCCGAACCCAGGGCCGGCCGGTGTTCATACGCTTCAGAAAACCAGGGTTGAGTTTTGCCGCTTCCTCCTGCAAAACGCCCTCGACCACCTGTATGCCGGCATCCCGCAGTTGCTGCAAGCCCCTGCCGGAGACGCTGGGGTTGGGGTCTTTACTGGCCGCAACCACACGGGCTACACCGGCATCAATCAGTGCCCGGGAGCACGGCGGCGTCCGGCCGAAATGACTGCAGGGCTCAAGGGTGACGTAGGCCGTGGCACCCCGGGCATCCGGTCCGGCCATACTGAGGGCCCGCACCTCGGCGTGGGCCTCGCCGGCCCGCTCGTGCCAGCCTTCCCCCAGCACGTGATCATCACGGGCAATCACACAACCGACCCTGGGGTTGGGGTGCGTGGAATAAAGCCCGCGACGGGCAAGTTGTATTGCCCGGGCCATCATGGCTACGTCCTGCGATGTTGTCATGCAGAGCCCTTGGTTGAATCTTTACGGGTCAGCGCCCTGGCGACATCGGCGGCATCGGAGCTATCGGTACCGTCACCGTCGCCGATGCTCACCGACAGCCGCTCGATCTCTTCCTTGAACTCGTTGATGTCCTGAAAGCTGCGGTATACCGACGCAAACCGCACGTACGCAACCTTGTCGAGCTGACGCAGCTCGGTCATGACTTCCTCACCGAGCTGCATGGATTTCACTTCCCGCTCGCCGGTCGCCCGCAAACGGTACTTGATGCGGTTCAGCGCCGCCTCGATTTCTTCAATGCTGACCGGGCGCTTCTCCAGAGCCTTCATGATACCCGACCGGAGCTTGTCCTCATCAAAGGGCTGGCGGGTTCCGTCCTGCTTGACCACCCGCGGCATCACCAGTTCGGCCGTTTCAAAGGTGGTGAACCGCTCCCGGCAGGACAGGCATTCCCGGCGCCGACGCACCTGATCACCCTCCGCCACCAGACGGGAGTCGATCACCTTGGTGTCAGCTTCTCCACAGAACGGACAATGCATAACCTGAAACTCCGGCAAGACACCGGGTGACGGCAGGCCACCCGGCAGACCACTGATTCAGCGGTCGGTTCAGCCAGCGTACACCGGGAAACGTGCGCACAGGGCTTCTACCTGTGACCGGATCCGGCTGTTCACCGCGTCATCGTTGATGTTGTCGAGTATATCGCAGATCCAGCCCGCAAGATCCCGGCATTCCGCCTCGCCAAAGCCCCGGGTGGTCACCGCTGGCGTGCCGATACGCAGACCTGACGTCACGAACGGCGAGCGCGGGTCATTGGGAACGGCATTCTTGTTGACCGTGATGTGGGCACGACCAAGCGCAGCATCGGCATCTTTACCGGTAATGTCCTGCTTGATCAGGCTGAGCAGGAACAGGTGGTTTTTGGTACCACCGGAAACCACATCGTAACCACGGTCGATGAAAACCTCAGCCATGGCTGCGGCATTCTTCACCACCTGGCGCTGATATTCCTTGAATTCTTCGCTCATGGCCTCCTTGAAACATATGGCCTTGGCGGCAATCACATGCATCAGCGGGCCACCCTGGCCACCGGGGAAAACGGCTGAGTTGAGCTTCTTGTGCAGACTTTCATCGTCGCACGCCAGGATCAGACCACCGCGGGGACCACGCAGGGTCTTGTGGGTGGTCGTGGCGACAACATGGGCGTGGGGAATCGGATCCGGGTAGACCCCGGCAGCCACCAGCCCGGCCACATGGGCCATATCCACGAAAAGGTAAGAATCTACCTTGTCGGCAATAGCGCGGAAACGGGCGAAATCCAGTTCCTGGGAGTAGGCCGAGAAGCCTGCAATAATCATTTTCGGTTTGTGTTCCAGCGCCAGAGCTTCGATTTCATCGTAATCGATCAGCCCGGTTTCCGGGTTCAGACCGTACTGAACCGCATGATAAATCTTGCCGGAAAAGTTTACGCTGGCGCCGTGGGTCAGGTGACCACCGTGGGCCAGACTCATGCCAAGCACTGTGTCGCCGGGATTCAGCAGGGCCATGAACACCGCCGAGTTGGCCTGGGAACCGGAGTGTGGCTGCACGTTGGCGTAGGCCGCTCCGAACAGCTGTTTGGCCCGGTCGATGGCCAGATCTTCAGCGATATCCACAAACTCGCAGCCACCATAGTAGCGCTTGCCGGGATAGCCTTCCGCGTACTTGTTGGTCAGCACACTGCCCTGGGCTTCCATGACCCGTGGGCTGGTGTAGTTTTCAGACGCGATCAGCTCAATGTGCGCCTCCTGGCGCCGGGATTCCGCCTGCATGGCGCTCCAGAGTTCGTCGTCAAAGCCGGCAATTTTCATTTCACGGTTAAACATGGCTGCGCTGCCCCTGTGTGCTGTGTATGCGGCTGGACACTCCGTCCACCCGGCAAACCGTCGATAAATACGGGTCGGAAATCGAAGGTGCCCGGACAAGAAATCGGCGCCAACGCTTCCGCGAAAAAATGGGTCGCTATTCTAGCCCATAAAGGGGTAAAAAATCATCCTTCGGCAATTGCGTAGAAACCGTCACCGAAGGCGACACCTCTTCGGCCAGACCGCCTTGCGGGTCTGGGGCCGATTGCCTTGGCGTAGTGGTTTCGTTACCTTATGGCGTTACTTTAACGGAGTTGGCTCTGAGGCTCCGTATTTCATTTGCTCCGAACGAAACCAGAGGTCGCAGCCGGTTATGGCACAGTACGTATACAGTATGAACCGCGTGGGCAAGGTTGTTCCGCCGAAACGCGAAATCCTCAAGGACATTTCCCTGAGCTTTTTCCCGGGTGCCAAGATCGGCGTGCTCGGCCTCAATGGTTCCGGTAAGTCGACCCTGCTTCGCATTATGGCCGGCGTTGACCAGGATTACATCGGTGAAGCCCGGCCCCAGCCCGGCATCAAGGTGGGGTATCTGCCCCAGGAACCGGAGCTGGACGAAAGTAAAACGGTGAAAGACATCGTCGATGAGTCCGTTGCCGAAGTCCATGACGCCCTTGCAGAACTTGACCAGGTCTACGCCGCCTACGCCGAGCCGGATGCAGATTTTGACGCCCTGGCCAAGAAACAGGGCGAACTCGAGGCATTGATCCAGGCCACAGACGGTCACGACATTGAACGCAAGATGGAAGTGGCCGCCGACGCCCTGCGCCTGCCCGCCTGGGATGCCCCGGTGAAAAACCTGTCCGGTGGTGAACGCCGGCGCGTGGCCCTTTGCCGCCTGCTGTTGTCTGGTCCCGACATGCTGCTGCTGGATGAGCCCACCAACCACCTGGACGCCGAATCCGTGGCCTGGCTGGAGCGGTTCCTTCATGACTACCCCGGCACCGTGGTAGCCATCACCCACGACCGTTACTTCCTCGACAATGTCGCTGGCTGGATTCTTGAGCTGGACCGGGGCCATGGCATCCCGTTTGAAGGCAATTACAGCCAGTGGCTGGAAGGCAAGGAGAAACGCCTGGAGCTGGAGGCAAAGCAGGAAGATGCCCGCCAGAAAACCATCAAACAGGAACTGGAGTGGGTTCGCAGCAATGCCAAGGGACGACAGTCCAAGAGCAAGGCCCGCCTGGCCCGCTTTGAGGAATTGAGCTCCCAGGACTTCCAGAAACGTAACGAGACCAACGAACTCTACATACCACCGGGCCCCCGCCTTGGCGACAAGGTGATCGAAGTCGAGAACGTCAGCAAGTCCTTTGACGGCAAGCTGCTGTACGAGAACCTGAACCTGACCGTGCCGCCGGGCGCCATTGTCGGCATCATCGGTGGTAACGGTGCCGGTAAATCGACCTTGTTCCGGATGATTGCCGGCGAGGACACCCCGGATACCGGCACCATCACCATCGGCGATACCGTCAAACTGGCCTATGTGGACCAGATGCGGGATCTGGAAGGTAACAAGACCGTCTGGGAGGAGCTCAGCGACGGCCTCGATACCATCAAGATCGGCAACTACGAAACCCCTTCACGGGCCTATGTGGGGCGCTTCAACTTCAAGGGCGCCGATCAGCAGAAACGGGTCGGTGATCTGTCCGGTGGTGAGCGCAACCGCCTGCACCTGGCCAAACTTCTGAAGGAGGGCGGCAACGTTCTGCTGCTGGACGAACCCACCAACGATCTGGACGTAGAAACCCTGCGGGCACTGGAAGAGGCGCTGCTGAACTTCCCCGGCTCGGTGATGGTCATCTCTCACGACCGCTGGTTCCTGGACCGGGTCGCCACCCACATCCTGGCCTTTGAAGGCGACAGTGAAGTGGTGTTCTTTGACGGCAACTTCACCGAGTACGACGAAGACCACAAGAAGCGCAAGGGCGACTCTGCGCTGGTGCCACAGCGCATGAAATACAAGAAGCTGGCCTGATGGCAAAGGCGAAAACTGCCTACGTCTGCACCGACTGCGGTGCAGACTACTCCAAGTGGCAGGGCCAGTGCACCGCCTGCCAGGCCTGGAACACCATCAGCGAGGTTCGTGGCGTCAGCGGCGCCAACGCCCGGGGTGCTCGCGGCGCCCGCTTTGACGGCTTCGCAGGCAGCCTGTCGGCGGTGCAAAGCCTCGACGATGTCAGCCTTGCCGAACAGACCCGCCTCAGCACCGGCATGCTGGAGTTCGACCGGGTTCTGGGCGGAGGCCTGGTTGAGGGCTCCGCCGTGCTGATGGGGGGCCACCCCGGGGCAGGCAAAAGCACCCTGCTGCTGCAGGCGGTGTGCAACCTCGCCTCGCAGCATTCCGCTCTCTACGTCACTGGCGAGGAATCGCTTCAGCAAGTGGCCATGAGGGCCAAGCGCCTGGGACTGCCGACCGGTGATCTGAAAATGCTCTCGGAAACCAGCGTTGAGCGGGTAATGCAGATCGCAGAAGCCGAGCAACCACGAATCCTGGTGGTGGACAGTATTCAGGTGATGCATGTGGCGGATATCGAGTCCGCGCCGGGCAGCGTATCGCAGGTGCGGGAGAGCGCGGCCTTTCTGACCCGTTTTGCCAAACAGACCGGCACCATTCTGTTCCTGATTGGCCATGTCACCAAGGACGGCAGCCTGGCCGGCCCCAAGGTGCTGGAGCACATGATTGACTGCTCCATTCTTCTTGAAGGCTCCAACGACAGCCGTTACCGCACCCTGCGCGGCATCAAGAACCGTTTCGGGGCGGTGAACGAGCTGGGGGTGTTTGCGATGCTCGAGCAGGGACTGAAAGAGGTCAAAAATCCCAGCGCGATCTTCCTGAACCGGGGTGAGGAAGCCGCTCCCGGCAGTGTGGTAATGGTAGTCTGGGAAGGCACCCGGCCCATGCTGGTGGAGATTCAGGCACTGGTGGATATGGCTCAGGGCGGCTATCCGCGCCGGGTGGCGGTGGGCCTGGACCAGAACCGGCTGGCCATGCTGCTGGCAGTGCTGCACCGCCACGGCGGACTGCATATTGCCGATCAGGATGTGTTTGTAAACGTGGTCGGAGGTGTGCGGGTAAGCGAAACCAGCGCGGATCTGGCGCTGCTGGCCGCGGTGGTATCGTCATTCCGGGACCGGGCCCTGCCCCAGGACCTGGTGATTTTCGGTGAGGTGGGTCTGTCTGGCGAAATCCGCCCGGTACCCAGTGGTCAGGAAAGGATTTACGAGGCCTCAAAGCACGGGTTTACACGGGCTCTGGTGCCCAAAGCCAATGCGCCCCGCAAGGCGATCGAAGGCATGAAGATCATTCCGGTCACCAAGCTGAGTGAAGCCCTGTCTGCCCTTGAGGATCTCTGAGCCCCGCCCTGATTGATTACTCGATCAGGTGGGCCAGCTCCCGCTCCAACAAGTCTGCATCACCGAGGTTCAGCTCAACCAGTCGTTTGAGATGAGACGCGCTCTCAAGATCAATGTATTCGATCTTGAAGCCGAGCCGATCCTTTTCCAGATGACGAAGGGTGACCGCCATCACGATGGCACTTTCGTGGTCGTTCAGATGGATGGTCAACTCGCAAGGCTCACCTTCAGAAGCCGCCCAGCCATCCGGCCGTCGGACCAGGGCACCTTTCAGAGAGATATCCAGTAACTCCGCGACCTGAACGTCGTCCTGCCAGTAGATTTCACAGGGCGCATCAAACAGGATGCGCTGAAAACGACGTTTTTCAGGTTTGTTATTTTCCACGACCCGACTCCCGATGCTGTGGCGACTGCTTCCGAGACTATAGACCCGAGAACGGATCGGTTCCAGAAGAGTTACTGATACGCCTCCCGCTCAGCGGTGGTACTCGCCACTGAGTTCAACCACTGCCTCGATAAACGCGCCGGCGTGGGCCGGGTCGACATCCGGCGTAATGCCATGGCCCAGATTGAAAATATGCCCTGAACCGTTACCAAAGCGGGACAGTATATCCGCCACTTCCTGACGGATTCGCGCCGGCGGCGCGTACAGCATGGCGGGATCCATATTGCCCTGAAGCGCCACCTGGTCCCCTACCCGGGCACGGGCTGTGCCAATATCGGTAGTCCAGTCCAGACCGAGCGCGTCCGCGCCCACGTCCACCATGGACTCCAGCCACTGTCCGCCGTTCTTGGTAAAGATGATCAGTGGCACCCGGCGACCTTCGTGCTCACGGATCAGGCCATCCGCAATCTTTTTCATGTAGGCCAGGGAAAATTCCCGATAAGCCCAGGTGATGAGCACGCCGCCCCAGGTATCAAAAATCTGAACGGCCTGGGCTCCGGCGCGAATCTGACCATTCAGGTAGTCGATCACCGAATTTGCAAGATGATCCAGCAGGCGGTGCATGACCTCGGGTTGTCCGTACATCAGCTTCTTGGCTTCCCGGAAATCCTTGGAGGAGCCGCCCTCAATCATGTAAGTGGCCAGTGTCCATGGACTGCCGGAAAATCCGATCAGCGGAACCGAACCGTTGAGTTCCCGCCGAATGGTCGAGACGGCATTCATTACATAGTCCAGGTCCACCTCGGCCTTCAAGGTCGGTAATGCAGCCACATCGGCTTCGGAACGAATAACATTCCTGAACTTGGGGCCCTCGCCGGTTTCAAAGTACAGCCCAAGCCCGAGAGCGTCCGGAATGGTAAGAATATCCGAGAACAGAATAGCCGCGTCCAGCGGGTAACGCCGCAACGGTTGCATGGTCACTTCGCAGGCCAGCGGCGTGTTCTTGCACAGACTGAGGAAGTCTCCCGCTTCCGCACGAGTGGCACGGTATTCCGGCAGATACCGGCCGGCAACGGGCTGGCGCATCAGCGCCCGCAGGAAACGGTCATTCTTCAGCTCGGTCATAGCAATTCCCAGTGTGGGTGTTTCGGACGGCAATGATACCGTTTTTGCCTCGATAAAAAAGGGTGACTCAGCCGTGGTGAGTCACCCTTTTGACGGCGGTCATACCCGCCGCGGATTACACGTCCAGATAATCAAGAATACCCTCGGCGGCCTGGCGCCCCTCCCAGATGGCTGTAACGACCAGGTCGGAGCCGCGCACCATGTCGCCACCGGCGAAGATTTTCGGATTGGTGGTCTGGAAGGCAAACTCCGACGCTTCCGGCGCGGTTACCCTGCCGGAATCATCCGTCGCCACGTCCATCTCTCCGAACCAGTCGGCCGGGCTTGGACGGAAACCGAAGGCCACCAGTACGGCATCCGCCGGAATAACTTCCTCACTGCCTGGCACCACCTCTGGACGACGACGACCGTTTTCATCCGGATCCCCAAGCCGGGTCTGCACCACCTTCACGCCCTCTACCCGATCCTCGCCGATAATGGCGATAGGCTGACGATTGAACAGGAACTTCACGCCCTCTTCCTTGGCGTTGGCCACCTCGCGACGGGAACCCGGCATGTTGGCCTCGTCACGGCGATAGGCACAGGCCACGCTCGTGGCCTGCTGGCGAATGGAGGTGCGGTTGCAGTCCATGGCCGTGTCACCACCGCCAAGAACCACCACGCGCTTGCCTTTCATATCAATAAACTCGTCTTCTGACTTTTCAAAGCCCAGACGACGATTGACGTTGGAAACCAGAAACGGCAGCGCATCGTGAACGCCCGGCAGGTCTTCCCCGGGAAAACCACCTTTCATGTAGGTGTAGGTACCCATGCCCATAAAGACCGCATCGAACTCGTCGATGATGTCCTGTAGCTGAACGTCTTTGCCGACTTCGGTGGACAACCGGAATTCCACGCCCATTTCCTCAAAAACCGTGCGGCGCCGGGTCATCACAGATTTTTCCAGCTTGAACTCCGGAATGCCGAAGGTCAGAAGCCCGCCAATTTCCGGGTAGCGGTCAAACACCACCGGACGGACACCGTTACGGACCAGAATATCGGCACAGCCAAGACCCGCAGGGCCAGCCCCGATGACGGCAACTTTCTTGTCGGTCCAGCGAACGTCGGACAGATCCGGTTTCCAGCCCAGAGCAAAAGCTGTGTCGGTGATGTACTTCTCCACAGAGCCAATGGTCACAGCGCCATAACCGTCGTTCAGAGTACAGGCGCCCTCACATAGGCGGTCCTGGGGGCAAACACGGCCACAGACCTCCGGCAGGGAGTTGGTCTGATGACACAACTCGACTGCCTTCATGATGTTGCCTTCCGACACCAGCTTCAGCCAGTTCGGAATATAGTTATGAACCGGGCACTTCCATTCGCAATAAGGGTTACCGCACTCAAGACAGCGATGGGCCTGGCTACCGGCCTGCGCGGGCTCATAGGGATGGTAAATTTCGCCAAAGTTCTTGCGACGCTTGCTGGCCGGAAATTTTTTAGGATCAACGCGGCCTACTTCAACAAACTGAAAGTCGTTATGCAGTCGTTCTTTCATGGTGACGCTCTCATCATCTCAATTTCGTTCGGCCCCTGATCGCCAGGCGATCAGGGGCCGCAGACTTTGTGTTTCCTGTCGCTTACTCCGGGC
>NZ_CAXBDN010000174.1:0-9253 GCF_963974375.1 uncultured Marinobacter sp.
TGGGGGCCTGTATCACCGGTAGCCGAAGCCCTAGCTGTTCCAGAAGACTCATAAATCAACCTCTCTGATTCACAAATTCAGGCAGCACTGATACGGAAGCCATATCGGGGAAAATGCACGTGAACCAGGCCAGCCCGCTCGTCTTCCCGGCTGATAACCAGCTCTTCCGCATCCTGATACACCAGGGTACCCGCTACCGGGTCCGTGCCGTAGTCGACGGCAGCTACCGTGACAGCCTGGCCAACCGCAAGGCCGTTCGGATCGGCAAAGCCGGTGGCGGGCAGCTCGGCCGGAGAACTCTGGCGGGCGACTTCGATAGCGTCTGCGGACTCCATCGGGGTTGACTCGCCATGGCCACAGGCCGCCACGGCTTCCATCCAGGAGCGGACCTGCCGGTATGGCTCCAGGGCGCTGGCGGCCGCCTTGTTGCTGGCCACAAACCACAACGGATGATAGTAAGAGAAATCGACGATGGTCGGCTCTTCACCCATGAGGAAGGTGCCACTTTCCGATAACTGCTGCTCCAGACGACCCAACAGCGTGGGCCACTGGGATACTGCCTGGGAAGGATGCAGGCGGCTGGCGTTACCGCCGTCGAACAGTGCCTTGCGGTCCGCCAGAAAGGTCTGCATGGCGGATTCCGGGGCTCCCTTGAAACGCTCAGCCACGCTTTCCGGGCGGAAATTCAGGGCAACGCCGTGCTGGAACATCACCTGGTCGGCAAAATGGGCGGCACTGGCTGCCAGGGCTTCTTTGCCTTCCGGATAGAGCGCCGGCAGGGGCTGTTCCTGATCCAGGCGGCGGGCAATCATGGCCGTGTCACAGTAGATATCGGCGCCAATCTGCATCACCGGGGTCCGACGGTAGCCACCGGTCAGGGCCACCAGATCCGGTTTCGGCATGACTGCCGGGATGAACACGGATCGCCAGTTGAGTCCCTTGAAGCCCAGCATCATGCGGGCCTTTTCGGCAAACGGGGACTGGGGGTAGTGGTGAAGGATCAGTTCGCTCATGGTTTTCTCCGGAGTGGGACAGCAGGTCCGGCGTAGATGGGCGACAAAAGGCACCACGCTCTGGCCAGACCAGATTCAGGGGATATTGTTATGGTTGCCGAAGCAGCTTAGCGGTTCCCTCCGACTTCAACCAGCCAAAACGAACACCAGATCCGGCTTACGACCACTTGCGAACCGGCGGCTGGTAAGCCCGAATGGCATCCAGCAGGGGTTCCGGCTGGTCTTCAACAATCAGCATATCGGCGTGGGCCTGCTTGAGAAAACCGGCGTTTGCCATGGTGCCCACGAACGCCAGCAGGTGATCGTAGTAGCCGAAGGCGTTGTACAGGGCACAGGGCTTGTTGTGATAACCCAGCTGGCCCCAGGTCCAGGCTTCGAACAGCTCATCCATGGTGCCGGGGCCACCTGGCATGGCGATAAAGGCATCCGCCATGTCTGCCATAGCCGCCTTGCGCTGATGCATATTAGGCACCACCTGCAGTTCGGTCAGCCCGGGGTGAGCCAGCTCCCGATCCCGCAGGGACTCCGGGATAACCCCATACACCTTGCCACCGCCGTCAAGCACGGCGTCGGCGACAATGCCCATGAGGCCCACCTTGCCGCCACCAAACACCAGATCAATACCCTGTTGGGCCAGAATGGTACCCATGCCCCTGGCGCACTGTGCAAACTTCGGGTCATTACCTGCGGCCGAGCCGCAGTAAACAGCTACCCTCATGAACCTGTCTCCTGATGTTGTCCGGTTATATGATCAACTCCGGATAATACCCTATCCGCCCCCTGCCCGGCGCCATCCTCACCGGGTCTGGTGTCAGTCGGGCGACTCCAGCGGAACGCCAGCCAGATCGCGGCGCTGATGTAGGGGACCGCTCCCGGTACCCACATGATCAACCCCGCCAACTGCTGACTGGCCAAAGCCCGGTCCGCGCCATACAACGAAACCCCTGCAAACGTCAGGATAGCCCCCAGAAACCCGGTATGCATCAAAGTCAGCAACAGGGCTACCAGGCCCACAGGCCGGTTTCGCACCGGACCGTGGAGCACCGCCCACCAGAACAGACCTGCGGTAACCAGAAACAGAGCGTGCTCCAACAGGTGCCACCAGGGATTTTCCAGCGCCAGCAGATAGAAAAAAGGAATATGCCAGAACCAGATGATCGCCCCATGCAGATAGGCCATCCACATGGGGTAACGGGCCAGTTTCAGCAGGGGTGACGCCACAGCCAATAACCAGTAGCCACCACCGGCCACCATCTGAGGCAGGGGTTTGCTGAGCACCCACAAGGGTGCCACCACCACCATGAACAACATGTGCTGGGTCATGTGGACGGCGGCATTGGTCTCCGCCCAGTGGTCCAGCGGACCCAGAGTGGCCACCACGCACAGCACCATTGCGCTCTGAAACAGCCACCAACGCCCGCGCCCCGGCGGTTGCCGGCGGGCACCCCGCCACCACAGCAGCCAAAGGACAAGCAGCGCCAGAGCACTGAGGATGGCTGCCAGCTGTTCCTGCCGGTCACCGGCAAAGGGACTGTGGGCCCACACCACAGCTGGCAACGTCAGCAGGAATACCCCTGCCAGCAATCGTTGCAACAACGTACCTGTTATCAAAGACATGGCATCATGAACAGTCCTGGCAAAACAATGGCGAGGGCAGCGAAGGCAGACACCAGATAAAGCCCGGCCGCGACACTGGCAACGGCTCGTTGCTGTTCGTTGGCTGTGTCCTGGTCACCTTTGCAGCGCGCGACCCGCCAGCAACCACGAGCGGCCCACAGCAGGCCCAGCCCGACCAGGACACCACCGGCCAGGGTGACCACGGTTACCACATTGAAAGGCCCCTGCTCGCCAACCGTCGGTGCCAGCTGGCAGCCCAGGGAAAGCCCGGTGTAGACCACCACAAACCACAGGCTCCAGACCAGTAGCCCCAGCACAAGATGCACCGGGTGAGTCCAGCTGGTCCGGGTCACTGGCCACCTCCCCAGGCCATAGGCAGCAGCACAAAAGTGGCCAGGCTCAGCCAGTAGATGCCAAGGGTGTACAACCAGAACGGCCAGACCACCTGGGGCTCATAGGGCAACTGCGGTCCTACAAGGCCCCGTTGCAGGCGCCAGAACTGCAACAGGGTCAGGATAACGGCGAGAGCGCTGTGGAAAATCAGATAGCACAGCAATACGGCCAGAACCGAATCATGGGCCAGGCTGGCCGGAGTCAGATCACTGCCCAGCGCCACCCAGACCAGCACTGCAACGGGCAGGATGCCAAGTAACGAACTGGCCAGGAGTGAAAGCCCGACACCACCCGCCTCACCTTGGGCCAGACGGCGGGCGCCCCGACGGAAGGCCAGCACCGCCAGCAGCATCACCACACCGCCGCCCAGCAGCCAGCTCAGGGGCAAGGGGCTATGGGCCGGCGCTTGCCACTCTGGCGCTACGGCCCACAGGTAGAGCCAGCCAAAAATCAGGGACACGAAAAAGGTACCGTTGGCCATCAGGGTGATGATCATGCCCCAGCGCCCGGGGCCATCGGTGGTACGGGAATGAAAGGGCAGCTCCGGGTCCGCCGGAGTTCCGACCGGCGCCAGTGCCGGGTGAGCGCCATTGACCCAGCTCCATCGCAACGTCAGCACCAGGGTCGCGACAGCGCCTGCGATGGCCAGTTCGTAGGCCTTCACCAGCAGACTGACGCAGATAACCCCGAGTGCCAGCGATGTCAGCAGCGGTAACCATGAGTTGGTGGGTAGTGTGATCAGCTCCCTTACCTTGCCCGTCACGACATCGGTACCCAGAATATCCCGACGGCCATGGTCGATGTCTGCCAGCCGGCCCTCACCGCGGGCCATGGCAGCCGGCAGCTCCGGGTGCTGCCACAGCGGATTAGGGTCCCGCACCGGAACCAGACTGGCAAAGTTGTAGGCACTGACCGGCATCGGGGTGGCCCAGTCCAGGGTATCCGCCTGCCAGGGATTGGCCGGTGACCTGCGGCCAAAACGCATGTGCAGCGCGAGATCGAGAATAATCGCCGCCACCCCCATGGCCATCACAAAGCCTGAAACCGACGACAACAGGTTGAGCCAGTCCCAGCCCAGCCCGGCCTCATAGGTATAGACTCGCCGGGGCATACCCAACAGACCGGTCAGGTGCATCAGCAAAAAAGTACCGTTGAAGCCGCCGAAGAACAACCAGAAGCCCCACCGCCCGACCCGGTCTGACGGTAGCCGGCCCGAAACATGGGGTAGCCAGTAATACAGCCCTGCCACCAGCGGGAACAGCATGCCTCCCACCAGAACATAGTGCATATGGGCGACCACAAAATGGGTGTCGTGCACCTGCCAGTTGAAGGGCACCAGCGCCAGCATGACGCCGGTCAGGCCACCGCAGACAAACACAATCAGAAAGCCGAGTATCCACAGCATCGGTAGCTGGAACCGTACTTTGCCGGACCAGAGGGTCGCCAGCCAGGCGAAAATCTGGATGGCGGTGGGAACGGCCACCAGCATGCTGGCCACCGAAAAAAACGCCATCGCCATCTGTGGAATACCCACCGTGAACATGTGGTGTACCCACAAGCCAAAACTGACAAAACCCATCAGGATGATGGCCAGCACAATCCAGCGATAGCCCACCAATGGCCGGCCCGCGAACACCGGAATCAGAGTGGAAACAATGCCTGCCGCCGGCAGAAAAATGATGTACACCTCCGGATGACCAAACAGCCAGAACAGGTGCTGCCACAGCAGCGGGTCACCACCGCCGGTGACCTCAAAAAACACCCAGCCGGCAGCCCGTTCCAGCTCCAGCAGCACACTGCCAAGAATCAGCGGCGGGAAGCCGAACACAATCATCAGCGCCATGGCCAGGATGTACCAGGCGAAGATCGGCATCTTCATCAGGCTCATGCCTTCGGCCCGGGTGCGCAGGATGGACACGGTCAGCTCCACCCCTGCAGCCACCGCCGACACCTCCACAAAGGTGATGCTCAGATCCTGGTCCCGGTGAAAAAGTGGCGCTGCTCAGGGGGGTATACATGAACCAGCCGGAATCCGGCGCCACCTGCAGGAACAGGCTGGACAGGATGATCAAGCCACCGAACAGATAGCAGTAGTAACCCAGCGCACTGAGCCTGGGGAACACCAGGTCACGGGTACCCAGCAGCTTGGGAATCAGGTACATGGCCATGCCTTCCAGCACCGGAATGGCGAACAGAAACATCATCACCGTGCCGTGCATGGTGAACAGCTGGTTGTACATTTCCGGCCCGATGATGTCCTGCTCCGGCAACGCCAGCTGCGTGCGCACCAGCATGGCCAGCAGCCCGCCGATCAGGAAAAACATCAGCCCGGTAAACACAAAACGCAGACCGACAGAGGTGTGGTTGACCGCCGCCAGTGCGCCCAGCCCCGGCAGATTGCCCCACACCTTCTCCAAGGCCTGGTGACGACGGGCGTCCTGCGTTGGCTCAGTCATCTGACGACTCCTGTTCCACCGGTTCCGCGGTGCTCTCTCCTGCACTCTCTCCTGCACTCTCTCCTACACTCTCATCCGCACCCTCTCCCGCTCTCGTAACGGCAGCCTCAGCCCTGCCCCCGGCGGACAGCCAGTCCTGCCAGTCGTCAGCACCGTGAGCAATGACCACAAACGCCATATGACTGTGGCCAACACCGCAGAACTCCGCACAGACACCCCGGTAACGCCCCGGGTGGTCAGCCTCCAGGCGCAGGGTATTGACCCGTCCTGGAAGCATGTCGAGTTTGCCCGCCAGCTGAGGCACCCAGAAGGCGTGGATGACATCCTCACTGGTCAGCTGCAGGTCCACCGGCTCTCCCGCAGGAATATGAATCTCGTTCTCCAGCCGGATGCCCTGGTCCGGGTAACGGACCTCCCATCGCCACTGGTGAGCGGTTACCTCAATCTGCAGGGGGGCACCCTCTGCCACCGGCAGCGGCAACATGCGCTGACCCATGGGCACCCCGAAGGCCAGCACCACGGACATGGCGGAGATGGGCAGCACCAGCCCTCCCCACACTATCCAGCGGGTGTGGTTGCGGGCATCCTGCTGCGGGTCCGGCTCCAGAGGCTGACGACCCATGGCGTAGATCCACAGGCCGATCACCACCAGCATGATGACGCCAAACAGGCCAAACATACCCCACCACAGCCAGGCACTGGCCCGGGCGCTGGGTCCGCCCGGTTCCAGAGAGGACAAGGGGCCACTGCAACCTGCAAGTAACGGCAGCAGCAAAAAGATGCCAGCTGCCGACAGGGTTGCTACTCTTTCAGTGAGGTTGCCAACAACGGCGGAAACGCCCTTGATCCGATACATGGAAGGTCTGCAAAGCATGAACGATGCGAAAGGGATAGAACGCACATGAGCACCAGTCCGATTCTCAGCAAGATGGCCATCGCCGGTCACCCTATCCATCCGATGCTGATTCACTTCCCGGTGGCGGCACTGACCGGACTGATCGGCACTGATCTGGCCTTTATCGTTACCGGAGATCCGTTCTGGGCCAGGGCCAGTTTCTGGCTGGTTGGTATTGGAGTGCTGGGAGCCTGGGTGTCGGGGACCATTGGCCTGCTGGACCTGATCATCGTCCGTGCTATCCGACGCCTGGTGATTGCCTGGTGCCACGGCATCATGGCCATCATGCTGCTGTCGCTGGCGACCCTGAACTGGATGCTGCGCCTGGGCGACCCATCGGCCCTGATCATGCCCTGGGGTCTGTACCTGACCCTGATCAGCGGCCTGCTGATCGGCCTGACCAGTTTCCTCGGCGGACAATTGGTCTATGACCATGCGGTCGGGGTGGCGGACGAACAGTCCATCCAGCGGGCGGAGAGGCAAACGCAGATCGAGGAGCTGGAGGGGGGCCACTGAATCCAGCCCAGCAGGCAGAGCACGGCGGCTCATAACAACGCTCCGATACCGGATGGCTTGGCCAGTACCACCCAGAGAATGGCCAGGACCAGCAAACTCAACACCACCAGAAACACCCGGCACCAGGGCTGAATCGGTTTGCCGTTGTCAGCTTCCGCTCTCAGCACCAGCAAACCGAGCAGGGTATGGGCCACCACCAGCATGGCCACCAGGGTCAGCTTCAGCAGCAGCCAGGGGCTGGCGTTCCTGTCCACCACAAACACCAGAGTACCGGCCAGGATCGCGACAATCGCTGCCGGTGTGGCAATCCGGGTAAATACCAGCCGGGACAGGGAATCGTAGGGCTCGGGGGGTTCTTCAAAGGGGTGATTATCGCCGTGTCGACCCGCCAACAGGGCCGGCAGGTAGAACAGGCTGGCCACCCAGAACAGCAGGGCCATGATGTGCAGTGTCAGCAACAAGAGCATGAAATCATCCACTCCCTTCCCTGCGGATCGATCGGTATCCCTGCTATCTCAGGACGACCGCCATTGTGCTTCAACCAGTGGAACCGGACCCGGCCAGGGCGCAGTCAGCAGTTCTTGTCTTGCTTACCAGTTAGTCAGCATAGACGAAGGGAAAGACAGGCACACAGCCGTTACCAAAACGTCACAAACCAGAGCGGACATAAAAAAGGGGAGCCAGGGGCTCCCCAAAACTTCTTGCCTGCTCTGCCTGGCATCCGCCAGGCTGCTTCAAGTACTCAGAAGGACTTGGACCAACCCAGCCAGAACCGTGGCTTGTCAGACACGTCGCTGCCCAGAGCGTCGGTTTCATCGATGTCTGCCAGTTCAAAGTTGAAGCTCAGCTCACCAAATTCACCCACATCCTTGCTCAGGGACGCCGCGTAGTGGACGTAGCTGGCATCAACACCGGCGTCACCATCGGCATCAAAATCGTAATAACCAACAGTGAAACCAAGACCGTAATCGCCCTGCAGGGGCAGACTCAGGCTGCCGTAGTAGTACATATCGCCATCAACGAAAAGGTCGCCATCATCCGCTTCGCTGTTAACGGTGTAGGCCAGGCCGGCAGCAAACAGCCCGAAGCTCAGTTCACCGTAAATCTCACCGAAATCAATGGCGGAAGGGGAGTCCGGATAACCGTAATAGGCATAGCCGATGTCATAACCAATGCCGCCGGCCTCACCGGAGAAGCCCAGGTATGGGTCAAACTCCACACTGGTGCCATCACCGAAATCAACATTTGATGCCCACACACCGGCGTAGAAGCCGGATGGATTGCCGTATTCCAGGCCTCCCTGCACAGCAGTAGCGCCGTTGGTCTGGGTCACGCCACGGAACAGGTAGTTGCTGACAACACTCAACTCTGCGGAAACTTCGGCAGAAGCCACAGAGGGAACCGCAACAGCACCAATGGCGCCAGCGCTCATGATTGCGGCCATCAAACGTGAAGAATTCTTTTTCATGTGTATACCTTCCAACAGTTGCGAGTTAACGAACACGTTGGTTTTTGCAACAGGTATGCCAGCCTTTATTTTTATATTTTAAACAACAGGTTAAAGAATTGTGACATCCGTGTCACAGTCCATTCATAAAACTTGGCGCACCTTTTTCGTGCGCTGCGCACCCATTTGAACCGCAGCTGCGCACCAAACAACCGCATGGTCCGCCTATGCACGAGACATATTTTTTCTTCAGCCTCGGGCCCGCTCTGCCTCTTGCCCCTAAACGGTACGAATCCGCGCCTAGGTGCTGTGACAGTCATACATTTTTGTTGAGTTTAATGGGGCATCCAACTAGCCTCTTAGATCACTCCTGACCCGGCACCAGATTCCCATGTCCGACACTCCGTTGCACCGTCAATCCCTGAAACCTTCGGATCAGCTCCCGCAATCGCGCAATATCTATCAGGCTCTGATTGATGATCTGGACAAGGGCCGAAGCGCCAGCGAGCTGTCGATGCGTCTGTCGGAAGCCGAGGCATCAGGAGCCGGCCCTAAGGAAAAATCCGAGTTGCTGAACGCCATCCGGAAATCCATCAGCCTTGCCCAGCGCAATGAACAACACCAGCTGAACGAGCGGTCGCTGCGGGCCGTCTCTGAAAGTGCGGAGTCTCTGACCGAGCTGAAGGACCCGAAAGCGGTGTTGAACAGCATCGCGGTGCGCGGCCGCAAACTGCTGGGTAGCGACGTCGCCTGGATGGCAGGAAAAATTGGCGATGAGGGGCGGATTCTCGCGATCGATGGTGCCTACACCCAGCCCATCAAACAACTCAGCGGGCCCGTTGATGCCGGCATAGCGGGCCATGTACGCAAGACACACTCCGCCTTCACCACCCAGGACTATCTGGCAGAAACCGAG
>NZ_CAXBDN010000175.1:0-9219 GCF_963974375.1 uncultured Marinobacter sp.
GGTAATCACGCCGGAACAGGGTTTCGAGAATGGCGGCGCGGGTAGCCTCAGTACCCAGGCCGTCGGTTTCCCGCAGGGTTTTGCGTAGCTCCGGATCGCTTACAAAGCGGGCGATATTGGTCATGGCCGACAGCAGTGTCGCGTCGGTGAATGGCTGAGGCGGCTGGGTTATCCGTTCCTTGACGTTGCTGTCGGTGCACAGCACCGTGTCACCTTTGGCGAGGCGGGGCAGGGGTTTGCGGCTGGCCTGTTCCTGGTCGTCCGGTGCCGGATCTCTTGCCCTGAGTTGCAGTACCTTCCAGCCCGCCTCCGCCACCGCAGTTTCCGAGGCCCGGAAGCGTTGGTCTGCCAGGGCAATATCCAGCCGCCCCTCACGGTGCACGGCGTCGGTCATGAACTGCATGAGATAAAAACGACTGATCAGATTGTAGATGCGGCTTTCCGCCTCGCTCAGTCGCCCGGAGGGCCGGCTTCGGGAGGTCGGAATGATGGCGTGGTGGGCATCCACCTTCTTGTCGTTCCAGGCTGCGCTGCGGTGTTGCAGGTCCACCTGCTGGCCGGCATCGGCGAGGCTGCCATCAACTCGGGTAATGGCCTGCACCACGGCCGGCGCCTGGCTGAAATGGGCCTCCGGAAGGTAGCGGCAATCGGAACGTGGGTAGGTGATCAGCTGATGCTTTTCATAAAGGTTCTGGGCGGTATCCAGAACGTCCTTGGCGCCCATGCGAAAGGCCTTGCCCGCCTCGATCTGCAGGGCCGAAAGCGACAGTGGCAGCGGTGGTGCCTCGCGGCGATCCCGGAACCGGGCGTCCAGGATTTTCCCTGGCTGGCCCCGGGCCGCCTGCGCGATCTGATCGGCAATCTCGCGGCTGAGCAGGCGGTCTTCCTCGTCCAGGTGTTCCCGCAGGCTTTCCGCAGGCAGCCAGCGGGCATCGAAGGGTGTGGTATCAGGGCCGTCTTCATTGTGGGCGGTAATGGTCAGGCGATACCAGGGCTTGGGTTCAAACCCTGCAATGGTGTCATCCCGGCGCACCACCAGCCCCAGCACCGGGGTCTGAACCCGGCCCACCGACCACACACCATCGGCACCTTGCTGGCGATAGCTGAGGGTATAGAAACGGGTCAGGTTGATGCCGTACAACCAGTCCGCCCGTTGTCGCGCCAGCGCCGAATGTGAGAGCCGGCGGAATTCCCGGTTATCCCGGGTCTGGCTGAGGGCGCGGGCAACGGCAGAGGGAGTAAGGTCGTTGATCAGTACCCGTTCCACAGGACAACTGGCGCCGCAGTATTTGATGACCTCGTCCACCAGTAACTGGCCTTCCCGGTCCGGATCGCCGGCGTGGACAATAACGGTGGCCTTACGGATCAGCGAGGTCAGCACTTTCAACTGCTGGGCGACACTCTCCTTGGGTTCCAGCTGCCACTGGTCCGGAAACACCGGCAGGTCTTCCAGTCGCCAGTTTTTCCAGCGGGGGTTGTAGCGGGCCGGCTCGGCGGGTTCCAGCAGGTGGCCGATGCACCAGCTCACCACGCAGGCGTCTTCGCCCTCACCGCAGCGCAGCCAGCCGGGTCCTTTTTGCAGGGGGCCGGGCAGGGCAGCGGCGATGGCGCGGCCAAGGCTGGGTTTTTCGGCGATGAACAGGCGCATGCAACAGGTCCGCAAGGGTGTGACGTTATCCCGTAAACGGCTGATCCGGGTCGGGCTGGCAAGATGGCGTCTGGGCTTTAAGCTGTCAAGCGGCGGACAGTAAAAGTCCGGTGGTGTAAACTTCGTGGCATATCCAGCCATCCTCTATCTGGAGGGACGCCCCGATCATGATTATTCAGCAAACCATTGAGAACAAACTCGGTCAATGTTTCAGCCCGCTGCATCTGCAGGTTGAAAACGAGAGCCACAAGCACAGTGTGCCACCGGACTCGGAAACTCACTTCAAGGTGACTCTGGTATCCGGGGATTTTTCCGGACAGGCGAAAGTTCGGCGTCATCAGGCGGTCTATAAGGCCCTGGCCGGAGAGATGGCCGGGGGCGTGCACGCCCTGGCTCTGCATCTGTTCACGCCGGAAGAATGGCAGCAGGCTGGTGGCGATGTGCCGGATTCACCCAATTGCATGGGGGGCTCCAAGAAAGACCCTGCCATGCAGGCAAAAGGATAACGCGGTATGAGCCAGTTTTTTCAGATTCACCCGGACAATCCCCAGAAACGGCTGATTCATCAGGCGGTTGAAATTTTGCGCAATGGCGGGGTTATTGTCTACCCGACGGATTCTGCCTATGCCATCGGGTGCCATCTGGGGGACAAGCAGGCGGCGGACCGGATCAAGCGTATCCGCAAGCTGGACGACGGTCACAACTTCACCCTGGTGTGCCGTGACCTGTCTGACGTCGGTACCTACGCCAAAGTGGGCAACACCCAGTACCGGCTGCTGAAAACCTTCACCCCCGGGCCGTACACGTTCATCTTCGATGCCACCAGCGAAGTGCCCCGTCGACTGCAGCATCCCAAGCGCAAGACCATTGGCCTGCGGGTGCCGGATAACGCCATCGTGCAGGCGCTGCTGGGTGAGCTGGGCGAGCCTATAATGAGCTCCACGCTGATCCTGCCGGGTGAAGATCTGCCCATGACCGACCCTGAAGACATCCGGGAAGCGCTGGAGCATGAGCTGGATCTGATCATTGATGGCGGGTTCTGTGGCATGGAAGCGACCACGGTGGTCAACATGACCGGGGAAGCACCGGAAGTAACCCGGGTGGGCAAGGGCGATCCGGCACCCTTTGAAGTCTGAGTCCGGGTCTGGCTCAGCGGGCCGTTCAGGCCCGCTGGTTAAGGCTGAAGGCATAGCCACTGGCGGAGGTGCCTTCCGCCAGTGGCAGTGACTGACCGCTGAAGGTCTTGCGGATGCTGTCGTAGCGGTGGACCAGGTCCTGCAGCCCGTTGAACTGCTGATTGTCGCTGACCAGGGTTTCCAGCACCGTGTTGCTGGTGCCGTAGGCCTTGTTCAGCTTCAGAGCGGTATCCACAAACTTCAGTGTCGGTTCGTTGACGCTCAGGCGTGAAAAAGCCTCCCGGAAGGCCTGACTCTTGTTGAGGTCGTTCTGGATCTGCAGGCGAGGTTCCTCCGGCATTCTGCCTTCAAGTTTTATGCCCTCTGCCGCAGACCGGCTGACCGCTACCTGGGTGGTTGGCCTGAGGCCATACTCGGCAAGCTTGTGCCGCAGGGTTTCCTTTACATAGGCAAGATCCTGCCCGACCTGTTGCTGGTAGTCCTTCACCGAAAGCCGTCCGGTTTTATCCGATGCCAGTTGCCCGGAGCGGGTAAAGCGATCATCACCGGCGGTCGCGGGTGCTTCGTCACTGGCCGGCTTCAGCGCCGCCGGTGCGCTCCCCGCCTTGCTGCGTGCGCTGGCCGCCTGCTGGAAATCCGTGCCGGCTTTGATCAGTGACGTCAGTAGTGACATGGTGGTGGCTCCGCTTGGCTGTTCGGCTGTTGCCAGGTTTTTCCGGGCTTCACCAGAACATGCAGCAATAAACAGGCCAGTCGCCTGACAAGGTTGCTGATTCCCCTTTTTGCAGGCTTCGGGGCAACATCAGGCGGCCCCTGTGCTGAATACAGCAGGTACCGTCCTGTGTTTCGGGCTGGTATTTCGTGTCATTCAGTGCTTTGCTAGGATCCATTCTTTCAGAAGTCGCTTCCCAGAGATTTCCAACAATAACAGCGTGGGGTTATGCATAATGTTTGAACTGACAGGCAAAATCAGCCTGGTTACCGGTGCCGGCCGCGGCATCGGTCATAGTATTGCAATGGCACTGGCCGAGGCCGGCAGCCATCTGGTGCTGTGCAGCCGCAGCCGGGATGAACTGGAGTCGGTGGCGCAGGAAGTGCGGGCTCTTGGCGTCAAGGCGCTTGTGGCACCCTGTGATGTGACCGACGCCGGTCAGGTGCAGGCAGCGGTTGATGCCGCCATCAGTGAGTTCGGGGCGATCGACGTGCTGATCAACAACGCCGGCATGACCATCAAGAAACCGGCGGAAGAGGTTCCTCTGGATGAATGGCAGAAAGTCATCGACGTCAACCTCACCGGCGTGTTCCTGATGGCCCAGGCCGTCGGCCGCCAGATGCTGAAGCAGGGCCATGGCAGTATCATCAACATTTCTTCCATTGCCGCCAAAACGGCCATCACCGGTTCACTGGCCTATTGCGCCAGCAAGGGTGGTGTGGATATGGTCACCAAAGGCCTGGCCGTGGAATGGGCCGAGCGGGGCGTCAGGGTAAACGGTCTGGCTCCGGCCTATACCGAAACGCCTCTGGTCAAAGCCATTACCGATGCGAAGGCGGACTTTGCCGACAGGGTAAAGGCGAGAACGCCCATGAACCGTATGGCTCGTCCAGAGGAAATGGTGGGCGCTGCCATTTTCCTGGCTTCCGATGCCTCGTCCTATATCACCGGTGAAACCATCATGGTGGATGGCGGCTGGACCGCTAACGGATTCTGATCAGGCCCGCCGACAAGGGCATCAAACCGTTCAGCCATGCTATGTTCAAATACGCTCAACAATAATAATGCAGGAGATTGAAAGAGTGATAGACGCTCCCTGGTTCAAAACCTATCCGCCCGGTATTCCGGCGCAACCGGATCTGACCGGCCGTTCCGTCCAGCAAATGCTGGCAGCCTCCGCACAGCGCTGGCCAACCCGGGCGGCCGTGCAGTTTATGGGTAAAGCCATCAGCTATCAGGAGCTCGACAACCTGGTGTCCCGGACCGCTGCCGGATTCCAGGCCCTTGGGGTAAAGCCCGGGGTGCATGTGGGGCTGTATCTGCCCAACTCACCTCACGGCATTCTGTGTTTCCTGGGGGTGTTGCGAGCGGGTGGTGTTGTGGTGAACTATTCGCCGCTGGATGCAGAACGGGTGCTGGAACACAAGATTGCCGACAGTGAAACCGACATCATGGTGACGCTGGATCTGGCGGCCTTCTATCCCCGCATGGCGGCATTTCTGGATACCTCCCGGCTGCAGAAACTGGTGGTGGGATCCGTCGAGGAATTTGCCGCAGACTCTGCTGCCGTGCGGGCGAGCCTGACTGCCGCCGGAGAGCTGGCCGATATCCCGGACAATGACGCGCGGGTTCTCCGGTTTGCAGAGCTGCTGGACAACGCCGGCGATTTTCAGGCCTGGCCGGAGGCAGACGATCTGGATGCCCTGGCCGTGCTGCAATATACCGGCGGTACCACAGGCGCCCCCAAAGGCGCCATGCTGACCCACGGCAACCTGGCGGGCTCGGCGGATCAATTGGGCACGGCCCTGGGTACCACGCTGGCGGAAGGCGAGGAGCGGGTACTGGCGGTGCTGCCGCCGTTCCACATCTACTCCATCGTGGTCAACATGCTGTTCGGTCTGCGCTGTGGCGCGACCCTGTATCAGCAGTTCAAGTTTGACCCCCAGGCCGCCCTGCAGATGATTCAGGATGAGCGCATCACCATGTTCCCCGCAGTGCCCACCATGTTTTCGGCACTGCTGAGTTATGAAAAGCTGGCGGACTACAAACTGGACTCCCTGAAACTGTGCAACTCCGGTGGCGCACCACTGCCGGTAGAGCTGCAGCAACGCTTTCAGAAAGCGTCCGGTTGCGCGGTCAAGGAAGGCTGGGGCATGACCGAAACCACCGCTGTGGGCACCTTTACGCCTCAGGGAATGACACCGCCGGCCGGAGCCTGTGGCTTGCCGGTGCCAGGTGTGGATCTGAAGATTCTGTCCCTGGACGGTGATGAGAAGGAAATGCCCGCCGGCGAGCGTGGCGAGCTGTGTATTGCCGGTCCCAACGTCATGAAGGGTTACTGGAAGCGGGAAGATGCCACCGCTGAGTCCACCACCAGCGATGGTTATTTCCGCACCGGTGATGTGGCCTGGATGGACGATGATGGCTTTGTGCACATCGTCGACCGCACCAAGGACATGATCATTTGCAGTGGCTACAACGTGTATCCCCGCAACATCGAGGAGGCCATCTATGAGCATCCCTCCGTTGCCGAGGTGTCCGTGATCGGGGTGCCGGATGAATACCGGGGCCAGACGCCCCGGGCCTATGTCACCCTGCGGCCTGATGCCCAGGACCTGACCCTTGAAGAGCTCAAGACGTTCCTGAAACCCCGCCTGGGCAAACACGAGATGATCCATGGCCTGGAAATTCGCGATGAACTGCCGAAGACGCCGGTAGGGAAGCTGTCGAAGAAGGAACTGTACGCAGAGGTAGGTCGCTGACCGCACCCGCCCTGAAATCCGCCCGGCGGCCTGAACGGCTGCCGGGCGTTTCACGCATGGCGTTCAACGATGCAGTTCACCGGCCCGCTCCGGTTGATACAGGATTTCTTCAATCTGTACCTTCAGCGTACCACCGCCGGGTTTCGGCCACTCGATCTCGTCCCCTACAGACAACCCCAGCAGGGCGCTGCCAACCGGTGCCAGAATCGAAATCCGGGTGCCAGAACCGTCCATATCTTTCGGATACACCAGTGTGAGCTCAAATTCCCGGTCGCCGGGGTGTTCCCGGAAACGTACCGTGGAATTCATGGTAACCAGATTGGGCGGAACATCTTTGGGGTCGACCACATCGGCCCGGCCCAGTTCGTCTTCAAGTTCGGTTTTGCCCGGCACGGCTTTCGTTGCCAGAGACTCCAGCAGTGTATCGAGTCTTTCGGCATCAAGTGATGAAATTGTAATCTTGGGTCTGCTGGTCATGGTGGTCCTCTGAAGCAATACGCCAGGCTACCTGCCTGTGACAGGGCCGGTTGGCGAAGCAGTTGCGGTCTGGTAACGGTGGAACTACGGGAAATCAATGAGAATTCGCGGAAAGCATAGTGTGATGGTAGACAAAACCACAGCAGGAAGCCAGCCCCGGGGGAGCGCGTCCGCAGGCTGGATCATGTCACGGATTCCGGGATTATCCGGTGGTTTGGTCGGGTGCCTGACCGGAACTGATAACCGCGTCTTGTATCTGCTATTTCCAAAGACATGTGACTGATCTATGTTGTTCAGGGACGTTCTGAACGATTCACTCCCGGAGAACCATGGATGCACCCTAACCTGTTGCCGAAAGTACTGTTTTTCCTGTTGGCCACGCTGCAGCTTGCTGCCTGTGGTGGAGGTGGCGGCGGGGATGTAAGTTCCACACCTCCGGTCACGCAATACAGTATCAGCGCCAGCAGCGAACCTGCTACAGGCGGAGTCGTGCGAGGCAGCGGGTCTTACCGCAGTGGAGCGCTGTATACCCTGACGGCAGTTCCCAATTCGGGTTTTGTGTTTTTCCGCTGGGAAGAAGCTGGCAACGAGATCAACAATGCCCAGGGAGCAGAGCTGGTAGGGAATGCCACAGGTAATCGCTCGGTTACAGCAGTATTTCTGGAAGCGAACCTCACTCTGGCTCCGCAAAGCCTGGAACTTCAGATTGGCGGAACCGCTGAGCTCAGAGCCTCGCTGACGGCGGAAGGTTTCGAGCCAGAAGATGTTACTTCTCTGATTGATTGGACGAGTTCCGATCCCGGTGTTGCCTCGGTGAATGATGATGGTCAGGTGACCGCTAATGAGGAAGGGACGACCGATATCGTCGCCCAGTTCGGAGGGCGGGTGGCCTCTGTGACCGTGGAGGTTTTACCGGCGAATATAACCGGGCTGCGCTTTGTCCCGGATACGTTAACCCTGGTGACCGGGGAGAGTTATACGCCGGTACTGGTCGCGGATTACGATTCTGGGCCAGCTCGCCCCTTGGCACTTGATCAGATAACGGACTGGGACTCTTCCAGCAGCGCCGTAGCGGGATTTGTTGACGGTCTGATAGATGCTGGGGTGGCTGGAACTGCAACGATCACCGCGAGTCGGGACGGTCAGCAGGCTGAATTGTCTGTTTCTGTGGAAAGTGCGGTTCTCGACAGCGTAGAAATAACGGCACCGGGACTGGGGGCTGATCAGTCGCTGCAACTGACAGCCGGTGAACAGATCCAGTTTTCAGCGACAGGGAACTTCAGCAATAACGAGAGTAGGGACATAACCGACCGGGTGACCTGGACGTCTGATGATCCTGCGCTGGCAATTGCAAATGATTTTCCCGACCACGGTCTTGCGAGTGCGTTGGCTGCAGGCGAAGCTAATGTGCAGGTGATACTGGACGAGACAGCCTACGGAAATGTCAAAGTTACTGTCATAGCAGATCCACTAGCGCCCGAATCTGTCTCTCTGAGCGTTACAGGTGACGACGCTGTGCGCTGGAATGCTGGCAATCCGCCGGCTATAGACCTGCAATCCCTGGTCAGAAACGGCAACGGTGACGACCTGACCATTGATGCAGACACCACCGTCACATTTACTGTTATCAGTGGCCCGCTTACTTTTGCTGGCAATGAGCCGAGTGTCGTTATGTCGACCTCAGCGGGGCGTGCCTCGGCCAATGCGACGGCTACCGGCCCAGGTACAGCCAGGATTTCGGTGCGTGTTGAGGGCACCTCATTGGCCGCTCAGACTAGGGTTTACATTGTTAATGATTTTTCAGAGGTTATTGTTCCCTCGCGTACAAGCACCATTGTTATGGAGGACGGAGTGGAGCGACCGCGGATTCGTTTCAGCCTCTTGAATCTGTCGAAAGTGGATATCCCGATCAGTGAACTGAGGATACGGGTTCCCGGTGAGGGACTGAGGGTGTTGTCGCCTTCTGGTGTCCCCAATCTTCTTCCTTTTGACCTGGTGCCAGGGCGCGGTGTAGTGGGTCAGGGCATAGTTTTTAATCCGGGAGCCACTGGGGTAGAGGCAACCTATCGACTCCGGACACCTGGTGAGGTTGCAGAGGAGTTCGATATAGAACTGTAAGTACCGGAAAGATTAGCTGTCATTCCGGTCTGAAATTGAATGCATTGATCGATAAGCTTACCATCTGCTGCTCTCCCTTTTGATCAGGCGCCGTCTGACCAGCAGGTAATGACGAGAGCGTTGCAGAGGGTATTCTGGTGAAAGAGGTGTCTAAGCTCCCACACAACCGACCGCGCATTCTGCTCTTGTCAGGCTACGATGCCGCCAGCCACAAACGCTGGCGGGAACAACTCACCGGCATGTTCGGTGACTATCACTGGCACTGCCTGGTATTGCCACCCCGGTTTTTCCGCTGGCGCATTCGTGGTAACCCGCTGACATGGCTGAATGAACCTTGTTTTCAGGAATCCTGGGATCTGGTTATCG
>NZ_CAXBDN010000176.1:0-9158 GCF_963974375.1 uncultured Marinobacter sp.
CGGGTGCAGCTGGATGGCCTTGCCTTCGATCAGAACCGGCTCAAACGCCTGGATACCCAGACGGTGCAGAGTCGGCGCCCGGTTCAGCATGATCGGGTGCTCACGGATGACTTCATCCAGAATATCCCAGACCACACCTTCCTCGCGCTCGACCATCTTCTTGGCGGCCTTGATGGTGGTCGCCAGACCGCGGTGCTCCAGCTTGGAGAAAATGAATGGCTTGAACAGCTCCAGTGCCATCTTTTTCGGCAAACCGCACTGGTGCAGGCGCAGGTAAGGACCAACCACGATAACGGAACGACCGGAGTAGTCCACGCGCTTGCCCAGCAGGTTCTGACGGAAACGACCCTGCTTGCCCTTGATCATGTCGGCAAGTGACTTCAGCGGGCGCTTGTTGGTGCCGGTAATGGCACGACCGCGACGGCCGTTGTCCAGCAGTGCGTCAACCGCTTCCTGCAGCATGCGCTTTTCGTTGCGCACGATAATATCCGGAGCGTTCAGCTCCAGCAGGCGCTTGAGACGGTTGTTCCGGTTGATCACCCGACGGTACAGATCGTTCAGATCCGAGGTCGCGAACCGGCCACCATCAAGCGGCACCAGCGGCCGCAAATCAGGCGGCAGTACCGGCAGCACGGTCATGATCATGTCGCCGGGGCGGTTGCCTGAATACAGGAACGCCTCGAGAATTTTCAGACGCTTGGTGTATTTCTTGATCTTGGTCTCGGAATTGGTCTGGGGAATTTCTTCCCGCAGCATGTCCACTTCCGATTGCAGATCAATATCTTCCAGCAGCATCTTGATGGCTTCAGCACCCATACGGGCGTCGAATTCATCCCCGAACTCTTCCAGCGCTTCGTAGTACTGCTCATCGTTCAGCAGCTGTCCGCGCTCAAGCGTGGTCATGCCCGGATCGATTACGATGAAGGACTCAAAGTAGAGGACCCGCTCGATGTCACGCAGGGTCATGTCCAGCATCATGCCGATACGGGAAGGCAGCGACTTCAGGAACCAGATGTGGGCGACCGGGCTTGCCAGCTCGATATGACCCATACGCTCACGACGAACGCTGGCCAGAGCAACTTCTACCCCGCACTTTTCACAAATGACACCACGATGCTTGAGACGCTTGTACTTGCCGCACAGGCACTCATAGTCCTTGATGGGACCAAAAATCTTTGCACAGAAAAGACCATCCCGCTCCGGTTTGAAGGTGCGGTAGTTAATGGTCTCCGGCTTTTTCACTTCACCGAAAGACCAGGAACGGATCATTTCCGGTGATGCCAGACCAATGCGGATAGCATCAAATTCCTTGCTCTGGTTCTGGCTCTTGAGAAGATTCAGCAAATCTTTCATCAGTAACAGCTCCGGATGGCGTTAATCTCGGGCGGGCACACGGTGTGTGCCCGCTCACGCTGCCAAAAAACGATTCGGCTCACTCGGATTCCAGCTCGATGTCGATACCCAGCGAGCGGATCTCCTTGACGAGAACATTGAAGGATTCGGGCATGCCCGGCTCCATCCTGTGGTCTCCGTCCACAATGTTCTTGTACATCTTGGTCCGACCATTGACGTCATCAGACTTGACGGTAAGCATTTCCTGCAAGGTGTAGGCGGCGCCATAGGCCTCCAGAGCCCAGACTTCCATCTCACCGAAGCGCTGACCACCAAACTGTGCCTTACCACCCAGCGGCTGCTGGGTAACCAGGCTGTAGGAGCCGGTGGAACGCGCGTGCATCTTGTCGTCAATCAGGTGGTTCAGCTTCAACATATACATGTAGCCGACGGTAACTGGTCGATCGAAGGTATCACCGGTACGACCATCGTACAGTGTAACCTGACCGCTGGTATCCATGCCGGCAAGCTCGAGCATATGCTTAACTTCCGCTTCCTTGGCACCGTCGAATACGGCAGTCGCCATCGGAACACCACCACGCAGATTGTTGGCCATGTCCAGAATTTCCTTGTCGGAAAGACTGTCCAGGTCAACCGCGGGCACTTCGTCGCTGTGGTTATAGATCTGATCCAGCAGCTCGCGGATTTCACCAACCTTACGCTGTTCCTGAAGCATTCCGTTAATACGCTCGCCAAGACCCTTGGCAGCGGCACCCAGATGGGTTTCCAGAACCTGACCAACGTTCATCCGCGAGGGAACACCCAACGGATTCAGCACGATATCAACCGTTGTGCCGTGCTCATCATGGGGCATGTCTTCCACCGGCATCACCGCGGAAATAACACCCTTGTTACCATGACGACCCGCCATCTTGTCACCGGGCTGAATCCGCCGCTTGATGGCAAGATAGACCTTGACGATCTTGAGTACACCCGGAGCCAGATCATCGCCCTGCTGAAGCTTGCGCTTCTTGTCATCAAAGCGATCGTCGTGCTCTTTCTTGCGCTCTTCAAGACCCTGCTCGGACTTCTCGAGCAGCTCGTTGAGCGACTCATCTTTCATCCGCAGCTTGAACCACTGATCCCGCTCAAGATCAGCGAGATACCCGGCGTCAAGCACGGCACCTTTCTTCAGCCCGGGGCCACTGATCACTTCCTGGCCGGACAGCGCCGCGGTCAGACGTTCAAAGGTGGCACCTTCAACAATCCGGTACTCATCTTTGAGGTCCTTGCGATACTGGTTAAGCTGCTCCAGTTCGATGGACAGCGCCCGCTCATCCTTTTCGATGCCATCGCGGGTGAACACCTGAACGTCAATCACCGTGCCGCGGGTACCCGCAGAAACCCGTGAGGAGGTGTCTTTAACGTCAGATGCCTTCTCGCCAAAGATTGCCCTCAGCAGCTTCTCTTCCGGTGTCAGCTGGGTTTCGCCCTTGGGCGTCACCTTGCCCACCAGGATATCGCCCGGACCGACTTCCGCACCGATGTAAACAATGCCGGATTCATCCAGCTTGGACAGCGCACTTTCACCAACGTTCGGAATATCAGCGGTAATTTCTTCACTACCGAGCTTGGTATCCCGCGCCACACAGGTCAGTTCCTGAATGTGGATGGTGGTGAAACGGTCTTCCTGTACGACTTTTTCGGAAACCAGGATGGAATCCTCAAAGTTATAGCCGTTCCAGGGCATGAACGCGATACGCATGTTCTGCCCCAGCGCCAGCTCACCCAGATCCACGGAGGGACCATCCGCCAGGACGTCACCGCGGGCAATAATGTCACCCTGCTTGACGATTGAACGCTGGTTGATACAGGTGTTCTGGTTGGACCGGGTGTATTTGGTCAGGTTGTAGATATCTACACCCGCATCACCCGCTTCTGTTTCCACATCGTGAACGCGTACCACAATCCGGCCAGCATCCACATCTTCAATCACACCACCACGACGGGCCGTAACACAGACACCAGAGTCCTGGGCTACGATCCGCTCGAGACCTGTTCCTACCAGCGGCTTGTCCGCACGCAGAGTGGGAACCGCCTGGCGCTGCATGTTCGAACCCATGAGGGCGCGGTTAGCATCGTCGTGCTCAAGGAACGGAATCAGCGAGGCCGCAACGGAAACTACCTGGCGTGGCGACACGTCCATGAAGTTAACGTTTTCCGGCGGCGTGACCGTGAACTCGTTCTGGTGGCGCACGGTTACCAGCTCATCTGCCAGACGACCACTGTCATCAAGAGCCGCACTCGCCTGGGCGATGATGAAGTTGCTCTCTTCAATGGCAGACAGATAGGTGATCTCGTCGGTGACCAGCCCTTCAACAACCTTCCGGTACGGGCTCTCAAGGAAGCCGTAGGAGTTGGTCCGGGCGTAGGTGGCCAGAGAGTTGATCAGACCGATGTTCGGACCTTCAGGTGTTTCGATAGGACACACACGACCGTAATGAGTCGGATGTACGTCACGAACCTCGAAGCCGGCGCGCTCACGGGTGAGACCGCCAGGGCCCAATGCTGACACACGACGCTTGTGAGTCACTTCGGACAGCGGGTTGTTCTGATCCATGAACTGCGACAGCTGGCTGGAGCCAAAGAACTCCTTCACCGCAGCCGCTACCGGCTTGGCATTGATCAGATCCTGAGGCATCAGGCCTTCGCTCTCGGCGAGGCTGAGGCGTTCACGAACCGCACGCTCAACACGAACCAGGCCAACACGGAACTGGTTCTCGGCCATTTCACCCACAGAGCGGATGCGCCGATTGCCCAGGTTGTCGATATCATCGACGTTACCTGACCCGTTGCGGATGGCGATCAACGTTTTCAGAACATCAATGATGTCTTCGTTGGTCAGCGTGCCGGCGCCGGTGCTCTCTTCGCGACCCAGACGGCGATTCAGTTTCATCCGGCCAACGCCAGACAAGTCATAACGCTCTTCTGAGAAGAACAGGTTATTGAACAGATTTTCTGCCGACTCTTTGGTGGGCGGCTCACCAGGACGCATCATCCGGTAAATCTCGACCAGCGCCTCAAGTGGCGTACGGGTCGGATCAATACGGACGGTGTCGGACATGAACGGGCCACAATCGAGGTCGTTCGTGTACAGGGTCTCGACATCGGTAACACCGGCAGCAAAGATTTTCGCCATCACTTCTTCGGTGATCTCGGTGTTACACTCGACCAGCACTTCCCCAGTCTTGGTATCGATCATATCCCGGGCAATGACGCGCCCGTAGAGGTATTCGGTCGGAACCTCCAGTTCGTTAATGCCGGATTTCTCCAGTTGCCGAATATGTCGCGCGGTAACCCGGCGACCTTCTTCGACAACGACGTTGCCTTCCTTGTCCTTGATGTCGAAGGTAGCAATGTCACCACGCAGACGACTGGGCACCAACTCAAGTTTGGAAACCTCTTCGCCGATGGCAAACTTACTGGTATCAAAAAACATTTCCAGCATCTGCTCGGAAGTGTAACCCAACGCCCGCAGCAGAATACTCGCCGGCAACTTGCGGCGGCGATCGATACGAACAAACACAGAGTCTTTCGGATCGAACTCGAAATCGAGCCATGAACCACGGTAAGGAATCACCCGGGCAGAATAGAGAAGCTTGCCGGACGAGTGGGTCTTACCCTTGTCATGGTCAAAAAACACACCAGGTGAGCGGTGGAGCTGGGAAACAATTACCCGCTCGGTACCGTTAACAACAAAGGTACCGTTTTCAGTCATCAAGGGCATTTCGCCCATGTAGACTTCCTGTTCCTTGATGTCCTTGATGGCTTTGTTCGACGACTCACGGTCGTAGATGATCAGCCGGACCTTGACGCGCAGGGGTGCGGCGTAAGTAACGCCCCTCAGCTGGCATTCCTTGACGTCGAATACCGGCTCGCCAATGCGGTAGCTCACGTATTCAAGCGCCGCGTTGCCAGAATAACTGACAATCGGGAATACGGATTTGAATGCTGCATGCAGACCAGTTTCCTGGCGTGCGTCAGCGGCGGCTTCCATTTGCAGGAAGTCCCGATATGAATCCAGCTGAATAGACAGCAAATAGGGGACATCCATCACGGAAGGCAATTTACTAAAATCTTTGCGAATCCGCTTTTTCTCAGTATAGGAGTAAGTCATCTGCATTCCCCAGCTTTAGACCTGATACCTGGTATCAAGAAGCAACCATTTACCTGCTTCGGGGCCGAGTTGCTCGGCGTACTGCGCCGTCTTGAACAAGACACTGGCTGTAGGTGACGAGCGCAGAGCTATTAAGTCTAGCAGCTGCACTCATCTCTATAGCATATACAACAGAAAAAGGCCGGTGACTTGCAGCCACCAGCCCATCCACGCTCAGAGCGCGGAACCGGTCATAAACCGGCGATTACTTAAGCTCAACAGAAGCGCCTGCTTCCTCAAGCTTCTTCTTGGCTTCGTCAGCGTCAGCTTTGGAAGCGGCTTCCTTGATCGTGGAAGGAGCGCTATCAACCATTTCCTTGGCTTCTTTCAGGCCCAGGCCGGTCAGTTCACGAACTGCCTTGATGACGTTAACTTTCTTCTCACCAGGACCGGTCAGAATAACGTCAAATTCAGTCTGTTCTTCAACAGCTTCAGCAGCAGCGGCAGCAGGAGCAGCAGCAACAGCGGCAGCAGCAGATACGCCGAACTTCTCTTCCATAGCTTCAACCAGCGCTACAACATCCATAACGCTCATTTCAGCAATTGCATTCAAAATATCGTCTTTAGACAGAGCCATGACTTTCTCCGAAATTTAAAAAATGGTGTTCAACAGAATCAAGCAGCTTCTTGCTTCTGGTCCCGGACTGCAGCGATAACACGCGTAATTCTTCCTGGAACGTCGTTCAGGGTGCGTGCCAGCTTGGTAACCGGTGCCTGTGTAACGGCGGCCAGCATCGTCAGCGCTTCGTGGCGCGTCGGCAGCTTGGCCAGGCGATCGATCTGTTCTGGGCCCATCAGCTCACCGCCGACTGCCAGACCTTTGATCTCGAACGCTTCCTTCTCTTTTGCAAAGTCCTTCAGCAGCCTTGCAGCCGCGCCGGGATCTTCCATAGAGAACGCCAGAATTGTCGGACCGATAAGTGCTTCTTTAATGCACTCAAACTCGGTACCCGCAACCGCAAGTTTCGCCAGATTGTTGCGAACAACCTTCAGACGAACATTTTCGGCACGAGCCTTGGCACGAAGCGCAGTCATGTCACCAGAGGTGTAATCGGCCAGCACGACGGACAGGGCACCACCGGCAGTCTCGTTGACTTCAGCGACGATCGCCTTCTTGTCTTCGAGTCTAATTGCCACTGGATTTCTCCTCGATTTCGCCGGGTATCCGGCAAACCCATCATTGCCCTTTCGGGCGCCTAACGGTGTTTGGGTTCAGAGAGAACGTCTTCACACCGTCTGCGCAGGCGTTGCTTTAACCTTTATGCCTGCTCCCGTATTGCGAGAACAGACTCCAGGGCCTGCGGTCTTTGACAGCCTTGGCTTCCGCCCAGACTACAAAGTTACTGCTGACCTGTGATCAGATATTCAGACCACTCTGGTCAACAGTCAGGCCAGGCCCCATTGTCGAAGAAACCGTTACCTTTTTGAGGTAAACGCCCTTGGACGATGCAGGCTTGGCCTTTTTCAGGTCTACGATCAGCGCTTCAAGGTTTTCCTTGATGGCTTCTGCAGAGAATTCAACGTTACCGAGCGGCGCGTGGATGATGCCGTTCTTGTCGGTACGATAACGAACCTGGCCCGCCTTGGCATTCTTAACGGCGGTTTCGACGTCCGGTGTCACGGTACCAACCTTCGGGTTGGGCATAAGGCCGCGGGGGCCCAGTATCTGACCCAGCTGACCAACGACACGCATGGCATCCGGAGTGGCAATAACCACATCGAAGTCCATGTTGCCTTTTTTGACTTCTTCAGCCAGATCGTCCATGCCGACAATGTCTGCGCCAGCGGCTTTCGCCTTCTCGGCGTTAGCACCCTGGGTAAAGACGGCAACACGAACTGTACGGCCGGTACCGTGGGGCAGCACAGTGCTGCTGCGAACGACCTGGTCGGATTTACGTGCATCAACACCAAGGTTGATCGCAACATCTACCGACTCACGAAATTTGACCGCAGCACCCAACTCGGCGAGAAGAGCTACAACTTCATCTATGCTGTACGCACGGGTGGAGTCTACTTTTTCACGAATTTGCTTCTGACGTTTGCTCAGCTTGGCCATCTTACAACCCCTCCACATTCAGGCCCATGCTACGAGCGGTACCGGCAATGGTCCGCACAGCGGACTCAAGATCGGCAGCCGTCATGTCAGGCTCTTTGGTATTGGCAATTTCTTCAAGCTGGGCGCGGGTCACGGTGCCGACTTTTTCAGTATTAGGGCGACCGGAACCACTCTTGATGCCCGCCGCTTTCTTCAGCAGAACGGCAGCCGGAGGCGTCTTGGTAACAAAGGTGAAGCTGCGATCACTGTAAACTGTGATCACGGTGGGAATTGGCAAGCCAGGTTCCATACCCTGAGTCTTGGCATTGAATGCCTTGCAGAATTCCATGATATTCACGCCACGCTGACCAAGTGCCGGGCCAACGGGGGGACTCGGGTTGGCCTGACCGGCAGCAACCTGAAGCTTGATATAAGCGTCGATCTTCTTCGCCATGATTCACTCCTGATGGGTTCGAACGCCTTTCGGCTCCCCTGTATTTACCACTGCTAACAGCAGACAGAAAAAGCCCGCTTCACCACTGGTGAGCGAGCCCGGTTCCAAAATCGCAAATCAGTCTTTTTCGACCTGCCCGAATTCCAGCTCCACCGGAGTTGAGCGACCAAAAATAAGAACAGCGACTTTGACACGACTCTTGTCGTAATCAACTTCCTCAACAACACCGTTGAAATCCGCAAACGGACCTTCAACGACGCGAACAACCTCACCCGGCTCGAACAGGGTTTTCGGCTTGGGCTTATCAGCGCCGCTTTCCACGCGACGCAAAATCGCATCCGCTTCTTTTTCGGTAATAGGCGCCGGACGATCCTTGGTTCCGCCAATAAAGCCAAGAACGCGCGGTGTATCTTTCACCAGGTGCCAACTCGCGTCCTCCATTTCCATCTGGACGAGGACGTAGCCCGGGTAAAACTTACGCTCACTCTTGCGCTTCTTGCCGTCTCTCATTTCAACGACTTCTTCAGTCGGAACGAGAATATCCCCGAACTTGTCTTCCATACCGTGGAGCGCAACGCGCTCTTTCAGGGTACGCATGACATGCTTCTCGAATCCGGAGTATGCCTGAACCACAAACCAGTGCTTTGCCATTACCTGCCCCTGACTATCCGATGAAACCCTGAACCAGGAACGCAATCAGCGAATCCATACCCCACAGAATAAGCGCGACCACGAGCACAAAGACCACAACAATTATCGTGGTCTGAATCAGCTCGGGACGTGTAGGCCAGACAACCTTGCGAATCTCTACCCGCGCTTCCTTGAGCAGGATTGCAAAGCGACGACCACGATCGGTCTGAAGCGCGACAAATGCTGCCACCAGCGCCAGAACAACCAGCGCAAGTGCACGATACAACACTGACTCGCCACTAAAGTACTGATTACCGACAACACCTGCGGCAATCAAAATAAAAACAACCAGCCACTTGAGCGTATCAAGGCGGCTGGTCGACTGTTGGGCTCTTGACTCCATAGGAATCAGCTTATGTATCCAGACGTTAAAATAATGGCAGGCCAGGAGGGAATCGAACCCCCAACCTGCGGTTTTGGAGACCGCTGCT
>NZ_CAXBDN010000177.1:0-9155 GCF_963974375.1 uncultured Marinobacter sp.
GGGCTGTCCAGCATGGCCCTGTTTTATATGGTACCGGCACAACTGCCATTCCTGCTCACGGAACGCGGCGAAATCAGCGGTACCGCCGTGGGCCTGGCATTGTCTGTCACCCCAATGGCGGCGGCCACTGTGTCGTTTCTTTACGGCCGCATCAAACCCTGGTTCAGCATTGCCACCATGTATGTGATCGGATTTGCCCTGGTGGCGGCCGGCTACACTACCCTGGGACTTGCATCCAGCTATGGGATGACTGTTGTGGGAGCCGGTATCGCCGGCCTCGGTTTTGGCATTTTTCTACCCAACGGCAACGTCTGGCTGATGAAAATCACGCCTCCGGCGATCCGTGGCCGGGTATTTGGTGGCTCATCATCGGCCGTCTTTCTCGGCCAGTTCCTGTCACCCCTGGCGGTGGCACCAGTGGCCTTGTGGCTTGGGTCCCTGCGGGACGCCTACTTCTTCGCCGCTGCGATATGCGTGGCTTTTGCCATACTGATGGCCGTGCTCGGCGTTACCTGGCTTCGCCTCGACGATCCGGTGCGACTGCGCTGACAGGCACGGTTGGAAAACCCGGAAATGATTGATGTGTTTCGCAGATCGAGAGAAGATACCATTTTTCGTGTTTACGGATGAGCACGGTGATAATTGCAGGACTCCGGGTTCCCTGATCCCCAATCCAACAAACATAAAAGGGTTAACACCATGAAACTCAAAGACTCCGTCGCCATCATTACAGGCTCATCCTCCGGCATCGGCGCGGCCATTGCCCGCCTGTTTGCCGAGCACGGCTGCCACGTGGTTATCAACTACAGCAACAACGCCGACGGCGCCAATGCCGTAGCCGAAGACTGCCGCAGCCATGGCGTGCGCGCACTGGTCTGCAAAGCCAACGTTGCTGAAGATGCGGATTGTCGGGCCATGGTTGACGCCGCCGAGAAAGAATTCGGCCGTGTCGATATCCTGATCAACAATGCCGGCACCACCAAGTTCTGTGACCACGCCAACCTCGACGGCCTGGACATGAAAGACTTCCAGGACCTGTACGCAGTCAACACCGTCGGCGCCTTCCAGATGACCCGGGCCGCCGAGAAGGCCCTGCGGGCCAACGGTTCCGGCCACATTATCAACATGGCCTCCATTGCCGGGCTGGCCGGTATTGGCAGCTCCATCGCCTACGCCGCGTCCAAGGGCGCACTGGTCACCATGACCCGTTCCCTGGCCCGGGTTATGGGTCCGGAAGTCCGCGTTAACGCGGTCTGCCCCGGCTTTGTTCAGGGCGAGTGGCTGATGAAAGGACTGGGTGAGGAAACCTACGGCAAACTGCTGGCAAAAACCAAGGCCGGCTCGCCGCTGCACGATGCAGCTTCACCGGAAACCGTTGCCGATGTCTGCCTCGGCCTGATTATCGGTGGTGATCTGACCACCGGTGAAAGCATTCTGATTGATGGCGGCGCTCACCTTGGCATGGCTCCGGTTCGCCGCTGAGCCTTTGCTTGCCCGCTTACATTCGCACGGATATGCAGACTGGAGACCAATCATTCATGAGCAATAAACCCAGTATTCTGATCGTCGGCGCAGGTGCCATTGGCAGCTTTTACGGTGCCATCCTGAAAAAGGCCGGCTGCAGTGTCAGCACCGTGCTGCGCTCTGAATACGATGCCGTCAAAGCCAACGGCATCCGTATCACCAGCCCCCTGGGGGATCTGTCCTACCGGCCCGATAACGTCTACCGGGACGGTGATACTCCCACGGAAACTCCGGATTACCTGATCCTTTGTGTCAAAGTGCTGCCGGGGGTTGATCGCGCGGCACTGGTCAAGCCCTGGATGGGCGCCAACACCCGCCTGGTACTGATTGAAAACGGCCTGGACATCGAACGGGAACTGGCCGAGGCCTACCCCGCCAACCCTCTTATCAGCTGCCTGGCCTTCATTGCTGCCAGCCGCACGGCACCGGGAGAAGTTGAGCACAAGGCTTACGGCAAGCTGGTGATGGGACGCTTCCCGGAAGGCATTGACGATGACTGTCGCACACTGGCTGACCTGTTTATCGAAGGCGGCATCAGTATCGACCTGACTGAGCAGGTGGTTGGCGAACGTTGGCGCAAGTGTGTCTGGAACACGCCATTCAACCCGCTTTCAGTTTTGGCCAATGGCGCCGACACTCTCACGATCCTCGATACCGAGGGCGGCGAGGCCTTGATTCGCGAGCTGATGAAAGAAACCATGGCCACAGCCGCAGCAGACGGCCACCCACTGGATGAGCAGCTGATTGAGCAGAACATTGACGGCACCCGCAAGATGCCTGCCTACAAGAACAGTATGGCTCTGGATTACCTCAATGGCCGCGACATCGAGCTGGATGCGGTACTCGGCAACGTGGTTGCCATTGCCCGGCATCACGGCGTTCCGGTGCCCCATCTGACCACCGTACTGACCACCCTGAGGATGCGGGAGAAGCTGAAAGCCAAGGCCTGACAGGTCGTGTAAATTTTTTCGACACTCACATGGAACAGGGAGGAGGGCTCAGGCCCTCCTCTTTTTTTGACGTCGGATCAGGATTTTTCGTTGAACATTGAAATCCGGCCGCCATCCACCACCAGGTCATGGCAGTTGATGAATGAACCTTCGTCACTGGCCAGGAACACCGCTGCATTCGCGATGTCCAGGGCAAGGCCGGCCCGTGGCAGCGGTGTGGCTTTCGCCAGATTCTTCTCCAGCTTCGCCATCTTGGCGTCGTTTTCCAGATCGCTCAGGGTGTTCGCCCTGGCAGAACCACCCCAGAAGATCGGCGTTGCCACAGCTCCCGGAGAAATCGCGTTAACCCGGATCCCCTGCGCACCCAGCTCGACTCCCGCCAGCCGGGTCAGGTGGCTGACCGCCGCCTTGGCGCCTGAATACAGATAACCGCCCTGGCCCAGGCGATGACCCGCAATGCTGGAGTTATTGAGAATGCAGCCGCTGCCCTGAGGCTTCATCACCCGCGCTGCGTGCTTGATACCAAACACCACGCTGCCCGTCAGCAGGCGCATGACGTTGGTAAACTCTTCCTCGGTAACGGTATCCAGCTGGGTACGGTCGCCGGCGCCGGCGTTGTTGAACATGCAGTCCAGGCGCCCGAATTTCTCCATGGCGGCATCCACCAATGCGGCAATATCAGCCTCAACCATGATATCAGCCCGCTGAAACAGGGCGTTGCTGCCCAGTTCCTTTGCCAGTGCCTCACCCTTGTCCTCAGTTCGGCCCGCCAGAATGACGGTAGCACCCTCCTCGATAAAACGACGAGCGGTGGCTTCACCGATGCCGCTGGTGGCACCGGTGATGATGGTGACTTTGCCTTCGAGACGTTTGGTCATGTTTCTGCTCCAGTTGTAGTTGTTGCGGGAGGATAACCCGCCAAAACCGTCCAAGCGAATAAAGCCTCTACAGAGCCAATCGACTTCGCTAAGTATTACAGCCTCATTTTTCAGATAGAAGATGTCGACTTTTTTTACACGTCATTCAAAATTTCGCCAATATTTAATTTCAACCTGCTGTTATTAAATGATTTTTTATATTCGGCACAAATTCTGCCTATGATGATGTAACAGAACACTAAATCGTCCGTGCAACATCGAGGGCAGTATATGAAGTCTAAAATAGCTTTCAGATCTCTGGCCATAACCGGGCTGTTAGCCTTGGCTCCCATCGCTTCTGCTGCAATTATTGTCCAGGAGGGTGTCGTAGGTGGCAGCGGAGACGTCGATAACATTCTTTCCAACACATGCTCTGGGAATATTACCGGACCCGCATATACGGTTCAGGGGTGCCTGAACGTTGACCATGGTTATCTTGTCAATCTTACCAGCGATGAAGACCTTCGTATCACTGGCGGTCAATCCCGCCTCGAGGCGGTCGATGGCGGCTTCAGCTTCCTTGATATATCACTGGATGCGGCCGACCATACGTTTGGGAAACTACAGCTGAATATAAATGCAGACGATAATGGTTATGTGTATTTCACCGGCAACCCCGGTGGCGACAGCTCGTCATTCGAATTGAGTAAAAATGGGCAAAACTGGTTCACAATTACCGGGGAGAACTTCAGCTCTGTCTCTTTCTTCACCAGCGTCAACGCCTTGTCTATTGACCTTGTCGCCGACCTGAAACAAATTCGTCTCGGTGGGATTGAATCGCCGATTCCTGTTCCAGAGCCAGCAACTCTCGGCCTCCTCGGTCTCGGCCTGCTAGGCCTTGGCTTCGCACGACGGCGAGCTACCCGAAACTGATTAAAGGTCTCTTCTGATCCCCGCCCCGGCGGGGATTCCTCGTTTTAGCCAAACCTTCCGCTTTTTCCTTCCACTTCAGACGTGTTAGCCTCAACCCTCATTGCTCTCAACAGGAATCCGAATGACCGGTGTACTGACTCCTGCCATTGTCCGCTGGGTCAAACTGAGCCTGTGGACCCTGCTCGCCGGCGCTACTGTCATTATTTTTTACACCTGGTTCACCATGCTCAGCCCCTGGGGCTATACCGCCCCGGACGGACTGGAACCCATCGATGACAGTCGCCAGCACAGACTGTTCGTGTTTGGCACACTCAGGTCACCGGTTATTCGCTGGGTCGTTATGGGACGGGCCGGAGAGCAGATGCCAGCCACGCTGGAAGGCTACCGCAAGGAGGCGCTGGATATCAGCCCGGCCCCGGAAGCAGAGGTTCATGGTTATGTACTGACGGTGTCGCCCCGGGAGCTGTCGCGACTGGATCGTTACGAACGGCTGGGGATCCGGTATGAGAGAGTAAAGATGGCGCTGGCCGATGGGACCAGCGCCTGGGTCTATCGCAGACTGGCGCAATAACCCGCTTATTCGATGGTCGAATTATTCAGATAAGCGCGATCCGCGATATTGGTCCAGGGGCGTACTTTTTGTAAGTATTCCGCCTGAGACTCGATGATTTCCCGTGACAGGGGATCTTTCTCTGCCATTTCCGCCAGCAGCTTCTCGGTGGAGGCGCGCAGTGCGTCCATCACTTCATCCGGGAAGGTACGGAACTCCACGTCCGGGTGCTCTTCCTGCATCCGGCTCCAGGCCTCACCGCTCATGTGCGTGGTTTGAATGTACATGTCATAGGCTGCCGTGCGCATGGCCACTCGCAGGGTTTCCTGAAGGTCTTCCGGCAATTTGTTCCAGGAATCTTCGTTGATCAGCCATTGCAGCTCAGCTGAGGGCTCCTGCCAGCCGCCGTAGTAGAACTTGGAGATGCGATGAAAGCCCATGGGCAGATCAAGCGCCGGGCCGACCCACTCCAGAGCATCGATGGTGCCACGCTCCAGCGCAGTGTACATCTCACCCGGCGGTATGTTGGTCACAGCGACACCGATATCGGACATCACCTCACCGGCAAAGCCCGGGGTGCGCATTTTCAGACCCTGCAGGTCCTCAATGGATTTGATTTCCTCGCGGAACCAGCCACCCATCTGTACGCCAGTGTTGCCACCGGGAAAAGACAGCATGTTGTGGGGCTCATAAACTTTCTGCGCCAGGTCCATACCGTCACCGAAGTAGAACCAGCCGTATTGCTCAGGCGCAGTCATACCGAAAGGTACCGTGGTAAAGAACATGGTGTTGGGCAGCTTGCCCTTGTAGTAGTAAGAAGCAGTATGCCCCATGTCGTACTGACCCGCCTTGACCATATCAAAGATGCCGAAAGGCGCCTTGTGACGATTGGATGAGTCGATACGAATCTGTAACCGGCCCTTGGACATTTTTTCAACCATTGCCTTCAGGCTGCGGTTGGTGTCACCAAGGATCGGGTAGTTGGGACCCCAGGTCTCTGCGAGGGTCAGCGTGTAGGTTTCCTGAGCTATTGTTGACGAACTGGCAAACGAAAAGGACAGCAGCGCAGCGGCGGCCATCAAAGTGGAGCGTAATTTCATGGTGTCACTTCCAGCAGTGGCGTTTATTGTAGTGTGTGGGCGTTTTCAGCCATCCCTTGCTGGTGGCCAAAAAGCCCTGACCGGCTCAATAATAACCACATACTGCCTTGCGTGCACGCTTGTGGCGCAACCGGACGCGTCCTGTACCCGCTTTATGGCTTTCAGCGACTGACAATCGCCTGCCTGAGCCGCCCCGGCGGTGATCTGAAACACCACTGAAACGTACAACTGGTTGCCGCTAACAGGAGCAAATCATGGACATACTTTTCTACGATGGTCAGTGCCCATTGTGCGCCCGTGAGATCCGCACCCTGCGCAAACTCGAACGGGGCGGGCTAAGCTTCGCCGACATTCACCAGCAGCAGGAAACCAGCCTCTACACGCCAACCCGTGAGGCGCTGCTCCGCCGTTTGCACCTGTTCACTACCGAGGGCTATTGGGTGACCGGCCTCCAGGCCAATGTCCGCGCCTGGTCGCACACGTCCTTCGGCTGGCTGTTCAAACCACTGCTCTGGCCAGGTCTCCACCGGATCGCGAACGCCGTTTACGAACGCTGGGCCGACAATCGCTACGAAAAGCGTTATCAGTGCGGCAGCCAGTGCATGATTGAGCCGGCGGCTGACTGACCGCGGATAAATTACCCGGACACACTCACAGTGCCCGGAACGTTCCGTTAGTGCTCCGGAACCGGAAACCCGAAGCCGGTGCCATCTGTGACCTGCACCTGATCCTCCCAGGGTAACCGGTAGTTGTGCTGAACCATGTCCTGCATAAAGGTGTAAGGACAGTCTCTCGCACCACCTTTCACAGCCACATAACCCCGGTGACCAAACTGGTAGATGTTGTTCTCCACGCCCCAGTGAATCCTGGCTTCATCCACCAGATCCGGGCGGACCTCTGCGGTGATGATCTCATCCACGAGACCATTGCCCTCAACCAGAGGCACGCCGTCGAAGTTCACCACCATACCCTCGCCCATGGAGTTGAAGGTGCCGTCCGTTCCGGCCAGGCACACGTTGGCGGTCACCATCAGATTACAAAAGGCGTTGGCCTGATTGGTGATCTTCCAGGCATGGCGAATGGGCGCGGTGTATCCGGCCGTGCGCAGCATGATGTTGGCACCCTTGTAGGCGCACTCCCTGGCCACTTCCGGAAACATCCCGTCGTGGCAGATCGCCAGCGCCAGCGTGCTGCCATTAGGGCCCTCACAAACCGGAATGCCCAGATTTCCGGGCGCCCAGGGCTCGACCGGTACCCAGGGGTGGAGTTTGCGATAAAACAGACGGACTTCGCCGGTGTTATCGATGATTACGCCAGTGTTGTAGGGGTTGCCCTCCGGGTTCCGCTCCATGATGGAGAAACAGCCCCAGATATCGTGCTCACGGCAGGCGTTGCGGAAGGCTTTCATTTCGGGCCCGTCCCGATCACACATGATGGCGGGATCAATATTCATGGACAGGCCATGCAGGCAATATTCAGGGAAAACCACCAGATCCATGACCGGTGACTGGCGCCGAGCCTTGGCCACCAGCTGACAGACACGCTCGGTCTGGGCTGCCAGCTGCTCCGGCGTGGCAACGTCCGGCAGCTGCAGTTGCACCAGGCCAATAACAACGCCCGACGGGGATTTATTCAGTCCACCAAGTCCACTCATGAGGTACCTCCGGTTCAGATGTGTTCCGGGGTAGCAGCAGGAACTGTGCCAGCGCCAGGTCAGGCCCGCCTGTTGCCAGCACGGCGCCGATGCATCTCCATCTGGGCCAGGGTTACTTCACGGCCCTTGGCCTGACTGACGTGGATATGGGTCCGCAGCAAATCCCGGGCGGTGTCCGGATCATCTGCCAGGATCCGCTGACAGATCTCATAATGCTCCTCATAGGTACTGATGACACTGTCCCTGTCGGGAAACCCCAGTCGCCGCAATATACGAATGTGATTGTTCACATCTTTCAGATACCGCACCAGCACCGGGTTTCCACAGAGCTCCGCAAGGCGGACGTGAAACATCTCTTCCGCATCCTTTAGCTCATCGGTACCCAGATCGCCATACTTCAGGTACTTCGGATTCCAGTCCTCCGCCAGCGCCGCCACGGCCCGGTAGGGGATGCGCTTGCCCAGCAGCTCGATGGCCTCAAGCTCAAGGCCCACCCGTACGTCGTAGTATTCGGACAGCTCGAAGACGTCCAGCTTGCGGATATAGCAGCCATGTTTGGGCCGGATGGTCAGGTAGCCCTCTACAGACAATCGCTGCAGGGCCTCCCGAATGGGCGTGCGACTGACACCGAAGCGCTGGGCCAGTTCGGTCTCGGTCACCCGGGTCCCGGGATACAAATCGAAATTCATGATGTCCTGGCGCAGGCTGGTGTAGATCCGTTCAGCCACCCAGGTACGGCTATCTGAAGCCACAGGCAATCTCCCTTTACGGTTGCATACATCGTATTCATTTTTTCTGAAACTTCAAACGGATTCAGGCCAGCCCGGAGCAACAAACACCCCATCCACTTGCATCAGCACGGTGCAAAACCCTGATCAACCGGTCCAATCTGGTGCACTTATAGCGATAAAAACCAATATTTTAGCTGCGGACATCGAGCCGACACCCTGATCTGCGCCCATGGACTGACGATCGGCAGCCTTCTGCACAGGCACTGGCATGATCCATGCAAACTTGCATGCAACACCTACACATGCAGCTACATATCCGGGCAGCCATGAATATCGAGCTCTACAACGTCACCAAGACATTCGGCGCTATCACGGCCAACGATGGCATCTCCCTGGAGATCCGGGAGGGCGAGGTCATCGCTCTGCTCGGAGAAAATGGCGCCGGTAAAAGCACCCTGATGAAAGTGCTTTTCGGCATCTATCCCCCGGATGATGGCGCCATTCTTGTGGATGGCAGGGAAACCATCATCGACTCTCCACAAAAAGCCATGTCTCTTGGCATCGGCATGGTATTTCAGCAGTTCAATCTGATTCCGGCACTGTCGGTACTCGACAATCTGCTTCTTGCCTACCCCAAAGCGCCTTTCTGGACCTTTCGCCGGCTTTTCGGTATTTCCGGAAATTCCCCGGAACAGGCCAGCACCATACTGGACTACCTCAACGAACTGGCACCGGGCCTGGACCCCAACACGCTGGTTCGTGACCTGTCGGTTGGCCAGCGGCAGTTGCTTGAGCTGATCAAGGTGCTGAACCTGAACGCCGAGGTGGTGATTCTCGACGACGGCTCGGGCGACGG
>NZ_CAXBDN010000178.1:0-9065 GCF_963974375.1 uncultured Marinobacter sp.
TGTCCATCTTCATCCGCTTGTTGCGGCTGCCTTCGATGCGCTCTTCCACCCACATGAAGATGAAGGTCCAGACGGTTTGCGGACAGGTATAGCCACACCACACCCGGCCAAACAGGGTGGTGATGAAGAACAGGCCAAAGGCACAGATGATCAGCATGCCCGCAAGCAGGAAAAAGTCCTGGGGGTAGAAAGTGGTGCCGTAGAGATGGAACTGCCGGGCCGGCAGATCAAAGTGAATCAGAGGCTGGCCGTCGAGGGTAAGCCAGACGAACAGAAAATACATACCCATCAGCGCCATAAGGCTGAAGAACCGGATACGCTGAAACAGTCCGGTTACTTCCCGAACGTAGATCTTCTCGCGACTCGCGTATAAATCGACGGTTTCCGGTTTCTTTTTTTTGTTGTCGGAGGGGCCGTCAGTGTTCGGGTCAATCTGATGGACCGGAATCTGACTGCTCATCGTTACCTCCCGATGATGATGTCGGCCGGGTGGGATCACCCTGACCTGGATCTTTTCAAGCCTGAACCCGCTTCACGAGGACTCAGGGTTGAACAGACCCTGTACCGGAAGAGACTTCCGGCACACGGTGTTACCTGCCAATCTGACGCTGATCTTCCGTTTGATCAATCGTTGGAAAGCCCGTAAACGTAGGCTGCCAGGATCTGGATCTGGGCATCGCTGAGACGATCGCTCTGGGCGGGCATCTCGTTCTGTCTGCCGTACAGCACGGTCTCCTCGATCCACTCATAAGTGCTGCCATACAGCCACGAATTATTGGTGAGATTCGGCGCACCGAGGGCAGTGTTGCCTTTGCCGTCAGCTCCGTGGCAAGCAGCGCAGGCCTGGGCAAACACCTGCTCTCCGGCTTTTGCGGCCTCGGCATTCTTCTCACGGCCGCTGTAGGCCAATACATAGTTTACCACCTGATCAACCTGAGTGGCGTTCATATTCGGCATGACGCCCTTGGCGGGCATGTTGCCCTGACGACCGTTGTGCAGTGTTGCCAGGATCTCTTCCGGTGAGCCGCCCCACAGCCAGTCGTCGTCGGTCAGGTTGGGGAAACCAACCGATCCGCGTGCGGCTGTACCATGACAGACAGCACAGTTGTTGGCGAACAGACGTTGGCCCATGCGCATGGCCTGTTCGTTCTGTGCCAGCTCCGGCACCGGGGTTTCTTCAAACTGGGCGTAGAGTTCGCCGTATCTGGCGTCAGCAAGCTGCATTTCTTCTTCCCACTGACCGTGCTGGGACCAACCCAGCAGGCCCTTGAAGTTGCCAAGACCGGGGTAGAGCGCCAGGTACCCCAGCGCGAAAATACAGGTGCCGAGGAACAGGTAGAACCACCATTTGGGCAGCGGATTGTCATACTCCTCTATGCCATCGAAGGAATGGCCCATGGTCTTTTCAGTTTCTGTGTCGGTTGTCTGGCTCTTACGGGTAGCCCAGAGCAGCCACCAGCAGCCAAAAATGGTACCGAGCACGATCACACTGATCCAGATGCTCCAAAAGGTACTCATTGTTTTTTCTCCGTTTTGTCCTGTTGCACCGTGCGGTCTGCAATTTCGTCGTCATCGAACGGAAGCCTGGAGGCTTCGTCGTTTGCCTTTTTCCGGTGGGCGCTGTAGGCCCACCAGATGATTCCGAAAAAGGCAATCATGACCAGAATTGTCTGGATGCCGCGTAATAAACCCATATCCATAAGGATCACCGTTTACTTGAGATGACGGTACCCAATTGCTGCAGGTAGGCGACCAGAGCGTCGATCTCGAACTCGCCCTGTACCATGTCGGCAGCACCAGCAACCTCTTCATCGGAATAGGGTACACCCAGTCTTTGCAGTGTCCGCATTTTCTGGACCGTTATGGTGTGGTCCACCTTGTCCTCGAACAGCCATGGGAAGGCCGGCATGTTCGATTCAGGCACTACGCTGCGCGGATCATAAAGATGCATCCGCTGCCAGGCGTCCGAATAGCGTCCGCCGACACGGGCCAGATCCGGACCGGTGCGCTTGGAACCCCACATGAACGGACGGTCGTAAACAAATTCGCCGGCCACGGAGTAATGGCCATAGCGTTCTGTTTCCGCCCGGAACGGACGGATCTGCTGGGTATGACAGACATGACAGCCTTCCCGACGGTAGATGTCACGACCCTCCAGTTCCAGTGCATTGAGGGGTTTCAGCCCCTCAATGGGTTGGTTGACTTCCTTGGAGAAGAACAGGGGCAGGACTTCGGCCAGAAAGCCTCCACTGATCACCAGCACGATCAGGACAGCCATCAGACCGACATTCTTTTCGACAATTTCATGATTCATGGTTACGGTCTCCGAATCAGGCGGCCTGGGCTACGCTGTTGTTAAGGGCCACGGCGTCTTTCTGACGAATGGTCATCCAGACGTTGTAGGCCATAACCAGCATGCCCGTGAAGAAGATAGCGCCACCGATCAGGCGGACAACATAACCCGCATAGGAAGCCTCAAGTGCTTCAACAAAGCTATAGGTCAGAGTGCCGTCCTCGTTGACTGCGCGCCACATCAGACCCTGCATGATGCCGTTGACCCACATGGCCACGATGTAGAGTACCGTGCCGACAGTCGCCAGCCAGAAATGCACATTGATCATGCCAATGGAGTACATTTCCCGGACGCCCCAGAGTTTCGGAATCAGATGGTAGATAGCGCCGATGCTGATCATGGCGACCCAGCCCAGAGCCCCTGAATGAACGTGACCAATGGTCCAGTCGGTGTTATGCGACAAGGCATTAACGGTCTTGATCGACATCATCGGACCTTCAAAGGTCGACATGCCGTAGAACGACAGGGACACCACCAGGAAGCGCAGAATCGGATCGGTGCGCAGCTTGTGCCAGGCGCCGGACAGGGTCATCATGCCGTTGATCATGCCGCCCCAGCTGGGGGCCAGCAGAATCAGTGACATGACCATGCCTGCAGTCTGTGCCCAGTCAGGCAGGGCGCTGTAGTGCAGGTGGTGGCCACCGGCCCACACGTAGGTGGCAATCAGGGCCCAGAAATGGACAATCGACAGCCGGTAGGAGTACACCGGGCGGTCAGCCTGCTTCGGAACGAAGTAGTACATCATGCCGAGGAAGCCGGCGGTCAGGAAGAAGCCCACCGCGTTATGGCCGTACCACCACTGCATCATGGCGTCCGTAACACCGGCATAGGCCGAGTAGGAGTGCATGGCGGTTGCCGGCAGTGCCAAGTTGTTACCGATATGCAGCACTGCGATGGTGAGAATGAAGGCACCGTAGAACCAGTTGGCCACGTAAATATGGGGCATGGCCCGCTTCATGATGGTGGCGAAGAACACAACGGCGTAGGCCACCCAGACGATTGCAATTGCAATGCTGATGGGCCATTCAAGCTCGGCGTATTCCTTGGTGGTGGTGTAGCCCAGGGGCAGGGTAATAGCGGCCGATACAATGATCGCTTGCCAGCCCCAGAAGGTAAAGGCCGCAAGGCTGTCGGAAAACAGCCTGGCCTGACAGGTACGCTGGACAACGTAATAGGACGTTGCAAACAGTGCGCTACCACCAAAGCCGAAAATAACGGCATTGGTATGCAAGGGCCGCAGGCGGCCGAAGTGGGTCCAGGGCAGGTCAAAATTCAGTTGTGGCCAGACCAGCTGTGCTGCAATCAACACACCCAGGCCCATGCCCACAATGCCCCACACCACTGTCATAATGGCGAATTGTCTCACCACCTTGTAGTTGTATGTCAGGTTTGCGTTTGCTGTGCTCATAGCCTTACCAACGGATTCAGGATGGGGAAAGAAACCGGCGCAAGTATGGAGAAACGATAACCTGTTTGCAATGACTCAGGTCAACTCCCGGAACGCCGGAAAGCCGCTTAAATCAGGATGATGGAGACTTATAATCAGTGTGTTCGTGAATGATTGAAAAAGTACCTTTCGGGTGTCCGCCTTTCGCGAGGCTGCGACCCATGGACAGTCGGTATCTGGAGTCGTTTTACTCATGTTAGCTGGAGATACACAGGAGGCAAGGTGGTGGCGGCTTGAGAGTGGTCGCAGCACCGACTCAGCGGCGGCGCCGGTGCTGTTGCTGGCCCACGGCGCCGGATTGGGGGCGGATTCGCCCTGGATGGAATCCATGTCCGCCGCCCTCGTGGAGCGCGGAATCACCGTGGTCCGTTTCGAGTTTCCCTTTATGGCTCGTCAGCGCTCAGAAGAGCGCAAGCGACCGCCGGATCCCATGCCTGCATTGGCGGCTTGCTTCCGCTCCCAGGTTGACCGTGCGCAAGCGCTTTACGATGCTCCCTTATTCGTTGGCGGCAAGTCCATGGGTGGCCGGGTGGCCTCGCTGCTGGCCGCTGAGGCAGCGGACGGCCTGGCAGGTGCGGTCTGCTTCGGTTTTCCCTTCCATCCACCGGCCAAGCCCCTGTCATGGCGAACCGGTCATTTCAAGGACTTCAAGGTGCCGGTGAAGATCATCCAGGGAAGCCGCGATCCTTTTGGCAAACCCGTCGAAATGGAGGCTCACCCTGAAGTGGCACGGTATGCCAGCCTGGAATGGCTGGACAGTGGCGATCACGATTTCCGGCCACTGCGCCGCTCCGGCCGCTGCCAGGCCGGACTGATGGATGAGGCGGCAACTCTGGCGGCTGATTTTATGCATGCAATCCGTTAGGCTTCGCGTCTTCGAGCGTTGTTTACTGGATACCCGAGAATGAAAGGTTTGCTGGTGTATTGCCGGCCCGGATTCGAATCCGAGGCCGGGCAGGAGTTGATGGACGTCGCAGCTGCTCTGGGCGGTTATGGCTATTTCGAGCCCAGGCAGCACCAGGGCTGGCTGCTGTTCCACCTGTCTGGCGGATTGACGCCGCAGCAGTTGCTGGAGCAGCAATCGATAGCTGAGCTGGTGTTTGTCAGAGACTGGCTGATCTGGTCGGGCACAGTGGCGTTACCCGCAGAAGACCGGGTTGGCGCGCTGATCAAGGCACTTCGTGAGCTGGAGGAGTCAGTGCCCCGTTGCGGGAGAGTCGAGGTGCGGTTGCCAGAAAACTCCACAGACCGTGATCTGGGTAACTTCACGCGACAATGGGTCGCACCCCTGTCGAAAGGTTTAAGGGGTGCTGGTCTGCTGGCAGAGGCAAGATCATCATCAGTGGACACGGATCGGCTGGAGTTGCTGGTACCGGATTTTGATCAATGTCTGATCGGTTACAGCCTGCAACAGAACCGGGCCCGTTACCCCATGGGTATTCCACGACTGAGGTTGCCCGCAGACGCACCCAGCCGGTCTGCAGCCAAGCTGGAGGAAGCCTGGAAAGTGCTGTTGCCGGCGGGGCGGGAGCTGGATTACCTGGGGGGTGGCAAAACGGCTGTCGACCTCGGAGCTGCTCCCGGAGGCTGGACCTGGCAGCTGGTGCGCCAGGGCATGCAGGTGGCGGCAGTCGATAATGGCCCGATGAACCAGGCGTTGATGGACTCCGGTCAGGTGCAGCACGTTAAAGCTGACGGTTATCAGTGGCGGCCGCGACGGGCGGTGGACTGGATGGTCTGTGATATTGTCGACAAACCGCGGCGGACGGCGGCTATGGTGGCCGACTGGATGGCAGACAGACTCTGCCGGTACAGCATATTTAACCTGAAGCTACCGATGAAAACCCGTTACCAGGAATGGCTGGTGTGCCAGGCGCTGATTGAGCAGCGCCTGACTGAAGCAGGCCTGCGGTTTCGGTTAACCGCAAAGCAGCTTTACCATGACCGGGAAGAAATCACCTGTTTTATTGAGCGTACAGACGGATGAGTCATGATGTCGCGGCTGTCCGCAGACCTTCAGTTGGTCCAGATCAGCACTGGTCAAGAATGGTGATTTTCTCATCCTGATCAAGCATCGGGGCTATTTCGTCTAATTGGCCCCGGCGCTCCGCAGAGTGGAACCAGCGCTCCCAGTCAGCGGCGGACCGCCAGTTGGCCAGGGTAAAACGGTGGTTGGGGTCCCGGGAATCCACCAGGGTTTCACCGGAAATAAAGCCGGGTGCGGCGACAGCGCGCTGAAGAATCTTGCGGGAGCGCTCCTCGTAAGCGGCTTCCAGACTTTCAGCAATATGGCGTTCGATAAGAACTCGGATCATGGCCACCTCTCTGGATATACTGGCGTGATGCTCCTGTCGGCGGGAGCTTGGAAATATGTTCCTATAACAGTAATTTAGCACCTGATACGAATACGTCTATCACGTAATAACCGATATATAACCGAGGTAAAGTTGACCGTGACTGAAACTGACCACACCGCAGAACTGGATGCGCGCGGGTTGATGTGCCCGGAACCGGTGATGATGTTGCACAACAAGGTGCGGGATCTCGCGCCGGGGGAAGTGCTCAGGGTGCTGGCAACAGACCCTTCAACCACCCGGGATATTCCCCGGTTCTGCCAGTTTCTCAATCATCAGCTGGTGCACCAGCAAGAGCAGGGCGGCGAGTACCACTTCTGGATCAGGCTCGGAGACTGAGCGTTGCTCAGTTGCTGCTCAGCTGCGGAATACGTTCAAAAGATTCCCGGACCTGGCCGACATGACGCAGGAACTGGTCCCGGGTCATCTCGCCCAGCACCCGGAATCCGCCGGCCTCGTTGCCATCGGTCTGGTAGAACAGCAGGGCCGGAGGGCCAAAAATGCCCAGCTCGTCCAGCAGCGCCTGCTGTTCACGGGTATTGGCTGTCATGTCAATCTGCAGCAGCGTGAAGGGTTCCAGCCGGGCAATCACGTCCGGGTCGCTGAACACTCTCCGTTCCATGACTTTGCAGGAAATACACCAGTCGGCGTAGAAATCCAGTAATACCGGCTCATTCCGGCCGCTGGCCGCAACCAGTTCCGAGCGAATACGGTCCGGGTCCTCGAAGCGCCGGAAATCCGCATGCTGAACTCCCGGAGATCCGTTGCTTCCACCGCCAGCCTGAGCCATGAACGGTGTCAGTGGCCGGGTCGGGTCGGTGGCACCACCGAGGGCGCCGGCCAGCAGCGCCAGGCCCCAGGCGAACATCACCAGGCCGAGGCCTTTCCAGGTGCGTTGCCAGCCCGCCCTGGCCTGATCAAAGGCACCCAGCTGAACGCCGGTAATGGCAGCCAGCAAGCCCCAGAGGGTCAGTCCCAGCCAGGCCGGCATCAATCGTTCCAGCAGCCAGATTGCCACCGCCAGCAGCATGACCCCGTAAAAGGCTTTGACAACGTTCATCCATGCGCCGGTGGAAGGCAGCAACTTGCGTCCCCCCACTGCAACCAGAATCAGGGGAACACCCATGCCCATGCCGAGCGAAAACAGCGCAATACCACCCACCAGTGCGTCCTGGGTGGTGCTGATGTAAAGCAGGCTGCCAGCCAGCGGTGCTGACACACAGGGCGAGACAATCAGGGCCGACAGCGAGCCGATACCAAACACGCTGGCCACCCGGCCACCGCTCAGTTTCTGACTGGCCTGATTCAGCCGGTCCTGAATCACTCGCGGCAGTTGCAGGTCAAAGACGTTGAACATGGACAGTGCGAACAGGGCAAACAATCCGGCGAAAATACCCAGTACCCAGGGTGACTGCAGATGAGCCTGGAGATTGAAGCTGGCGCCGAGACTGCCGGTGATAACGCCGGCAGCGGCGTAGGTCAGTGCCATACCGAGCACATAACTGAAGGCCAGTAACAATGCCTGGGCGGAATTGCGGGTGTTCTGACTGGACACCAGGGTTGAGATGATCGGTACCATCGGCAGGACACAGGGGGTAAACGTCAGCCCCAGGCCAAGGGCAAAAAATACCAGCGCGATGATCAGCAACGTCTGCTCGGAAAGAAATCCGGCGAGCCCGGTGGCGGTCTCCAGGTTCTGCGCGGCTGACGTGCCGGATGTGCTCTGAGCGGAAGCCGATGGCGAGACGGTGTCGGTGGTCAGCGCGCTGCCGCCACTATTATCTGATCCGTAGTAGAGAACCTCGCGGGTCTGTGGCGGGTAACACAATCCCGCTTCTGCACATCCCTGATAGGTAACCTGCAGCGTTGCTTCCCGTACACCCTCTGGCAGCTGTACCGACAGGCCGGCTTCGATTGGTTCGTAAAACACCATCATGGTGCCGAAGTAGGGATCTTCGGTTTCGGTGCCGGTCTGAGAGAAGGAGAGCTCGGAAATGCTGACGCCCTCAGCTACGGCCTCTACCGAAATTCGCTCCTTGTACAGGTAATGTTCCGAAGCAATATCCCAGCGCAGATTGACGCCATTTTCAGTAATAACATAGGAAAATGGCAGCGCTTCATCGACCGGCAGGAAGTCCTGGCCACCAAAGCTGTTGCTGCCAGTAAAGGCCGTGGCGCTCTGGGACAGCAAAAGCAGAATGACACTAAGGGTAAAGGCAAGGGCCCGGGACAAATGTAGTGGTATAGGCATCAGGAGCTGTATGGATCCGGTTTGTTGAAATAGAGGATATAATAAATGTTCTTTATGGACCGTTACCCTGGCCACAGGTTCCCGTTACATAGAGGTTATAATGGCCGGAACCCGGGTAAGGTACAGGAACTGGCCAGTCTGAATGCCGGGTCAGGATTTATATCCCCCGCTGGCATTATGAACAGCAAACACGCACAATAGCTGACGCATGAATCACCGTCCAGAAGACCTCGTCACACTCTTTAACACGCTGTTCCGGAACAGTCTCGGCACGATGCTGGTTAAAGGCAGCGGCGAACCGGAATATCTGCCGGCTGACGGTGAGGGCAACTGTGCCCGGATCATCTTTGCTCACGGCTTCTTCGCCAGTGCCCTGCACGAAATCAGCCACTGGTGCATTGCCGGTGCCGAGCGCCGCCAACAGGTGGACTATGGTTACTGGTATTGTCCGGACGGGCGATCAGTGGCGCAACAACAGGCATTCGAACAGGTCGAGGTCAAACCCCAGGCTCTGGAATGGCTATTCACCATAGCCTGTGGCCGCCGCTTCCACATCAGTGTGGACAACCTTGATGGTGGCGGTGCCGTGGATGCTGACGGTTTCCGCCAGCGGGTACAGCAGCAGGCGCGCCGCTACCTTGACCGCGGGTTACCGCAGCG
>NZ_CAXBDN010000179.1:0-9045 GCF_963974375.1 uncultured Marinobacter sp.
ACCCGCGGGTGTCCCGTTCCTCGGCGCTGGCCTCCAAGGCCACCGGTTTCCCGATCGCGAAAGTGGCCGCCAAGCTGGCGGTAGGGTACACCCTGGATGAGTTGCAGAACGACATCACCGGTGGTATCACGCCGGCGTCCTTCGAACCCAGCATTGACTATGTGGTCACCAAGATTCCCCGCTTCACCTTCGAGAAGTTCCCCCAGGCAGATGCCCGCCTGACCACGCAGATGAAGTCAGTCGGTGAAGTGATGGCCATTGGCCGTACCTTCCAGGAATCCATGCAGAAAGCGCTGCGCGGTCTGGAAGTGGGCGCCGATGGCTTTGATGAGAAGCTGGATCTGAACAGCCCCAGCAGCCGCGAAACCCTTATGCGGGAGCTGACCGTGCCCGGTGCCGAGCGCCCCTGGTATATTGGTGACGCCTTCCGCGCCGGCATGACCGTGGATGAAGTGTTCCGGCTGACCAAGGTCGACCCCTGGTACCTGGTCCAGATCGAGGATCTGATCCGTGACGAGGCCAACTTCAAGGCCGCCGGCCGTTCCGGTATCGACCGGGATGCCATATTCCGCTTGAAGCGCAAGGGCTTCTCCGATGCCCGTCTGGCGAAACTGCTGGAAATGCCGGAGATCGAGCTGCGGAAACTGCGCCACGATTTCGGTGTGCGTCCGGTTTACAAACGGGTGGATACCTGTGCGGCGGAATTCGCCTCCTCCACGGCCTACATGTATTCCACGTATGAAGAAGAGTGTGAGTCGGCCCCGACCAACCGCGAGAAAATTGTGGTGATCGGTGGTGGACCCAATCGCATTGGCCAGGGTATCGAGTTCGATTACTGCTGTGTTCACGCGGCCCTGGCCATGCGTGAAGATGGTTATGAAACCATCATGATCAACTGCAACCCGGAAACCGTTTCCACCGACTACGACACCAGCGATCGCCTGTATTTCGAGCCGATCACCCTGGAAGACGTGCTGGAAATTGTTCACGTGGAGAAGCCAAAGGGCGTCATCGTTCAGTACGGTGGCCAGACGCCGCTGAAGCTGGCCCGTGGTCTGGAAGCAGCAGGCGTGCCCATCATCGGTACCAGCCCCGACGCCATTGACCGGGCGGAAGACCGTGAGCGCTTCCAGCAGATGATCACCAGCCTGAACCTGCTGCAGCCCCAGAATGCCACCGTGCGCAGTCACGAAGAAGGCGTGGTAGCGGCCCGTGAAATTGGCTATCCCCTGGTGGTGCGGCCATCCTACGTGCTGGGCGGCCGGGCCATGGAAATCGTCTACAATGAAGAAGAGCTGGTGCGCTACATGCGCAACGCCGTGCTGGTGTCCAACGACAGCCCGGTGCTGCTGGACCACTTCCTCAACGCCGCCATTGAAGTAGACATCGACGCCATCTGTGACGGTACTGATGTAGTAATCGGTGGCATTATGCAGCATATCGAACAGGCCGGCGTGCACTCCGGTGATTCTGCCTGTTCACTGCCGCCGTACACCCTGCCGAAAGCGGTGCAGGATGACATGCGCGAAGTGGTACGTAAAATGGCGCTGGAGCTGGATGTCATCGGCCTGATGAACGTGCAGCTGGCCTGGCAGGACGACAAGATCTACGTGATCGAGGTGAACCCGAGAGCCTCCCGCACGGTGCCGTTTGTGTCCAAGGCGGTCGGGGTGTCCCTGGCCAAGGTGGCGGCGCGCTGCATGGCGGGTACCACATTGAAGGAGCAGGGCTTTACCACCGAAATCGTGCCGACATACTTCTCGGTGAAAGAGTCAGTGTTCCCGTTCAACAAGTTCCCGGCGGTGGATCCCATCCTGGGGCCGGAAATGAAGTCCACCGGTGAAGTCATGGGTATCGGTGACAGCTTCGATGAGGCCTTTGCCAAGGCGGCGCTGGCAGCGGGTGAGCGGTTACCCACCACCGGTACCGCGTTTATCTCGGTGCGTGAAGTGGACAAGCCGGGCGCTGTTTCGCTGGCAAGAGATCTTGTGGCGTCCGGTTTCAAGCTGCTGGCCACCGTGGGTACCGCAAAAGTGATTTCCGATGAGGGTATTCCGGTTGAGGCTGTCAGCAAAGTCGGCGAGGGCCGTCCGCATATTGTGGACTCCATCAAGAACGGCAAGGTCCAGCTGATCATCAATACCACTGAAGGGCGCAAGGCCATTGCAGATTCGGCCCAGATCCGGCAGTCAGCCCTTCAGCACAAAGTAACCTACACCACCACACTGGCGGGGGGCGAAGCCTTCTGCCGTGCTATCAAATTCGGACCGGAGCGGACGGTACGCCGTCTGCAGGACCTGCATTCAGGAAAGTGACTATGACGACTCGAGTACCCATGACCGTAAATGGCGAAGCACGCCTGCGGGAAGAGCTACAGCAGCTCAAGTCCGTCGACCGCCCCAGGGTAATCATGGCCATCGCCGATGCCCGTGAACACGGCGACCTCAAAGAGAACGCCGAGTATCACGCTGCCCGCGAGCAGCAGGGCTTCATCGAAGGTCGTATCCAGGATATCGAAGGCAAGCTGGGCGCCGCCCAGGTGATTGACGTCACCAGCATCGAGAACACCGGAAAAGTGATTTTCGGCGTGACCGTGCATCTGCTGAACATGGAAACCGACGAACAGGTGGTTTACCAGATCTGCGGCGAAGACGAAGCGGATATCAAGGCAGGCAAGATTTCTGTGTCATCCCCCATCGCCCGGGCACTGATTGGCAAGAGCGAAGGCGATATTGTCGCGATTCGTGTGCCGTCGGGAACCGTGGAGTATGAGATTGGGGAAGTGGAGCATATCTAGGGCTTGGACTACCGCCCTTGGGCCCTTCGACAGGGTCAGGGTCAGGGTCAGGGCTAACGAACTATTCGAAAAGTGGAATTTGACCGAGGAAGGCCCTTCGACAGGCTCAGGGCGAACGGAGAAGATGTTTTGGTTCGGGAGTTTGTGCCCTTCGACAGGCTCAGGGCGAACAGAGTTCGCAGGATTAGCCTCGCTTCCTCCAAGTACGAAATTCTCCGTTCGCCCTGAGCCTGTCGAAGGGCGCGTACTCCAAAGCCTAAAACTCAGTTATTCCTATGCCGATTCGGCGACAGCGGCTTCACATTCCCGGAGTCCTGAGGTGGCGGATTCCCGGTGCGGTCCTGAACCAGCAGACCGATCTTGCGATCGATACCTTCCAGAGCATCGGCAATTCTCGCCATGGTCCGGCTCAGCTCGCCGCCCTCGCTGACCGGCGTTCTGGTTTCAAAATCTTCTGCACTGGTGCTGGTAGGCTCCGGTTTGGTACCGGGTGCTGTGTCAGGCATGTCGCCAAGGAGGTCCTTGCGGATCTCTGCCAGATCTCTTTGATCCAGCACATGGCGCTCATCCGAGTAGGCGCAGATCATCAGGCCATCACACAGCTTGTTGATTACCCGGGGAATGCCGTGGCTCATGGTGAAAATCTCCTCCACCATCTCCTCGTCAAACAGTGGGAGGCCCTTGTGGCCGGCCACCAGTAACCGGTAATCAATGTACTCACCGGTCTCTTTCAGCGATAGCCCTTCCAGGTGGAAGAACAGTTTGACCCGCTGGGCCAGCTGCTGAATTTTGTGGATGTGTTCCTTCAGCTCCGGCTGTCCCAGTAGAATCACCCGCATGGCCGGGCCGCCAAGCCCTTCCAGGCCGGCCAGCATACGGATATCTTCCAGATTTTCCTTGCTGAGGTTCTGGGCCTCGTCCACCGCCAGCACCACCGGGGTGCCCCGATCGGCCATCATCTGCAGGTAGTCCATGATGGCGAACAGCATGGTGACCTTGCTGTCGGTTTCCACCCGGATGCCGGCCTGATGAACCAGCAGCCGGAAAAAATCATCAGACTTCAGGTTGGTGTAGGAGACATGCAGCAGCTTGAGGTTGCCATCAAGACTGCGAATGGTCTTCTTGAGTAGCGTGGTCTTGCCGGAGCCGATCTCACCGCTGATCACCACAAAGCCTTCCGGACTCCAGATGGCGGAGTTCATGTAAACGAAGGCGCGTGAGTGTTGCTGACTCATGTAGACGAAGTCGTCTTCCGGGGTCATGCGAAAGGGGTGACGTCTCAGTCCGAAGTGTTCAAGGTACATGGGAAATCCTGTTAATGATCAGGCCAGACGAATCATTTCATTCTGGTGAAGCTTGATCCGATCCGGTTCATAGGCCTCATAACTCTGACTGACCGTACCAAAGTTGAAATCGTTCAATAAGCGTTCGAGGCGACCGTAACACTTGTCCAGATTGGTGTAGTGACGGAACCGTGAAAACCAGCTGGCGTCGTTGTAACGGGGCTGGTCCGGGTCAATTTCCCAGGGGTGCAGATAGAACATCTGGGGCTGGGTGTCATTCCGGGTGGCATTTCGGAACAGGTGACGGAACACCGGGTAGGGGAACTGCCTGAAATAGCCGCCACCGGCTGCCGGGATGGTCATCCGGAACAGACGTGCCGTGGTCAGAGGGAACTCCCGCAGAGAGCCGCCATTGTTGGTCTGAATAGTGTAGGGCGTTTTCGGGGAATCCGGTATGCCGTAACGGTCATGGCGAATCGGGAAAATACTGGAATCCCAGGTAAAGCCCAACTCCGCCAGAATATCCAGAGCCCAGAGCGAATCCTTTGTAATCGAGTAGCTGGCGGCCCGGTAGCCGGTAACCGGCTTCTGGATCAGATCTTCCAGCAGCGCCTTGGAGCGCCGGGTTTCATCGGTAAACACCGCGGGCGACTGGTTGTAGACCAACTGGTGGCTGTAACCGTGGGAGGCGATTTCATGGCCATGATTGGCCAGCTTGCGAATCAGTGCGGGATACCGTTCCGCCACCCAGCCCAGCACAAAAAACGTGGCCTTGACGTTGTTGCGGTCGAACAGTTCCAGCAGGCGTTCCGTGTTCTGTTCGACCCGGGAGGGCAGCGACCCCCAGTCATCCTGAGAGATGACCCGGGACAGGGCGGCGACGTGGAAGTAGTCCTCGACATCAATGCTCAGGGCGTGAAGTGTCTTGCTGTCGCGGGCTTCGCCGGCATTGGATACTGCAGCTGATTCCATGGTAGAGGGCTCCGTTCCCCGTATCCCTGAAGGTGTTGCTCTGATGTTTCGCTGCTGTGTGCTGCCGAAACACGATGTTCAAAAAAAATGCCCTGAAATGAATTTACAGGTTTCGTGGACGAATATTAGCCATACACTACCTTGTTGTCATTGCCTTTGCACTCATGGCAATGACTATTTCACAGGGCGATGTAAATCGTTGTAAAATGGTGTTACAAAAAGATACATAACTCCTTGAGATTGTCATTCGCCCGGCGCAGAATGATTGCAGGATAAAAGCATTCACAGCGTCGTCTGGCAGCGTGGATTGATCTCTGATTCTCAAGTCACTGATTATTACCATCAATTGTCATAGAGACGACAAGGACGTTACGCGTGTCGTATATACGCATAAGAAAGCATTACCTGCATATTCCCTATCTGGTGCTCGGCGCACTGGAGTTTTTCGTGCTTTTCGGCACATTCTATTTTCTGGGGTATGTTCTCGATCAGCTGGGTTCCGGCCTGTCACTGGCGGTGGTCAGCGCAAGTTCTGCCTTGCTGTTTGCCTTCATTATGAGCTGTGGAACCCTGGCGATGGGGGTTTATTTCGCCATGGTCCGGGAAGGCTTTGCTTCCATGTTTTTCCGCACCCTGGTGGCCTTCTGTTTCCTGGGCGGCCTGGCGCTGACCATCCTTTACATGTTTTTCCCGGCGGTGAATCCCGGCAGTGACAAGCTGTTTTTTGCTGTGTTGCTGGCCATATTGTTGGTAACAATCATCCGCCAGATGTTTGTGCGGGTAGTGGATTCCGACCAGCTGGCCCGGCGCGTGGTGGTTTACGGCGCCGGCCAGTTTGCCGAAGCGCTGATGAGCGATTACGAACGCAACCTGAAAGCATCCGGTATCCGCGTGGTTGGTTGTATTCCCGACTCGGAAAGCACCCTGATCGATTCCCGCCATCATCTTCCCGCCCCGGAGGACTTCTACCGGTTTTGCCGCCAGAACCGCATTTCCGAAATTGTGATCGCCCAGCAGGAGCGTCGTCGCAGCGAAGGCGGTCGTCTGCCCGTGGACGAGTTGATGGAGTGCAAGCTCAGAGGCATTGAGGTCACCAGTGCGGTGGCTTTCTACGAGCGGGAACTGAAGAAGGCCAGTCTTGACCTGGTGCACCCCTCCTGGATTCTGTTCTCCGACGGCTTCAAGGCTTCCCGATCGCGGGACATCACCAAGCGCACAGTGGATCTGTTCATAAGTCTGACACTGGCGCTTGTGCTGTTCCCGGCTATGATTCTGACAGCCATCGCTGTTTTCCTGGAGACGGGTCGCCCGATTCTTTACAGCCAGACCCGGGTGGGCGCCAGGGGCAAGGTGTTCCGAATCTACAAATTCCGCAGTATGCGGCAGGATGCCGAGAAAGATGGCAAGGCCCAGTGGGCATCCCAGAACGACAGTCGTATTACCCGCGTGGGTGCGTTTATCCGCAACACCCGGCTGGATGAGCTGCCGCAGTTATGGAACGTGATCAAAGGCGAGATGAGCATTGTCGGCCCGCGCCCGGAGCGTCCGGAATTCGTAGACGAACTCAAACAGAAAGTACCGTTTTACGATACCCGGCATTACGTCAAGCCGGGCCTGATGGGCTGGGCGCAGCTGAATTATCCCTACGGTGCCTCAATTGAGGACGCCCGGGGCAAACTGGAGTACGACCTGTACTATTCCAAGAACCACAGCATCGTTATGGATCTGCTGATCATGATCCAGACCGTGGAAGTGGTATTGCTGGGAAAAGGGGTGAGATAAGAGGCATGGATATGAAACAGATTCGTTCAATTCTGGTTATTACACTTGCGGCGCTGGTCGCCGCCTGTTCGGGTATGCCCGCGGGAGGCAATAACCCGCCAGCGACTACCATGGAACCGGAGGCCTACCGTATTGGCGTGGGTGATACCGTTTCCGTTCATGTGTGGCGGAACCCGGAGCTGTCCCAGACGATTATCGTCCGGCCCGACGGCTTTATATCCATGCCCCTGATGGGGGATGTGTCAGCAGAGGGGATGGAACCCGAGGCATTGGCCGCCGAAATCAGCGCGGGCCTGAGCGAGGTGATCCGCAGCCCTGAAGTGACCGTTATGGTAAACAGTCCGGTCAGCGCAGAGTACCGCAACCGGGTGCGTATTACCGGACAGGTGGGTTCGCCACTGTCGGTGCCGTATCGTCAGGGTATGACGGTACTGGATCTGGTGCTTGAATCCGGCGGTCTCACCGACTTTGCCGCTGGTGGCCGGGCGGTCATGCACCGCCATACCGGTACCGAGTACGAAAGCTTTTCCCTGGATCTGAATGCCATTCTCGATAATGGTGACATGCGGACCAACTACGTCGTTCAGCCCGGTGATGTGATCAGTGTTCCCCGTAAACAGTTACTGCGCGGAGAACTGTAATGGACTGGCGGTTTGTTCTCGATATGATCAACGCGGTCAAGCTCGAGCTTTACCGGTATCGGGTGCTGGCCGCCATAACCTTTATGGTGGTAACAGCTGGGGTGCTGGTCATGGGATACGTTACGCCCAAGTCTTATACATCCCAATCGGTATTGTTTGCGGACTCATCCTCGATACTGCAACCTTTGCTGCGGGGAAGCGCGGAAGTGACGCCGATTGATCGCATCAACGAAGCCCGGGAACTGCTGCAAAGCCGATCCTTCCTGGAACAGGTGGCCTATGACGCAGGCTTGCTGAAGGGAGGCGAGTCAGAACAGCAACAGAGCGGTGTTATTGGCGGTTTGCGCAATGCCCTGAATATGCGTGTATCAAACCGAAATTTCATTACTTTGAGCTATCGTAGCGATGACCCTGATCGCTCCTTTCGAGTGTTGAGTACCACTCTCAACCGTTTTCTTGAGCGCACGGTCAGCCGCAAGCGCGCAGAGAGCCAGGGAGCCTATGAATTTATTGATTCTCAAGTTAAAGCCTACCAGCGTCAATTAGAAGCGGCCGAGCAGCGGTTAAAGGAGTTTAGGTCCAATAATCAGGATGGCACCGAGGCAAATGTTCAGGGTCGGATTGAACGCCTGCGGAGTGACATTGAAAACCTGAAGCTGGAAATACAGCAGACCGAATCTGAAGTGACGCTGACCCGGGAGCAGCTGGCGAAAGAGCAGCCCTACCGCTCGTTCAATGTGAATCCTGGGCAGTCCGATATCGACATCCGTCTTGCCCGCATGCAGGAGCAACTGGATGAGCTTCGGTTGCGGTATCTCGATACCCATCCAGACGTCATCAGTATGCTGGCCCAGATCGAGGAGCTGGAGGAGCGCAAGTCTCGGGATGGCGGCTCCCGTCGCAGTGGGGTAGTCAATGAGGTGGTGGAAAACCCTGTTTACGAAACCCTCCGCCTCAAGCTTTCCGAAGCCGAGACCCGCCTGCAGGTGCACCGCAATCGTCTGGTGTCCCTCGAGCGTCTGCTGGATGAATCCTTCAGCCGGGCCGAGCGGGTAGCGGCCAATCAGGCCGAACTGTCAGAGCTGACCCGGGACTACAATGTCACCAAAGGAGTGTACGAAGACATGCTGCAGCGCCGGGAAAAAGCCCGGTTGTCGATGACCCTGGATGTTGAAGGTCAGGGTGTCAGCTATCGTATTCAGGAACCGGCCTCCTACCCGGCGCGGTGGGACGGATTGCAGCTTTACCAGGTGGGCATGGCTGGTCCGTTCCTTGGCGGCTCCATGGTTCTGGGGTTGCTGGTGGCACTGGTGATGTTTGATAACCGCATCCGGTCCAGCCGCACCCTGGCCACCCAGTTGCCGGAATCGATCCCGTTGCTGGCAGCGATCCCCCATTACAACAGCACCTGGAAGGAGCGCTTGCTGCGCTGGGACATGATGGTGATCATCGGGATTCTGGCTGTATTTATGGTGGGCTACCTGTCGGTGATGGTATTCAGCATCATGGGTGTCGAGCCGGCCCAGATCATCAATAAATTGACCGGCCTGTTTTCCGGGCAGAGCAGTTA
>NZ_CAXBDN010000180.1:0-9028 GCF_963974375.1 uncultured Marinobacter sp.
TGACGATCAAGGTAGGCGACAAACTCCCCAAGGCAGAGCTCAGGACCATGGGTGAGAAAGGCCCTCAGGTTATTTCTACCGATGAGCTATTCAGCGGTCGGCGCGTTGCCCTGTTTGCTGTACCGGGTGCCTTCACGCCTGGCTGCTCCCAGACGCACATGCCTGGGTTTGTGATCAATGCCGACAAAATTCATGAAAAAGGCATCGACCAGATTGCCTGTCTGGCGACAAACGATGCCTTTGTCATGAGTGCCTGGCAACGCGACCAGAATGCCGAGCACATTCTTATGCTGAGCGATGGCAATGCGGATTTCGTCCGCAAGCTCGGTCTGGAGCTCGACGCCTCAGCCGGGGGCATGGGCATCCGCAGTCAGCGCTTTGCGCTTATCGCCAATGACGGTGTTGTGGAATGGCTTGGCGTCGACCCCAAGGGCGTGGACCAGAGCAGCGCTGAAACACTGTTGGGTCAGTTATAACCAGGCGGCATAGTTCCGCCTGCCCGGTACAAAGCCCTGCACAATGACGGCTCCTTTCACGCTGCGCCCTTATCAGCAGGAAGCGGTTGATGCCACGTTAAGGCATTTCCGCCAATCCGATGAGTCCGCCGTTATTGTGCTGCCCACCGGCGCCGGTAAAAGCCTGGTGATTGCCGAGTTGGCCCGTCTTGCCCGGCGCCGGATCCTGGTACTGACCCACGTCAAAGAACTGGTGGAGCAGAATCACGCCAAGTACCAGAGCTATGGGCTAACGGGCGGTGTCTTCTCCGCAGGGCTGAAGCGCAGGGAAAACCGGCATCAGGTGACCTTTGCCAGTGTGCAGTCGGTATCGGCGAATCTGGATCAGTTCCGGGATGAGTACTCGTTGGTCATCATCGATGAGTGCCATCGGGTCAGCGGTGAGGAAACCAGTCAGTATCAACGGATCATCGAGCTGCTGCGGCAAAAGAATGACGCCCTCAAGGTGCTCGGGCTTACCGCCACCCCCTATCGTCTGGCCATGGGCTGGATCTATCGCTATCACTACCGGGGCTTTGTTCGAGGCGGTAGTGATGATCAGGACAAGCCCTTTCAGCACTGCATTTATGAGCTGCCGTTGAGCTATATGATCAGTCGCGGGTATCTCACCCGGCCGGAGCTGGTGAATGCGGCGGTGGCGCAATACGATTTCTCCGCGCTGGCTCAGGATCGCTTTGGCGAATACGCCGAAAAGGACGTCAACCAGCTGCTGAGCAAACATAAGCGGGTGACCCGGGCCATCATCGAGCAGGTGATGGAGCTAGCCGCTGAGCGCAGTGGCGTGATGATCTTCGCGGCTACAGTGGATCATGCCCGGGAAATCACCGGCTATCTGCCGGCACACCAGACTGCCCTGGTGACCGGTGGCACGGATTTAAAGGATCGGGACCTACTGATTCAGCGCTTCAAACAGCGGCAGCTGAAGTATCTGGTGAATGTGTCTGTGCTCACCACGGGCTTTGATGCGCCCCATGTGGATCTGATTGCCATTCTTCGTCCTACCCAGTCGGTCAGCCTGTACCAGCAGATGGTGGGCCGCGGGCTACGTCTCGACGAAGGCAAACAGGATTGCCTGGTGATTGATTACGCGGGCAACCATGTGAATCTGCATCACCCGGAGGTGGGGGAGCCGAAACCCAACCACGACAGCGAGCCGGTACAGGTGTTCTGCCCGGGCTGCGGGTTTGCCAATATCTTCTGGGGCAAAACCGACAGTGAAGGCAGTGTGATCGAGCACTACGGCCGTCGTTGTCAGGGGCTGCTGGAGCCTGCGGAAACCGATAAACCGGACGTGAAGAAGGGGCGCCCGCAGCAGTGCGATTACCGTTTCCGTTTCAAGGAATGTCCCCACTGCGGTGGTGAGAATGATATTGCTGCCCGTAACTGCCACCAGTGCCACAAAGCCATCATCGACCCGGATGATCAGTTAAGAGACGCGCTGAAGCTCAAGGATGCCATAGTGATTCGTTGCGCCGGCATCACGTTGGCTGCCCATGCCGCCAACAACGGTAATAAGCTGAGGATCACCTATCATGGCGAAGATGGCGAGGAACTCAGCGAGTCTTTTGATTTCAGCAAGCCTCCGCAGCGCAGCGTGTTTAACCGGCTGTTCGGGCGTCGTCTGGCAAATGGCCAGACCCCGAAAATGTTCAGCCGGGTGGATGAGGTACTGGAGATTCAGGCCCTGTTGCCGTCGCCGGATTTTGTCATTGCCCGCAAGCAGAAGCATTACTGGCAGGTGCAGGAGCGGATTTTTGATTATAAGGGGGGCTATCGCAGGGCGAATGAGGTGTGAGGCCTTTAAATTGAATTAAGCGCTACCGATCACGGTCGGGCAGCTTTAGATGAGCGCAATCGGTGCAGGTAAAATCATCCAACTACCGATGAGGATGACTGGATTTAGTGAGGTTTCCATTTTGGAAACTCTGTGCTATGGTTTCCAAAAAAGAAACAAGGATGTCTTGTGCACGTAATTTCAAGGAAGCCGTTCAACGATGCAGCCAAAAAGTTTCCCAACGACAGAGAGGCGTTGGTAAGTACTTACATTACGCTACGGAATGGCCAGTTTTATACGCCGGAAGAGCTCCGCCGGGTGTTTCCTTCCCTGGATAATTTCAAGTACAGAGACAAATGGTGGATTATCGATATTGGTGGAAACAACTTACGGCTGATCGCCTTCATAGAGTTCCGTGACAACCGTATGTACGTGAAACATGTATGCAGCCATGCCGAGTATGACCGGCTGACTGAAAAATACCGTCGCAATCGGGAGTAAGGCCTATGGTATCGCCTGCCGTTTATCAGATCAGAGATGCGCTGGCCGAGTTGCCTTTCCTGGCTCATATAGAAACGCCAGATGACTATGAGCGGGCGCTGGAGTTGATGGATCAGTTAGTGGACGACTATGAAGCCAATAAGACGTTAGTTGAGATCCTGGCCGTCAGCATTGAGCGCTGGGAGGACCACGCTGGAGAGTTTGCCGATTTTAATGCCGCGGTTGCAGGAACAGACCGGGGTATTGCTGTGCTTAGAACCCTTATGGTTCAGCATGGTCTCGGGGTTGCTGATCTGCCAGAGATAGGTTCAAAGGGCAACGTGAGCAAGATTCTCAATGGTGTTGATGGCAAAAAGCTGACACGCAACCATATTGAAGCCCTCTGCAACCGGTTTGGCGTTTCTCCGGCGCTGTTTTTCTGAATTGCTGCACATCGAGATCAGGGATCCGGCTTCTTTGCAGTGCAGGGGGACACCGGTGCCGGTCTCTCGGGTAGCGGCATGAGCTGCCGCTACCCGGTACTTCGGTGATTAGCTGAACTCCGCCTCAAAAGCCTTACTGCCAGCAACCCGCTTCATCCACGCCATGTCCAGAGGTACCAGCACGTTCAGGGCGAACAGCACCCAGCCCAGGGGCTGCAGGCTTGCCGCAAACCACACCATAAGGGCCAGGGCCAGCAGGCTCCAGGTAACATCGACACCGATCATCAGGTTGAAGTATCTCTCCATCCACCGTTCGTTGATGGCCATGGCGACCATTTCCGCACACCACACCAGCAGTACAATACCGACCACCAGGTAGAAAGTTGCGCCGGGACCGCCCGCCCACTGGGCAATCGGTTCAGCGGCCAGAATCAGAGCCAGCGCCAGGGGCGTGGAGAGGATTACATCGCTCAGGACGATTTGCTTAACACTGAATTGTCGGACAAAGTTTTTCATAGCATCACTTCACTCGGGTTTCGCAATGTGTTTGCACTACGCTCCAAAGCTTCTACCCGGGCGGTGAGGTTCTCAATTACCTCACAGGTAATGGTGCAGCCTACCTTCGGTACGGATAATGGCTTCAGGAGCCTCTTAACTGAAAGGAAACACAATGAGTGCCTTCGGAACGCTGTTCAGAGAAATGCGGCAGGGCAAGCGCCTGAGCCAGATGGATTTCGGCCTTGCCTGCGAGGTGTCACCAAAACACATCAGCTTTCTGGAAACCGGCCGCAGCAAGCCCAGTAAAGGTATGGTTCTGCATTTAGCTCAGATGCTGCAAGCGGACCTGGCCGGAACCAACCGTCTGTTGTCGGCGGCGGGGTACAGCCAGGTCTACTCCGACCAGGATCTGAACGCGCCCGGCATGGCCATGATTCGGGAGGCGCTTGAGCATCTGTTGCAGGGGCACCTGCCGTACCCGGCGGTGGTATTCGACCACGAGTATTATCTGGTGATGGCCAATCAGGCCATGCAGGAGATGATGGTAAGAATGATCGAACTGGGCGCTCAGTTTACGGCCCGGCCAAACTTTCTGCTGTCGCTACTGGACGATCAGGGCATGAAACCCTTCGTGGGCGACTGGGAGAACATTGCCTGCCACATGTTGCAACGGGTCTATCATGAGCATCTTGCCGGCCCCTATCGGGATCAGCCAAATCGATTGCTGGAACAGGCCTTGACGGTGCCCGGCGTTCCGCAGAACTGGAAAAACCATCTGGTGGAACACCTGGATTACCCGGCGATTCCGTTTACCCTGAACCTGGGGGACCATCAGCTCAGAATCTTTTCTACCATCGCAACCATTGGCACGCCTCTGGATGTGACCGCGCAGAATTTGCGGATCGAACATTTCTTTCCAATGGATGAGCCCAGTAAGGCTTATTGGCAAGGCTGAAAAAATGCGAATCGGCGTCATCGCAGACACCCAGAGCAAAATGCGTCCCGAAACCCTGGAAGTCTCGGGCCTGATCCTTGACGCCGGGGACAGAACGTCCGTGTTGCTCCGTAGACGGGTATGGAGTGTTACTTGATCAACTGCTGGCGGATTGCCGTGGAATTTTCCCAGATACTCACGAGCACCCAGGCCACGCCATAGTAGAACAGGCCGAACAGTACCGACTCGGCGGCGGCAATCAGGGTCATCAGTTGAGTGTTGATCATCAACGAAATAACGGCCCCCACAATATTGAGCAGCAGGATCATGGTTGCTACGAACATGATCAGCTTCGTCCAGAACGAGGAGGGTTCGTCGGAGGTGGTTCTGGCAGAAGGTGCTGAGCTTTGGGGTTTTACGCCTTCCGACTGAATTCCCAATGGCCCGCTTGATACCTTGACTTGCTCCACGTCGCCCTCGCCGCGCTGATAGTGAACAAGGGCCTCAGTTTTACCCTTGCCCGCCTTGATGGCGTTGTCAAGGTGGTTTGCGGTCCTTACAGGGGTGCCGTTGTAGCTCGTGATTACGTCACCATTCTGCAGTCCAGCCTGCTCGGCGGCGCTGCCTTCCTTGACCAGATTGATGGTCACCCCGTTACTTGACATGGTTATTCCCCGTTTTTGTTCAGCCCGCAGTCCTCTGAACAGTGAGGCTGGTGCAAGAATGGATAAGCTGGCGAGACAGTACCAATCCCTGGAGCTCGATGTAATAGACCCCGGTGAGATTTGACGTTCTTTTTCATGTAGAGAGACTTGCCAGGACAGGCAATCCGAGGCAGAGCCATGCACTACTGTGCGAAATTATGTGATGCTGGAAACCGGGCAGAATTCTTGTTCATCTGACGCGGTTGGGCCACTAAACAAAGAGTTCCCGGCTTTCAACAGTTCATAAACAAGCCCGAACACCATCACCAAGTACTAACTCTCCCCCCTCAATCACCCGCGCCGTAATTCCCCAATGGCCGCGCATGGCGTTGTAATCTCCCCGCCCAAGCGTTGCGAACGGACCACATGCCGGGGTGTGAGTCTCATATTTTGACGAGAAAAACAGGTGTAATGTACAAGTGTATTGTATTGAACTAGTGTTATTACACCCCGCTGTGCAACTGGGGCGAAGTCGCTGGAATCCCTCCTCTCCGGCCCTCTGTGCTCACAATAAGGACAATAATCATGACTGCAGCTGTCGAAAAACCACATTCAGAAATACGGTTTGGACCTATTGATCAGGCCGTGGCAGAACTTGAAGCCTCTGCTCGGAACTGGGCTCGCATGCCACCGGCGGATAAAGTTGAAATCCTCGAGGAAATTCGTGATCGCCTGAACTCCGTCGCGTCTGCCTGGGCCAAAGAGGCTGCCAGGCAGAAACAGATTCCGAAGGGCTCGCCCCTGGAAGGTGAAGAATGGATGTCGGGTCCTTTCGCCCTTATGACCGCCTGTAACCTTTTAATCGACACATTATCCGGTCTCAACGGCAAGACCTTTCTGCGTAACATCCCGCTGAGAAGATCAACGACAGGGCAGGTTGTAGCCAAAATTTTGCCACACTCAATCTGGGACAAATTGTTGCTCTCTGGCGTTAATGCCGAGGTCTGGATGCAGAAGGGCGTAACCGAGAGTAATCTCGCGAGTAATACGGCCTCTGCCCACGATGTACCGCTTGATAAGCGCCCAGGGCGAGTATGCCTGGTACTGGGAGCCGGTAATATTGCTGCGATTCCTCCACTTGACTGTTTTCAGAAGTTGTTCACCGAAAATCAGGTGGTGCTTCTGAAAATGAATCCAGTCAATGAGTATCTTGATGTCTACCTGAAAGAGGCCTTCAAGCCTCTAATCGAGTGTGGCGCTTTGCGGATGGTTCGGGGAGGCGTGGGTGTCGGCAGGTATCTGTGCAACCACCCCACCATCGAAGAGATCCATATTACCGGATCAGCGCTGTCTCACGATGCCATCATATGGGGTATGAAGGGCGAGCAAGCCGCCAACAAGGCAGCTGGGACCCCGAAAAATAGCCGTCGTATAACGTCAGAACTGGGAGCGGTCTGCCCTACGATCGTTGTTCCAGGCCCCTGGACTACGGCAGATCTCGATTTCCAGGCGGAACATATTGCAACTCAGAAACTGCACAATTCCGGATTCAACTGCGTCGCCTGCCAAATGCTGATCCTGCCTGACAACTGGGCACTGACCAATAACCTGATGACCCGAGTGGAAAAAGTGATGGCGCAGGTCCCGGGGCGATCACTTTATTACCCCGGCGCAGCTGGGCGCATGGAGGAATTTTCGGCGAAGGGGGACAATGTTCTCAGTTTCAAGCGACCGGGTGCAGACGCCTGCGTGGTAACCCCTCTGGATGATGTCGACGACGCCAGTGCATGGTTCAAAACTACAGAAGTGTTTGCGCCGGCCATGAGTACACGCCGGCTTGCGGCAGCCAACGCGGAGCAATTCCTGAGACAGGCTGTGGCATTTGCCAACGATGAGCTGTATGGGACCCTGGGCGCCAACATTCTGATCCACCCTGACACCATTGAGGAAATTGGCGAGGAAACCTTCGAAGACATCATCGCGGAACTGCGTTACGGCACGATTGCTATCAACGCCTGGACCGGGCTCGGGTTTCTGATGCCGCAATGCCCATGGGGTGCCTTCCCCGGACATACTCTGGACGACGTTCAGAGCGGTATTGGCTTCGTCCACAATACTTACATGTTCGACAAGGTTGAACGTTGTGTTATCAGGGCTCCTTTTCGACCCTTTCCCAGAAGTCTGCTGGGATCCGGATTCAGTCTGTTACCAAGACCGCCCTGGTTCGTTACCAATCGCAAACAACACAAAATTGGCAGGTTGCTGACACGCTTTCAGTATCGACCCTCGTGGCTGAAGGTCCCGCGTATCTTCCTGAACGCCTTGCTGGGTTAAAAAGGCCAGTTTCCCGTCCGGCTATGTCGTTCATCGACGGAGCCGGGCGGGAGTCTGTGCGTCTGTTCAGTGCCCCGGAATCAGGGTGTGCTTCTGACAACTCGATTGCGGCCAGACCGCTTGCCTTCCAATAGAGCAGCGTCTGCACGGTCTATCGTCTGCTTTATTGCCTCCTCCGACTGATACATGGCTACGCCTACCGTAATCGTTATCTTCATATGCTGCCCGGCGTATTCGAAGTCATAGGCGTTGATCCGGGCCAGAATTCTTTCTGCCACGGTTGCTGCACCTTCACTATCCGTATCTGCGAGCAGCAACAGGAATTCCTCTCCGCCCCAGCGGGCCGCGACGTCATTCGCTCGCAACTGGTCACGCAATAACTCGGAGAGAGTCTTGAGGACCTGATCGCCGCAGTCGTGCCCATGGTTATCATTGAATTGCTTGAAGTAATCGATATCCATCAAAAGAAGCGCGGTCGGCCTTGCCGTACGCTTACTCAGTTCGACAGCAGCGTTTAGGCGGTGTTGCATTTCTCGACGATTCAGGAGGTTTGTCAATGGATCAATACTAGCCAGAGTTTCCAACTGATTGTGTAGCAGGGCTACCTTGTCGCTGGAATCTTTGGCGGCCCAACTGTAGTAGTAGGAAAGCATGCCAAGAACAAGGATGAAGGAGAGGCTGTTGGCGTAGAGAAAGTAATGTGAGACATCATCAAGGCCCGGAACGACTGGTATTGATAATCCGAAAAGGGCTACGTAGATAAAAGCAATGGCCAAGCAGCTTGCGAGTTTGATCGGGCCTGTCACTTGAGGACTGAATAATGTGACCGGAATGAGGATCAGGATGTAATAGTGGAATCCGCTATTCCAGCCGATCGTCAAAACACTCATGTAGGCGTGGGCTGTCACCTCTAATGAGCCCATCAGTTGACTCAATAGCAGCCGTTGTTTCCGGAGCAGGATCCCTGCAACCAACCAGGCAGTGACACTCCCGATATTAAACCAGGCCAGTGTCGTCAGGCCGAGGCCCGCAAACAGTATTACCATTCCCAAGTGAAACACGGTAGCGAAGATAACGGCTGCCCGGAAAGCCGTCCCGAAACGGTATGTTTCCTGAGCGAGTGGAGATGATGGATCCGCGAGCGTGACCGGTAGCAGCACCCTCAGGAAGTCGCTCACTTTGTTAGCAAGGTTTGACATGTCCACACCGAAGGAGGTCAAGCAGCATCCATGCCTTCAGAGTTAATTACCCCTGACTTGGTGCGGTTGACCGGGAAGAAAGGGCAAGAGCCACAAAAGATTATTGAAATGTTTATTTTTATTGCAACAGTCATTTTATATTCCGTCGCCCGGGAGCCTGTAAACCAAATTGTGTAACTGCCCACGACTGAGTAATCTTTTCAAAAG
>NZ_CAXBDN010000181.1:0-9021 GCF_963974375.1 uncultured Marinobacter sp.
CGATCTGGGCCTGATGAAATATCAGGTGGAGCAGGCCAGCGCCGGGCTGGATGGCATTGATGAGGAGAACCTCGTCGAGAACGCGCTGCGTAACCTGTACGACGGTATCGACGAAACCGAAGTGCTCTCGGCCCTGATCATGACCGCCCGCGGCCGTATCGAGCGGGAACCGGACTACAGCGCGGTGACCGCCCGCCTGCTGCTGGAACAGCTACGCCTGGAAAACGCCCTCGCCCTCGATTTGCCCGTGCATCTGCCGCTGGCGGAGCTGTACCCCAAGGCCCTGAGTGCCTTTATTGAAGCGGGCATCCGCTACGAGCTGCTGGACGAGGCCCTGGCTGCCTTTGACCTGGAACGACTCGGCGCCGCCCTGAAGCCGGAACAGGATCAGAAGTTTGGCTTCCTGGGTCTGCAAACCCTCTACGACCGTTACTTCCTGCACTGGAACAAGGCCCGCCTGGAACTGCCCCAGGTCTTCTTCATGCGTGTCGCCATGGGCCTGGCCCTGAGGGAGGACGACCCCAACGCCCGCGCCATCGAATTCTATGAGCTGTTGTCCTCCTTCGATTACATGGCCAGCACTCCTACCCTGTTTAACAGTGGCACCCGGCATTCCCAGCTCTCTTCCTGCTACCTGACCACCGTGCAGGACGATCTGGAAGGTATTTACGGCGCCATCAAGGATAACGCCCTGCTGTCCAAATGGGCCGGCGGACTGGGCAACGACTGGACGCCGGTGCGGGCCCTGGGTTCCCGCATCAAGGGCACCAATGGCGAAAGCCAGGGCGTAGTACCGTTCCTGAAAGTGGTGAACGACACCGCAGTAGCTGTCAACCAGGGGGGCAAGCGCAAGGGCGCGGTGTGCGCCTACCTGGAAAGCTGGCACCTGGACATTGAAGAATTCCTGGAGCTGCGCAAGAACACCGGCGACGAGCGCCGCCGCACCCACGACATGAACACCGCCAACTGGGTACCGGACCTGCTGATGGAGCGGATGCGGGCCGACCAGGACTGGACTCTGTTCTCCCCCAGCGACGTACCGGATCTGCACGACCTCTACGGTAACGCCTTCCACGAGCGCTACCAGCACTACGAAGCCCTGGCGGCGAAAGGCGAGATCACCCTGTTCAGGAAAATCCCCGCCAAACAGCTGTGGCGCAAAATGTTGACCGTACTGTTTGAAACCGGTCATCCCTGGATCACCTTCAAGGACCCCTGCAACCTGCGCTCACCCCAGCAGCATCGCGGCGTGGTACACAGCTCCAACCTGTGTACGGAAATCACCCTGAACACCAGCGCCGAGGAAATCGCCGTGTGCAACCTGGGCTCCATAAACCTGGCGGCGCACGTAAGGGACGGCGAGCTGGATGTACAGCAGCTGGAACGCACCGTGAACATCGCGGTGCGGATGCTGGACAACGTTATCGACATCAACTTCTACGCCGTACCCCAGGCCCGCAACTCCAACCTCAAGCACCGCCCGGTGGGTCTGGGCCTGATGGGCTTTCAGGATGCTCTCTACAAGCTGGGCCTGTCCTACGCCAGCCCGGAAGCCGTGGACTTTGCCGACCTGACCATGGAACAGATCAGCTACTTCGCCATCACCGCTTCCGTGCGGCTGGCGGCCGAGCGGGGTGTGTACGAGAGCTACGATGGCTCCCTGTGGCAGCAGGGCGTTCTGCCTATTGATTCCATCCACCTGCTGCAGGAAGCGAGAAGGGACGGCGACCTGACCCTGGACACCCGCGCCCGGCTGGACTGGGCTCCGGTGCGGCAACTGCTGGCGGCCCACGGCATCCGCAACAGCAACGTCATGGCTATCGCGCCCACCGCCACCATCTCCAATATTGTGGGGGTATCCCAGTCCATCGAGCCGGCGTACCAGAACCTGTTCGTCAAATCGAACCTGTCCGGGGAATTCACCGTGGTGAATCCGGCCCTGGTCAGAGACCTGAAAGCTGCCGGCCTGTGGGACAACGTCATGGTCAACGACCTGAAATACTTCGACGGCAGCGTGCAGCAGATCGACCGCATACCCACTGAACTCAAGGCCCGCTACGCCACCGCCTTCGAGATCGACCCGCAATGGCTGGTAGAAGCCGCCGCCCGCCGCCAGAAGTGGATCGATCAGGCCCAGAGCCTGAACCTCTACATGGCCGAACCCAGCGGCAAGAAACTGGACGCCCTCTACCAACTGGCCTGGGAACGGGGACTGAAAACCACCTATTACCTGCGATCTCTTGGTGCGACGGGCGCTGAAAAATCTGCGCCCGTAGCCGCACCCCAGCCGCAGGTGTGTTCCATCGACGAACCCGACTGTGAGGCGTGTCAGTAGAGACGCAACCACCAATAGCCGGATAGGGATCGGGGCGGGTACTTCTGTAGCAGCGCCAGGGATGGCGCGGTGCAAGGTCGGCCCAAGGATGGGCCGTGAATTGCAGCGGAAGAAGTACCCGCCCCGGTCCCTGCCTGCAGAGTCTGCTAGCCACCAGATTGAAGGAAAACCAAAATGCTGAACTGGGACGACGAGCCTAAAACAGAATCACCCAAAACCACCACCGGTCCCGCGCCAGTGAATGTTCAGGACAAGCGCGTCATTAATGGTGAGACTGACATTAACCAGTTAGCGCCATTCAAGTACCCCTGGGCCTGGGAGTACTTCATGAATGCCAACAAGAACCACTGGACTCCGCTGGACGTCAACATGGCCCAGGACGTCCACGATTATCACCACCGCCTGAACCCGGCGGAAAAGCACGTCTATGAAAACGTACTGGCCTACCTGACCACGTCCGACATCCTGGCCATGCGCAACATTGGCCTGGCGGTAATGGAGAAGATGAGTGCCCCGGAACTGCAGATCTACCAGGCCCGCCAGGTGTACGAAGAAGCCCTGCATACATGGACCTACCAGCACTGCATCGAAACCCTGAATCTGGACCAGAGCGAAATCTACAACCGCTACCGGGTAGTGCCGCAAATCAACCAGAAAATACAGGTGGCCAATCGTCGGCTCGACGCCGCCATGCGCCCCGGCATGAACCTGCGCAATCCGGACGATCTGCAGGAATTCATCATGTCTTATTTGTTTTTTGCGGCGGTGTTCGAGGGCTGCTGGTTCTACAATGGCTTCAGCCCCATTTTCGCCCTGCAGCGCCGGGGTCTGATGCGCGGTACCGGAGAGCAGTTCCAGTACATCCTGCGGGACGAGGCCATGCACTTCTCCTTCGGCCTGAAAGTGGTGAACCAGATCCTGGAAGAAGAAAACATCACCCTGGACCCGAAAGCCGTGCGGGACATGTGGGAAGAATCCGAAGCCGCCGAAATCGCCTACGCCAACTACATTCTGCGGGACCCCATACTGGGCTACTCCGCCGAATACCACAGCGAACAGTTCCGCTTTGTGGCCAACCGCCGCGCCAGAACCGTAGGGCTGGAAGAACCTTTCCCCAGCGCCAGAAACGTCTCCCCCTGGCTGGACGAACAGGCCACCATGCGCAAGGAAAAGAACTTCTTCGAGACGCGGGTGATTGAGTATCAGACCGGTGCGCAGCTGGAGTGGTAGACGTTTACTGAGCTTTAACCCAGCGGACTGCGCACCCCCGCAAAACCCTGCCCCAGAACATGGGTATAAATTTGAGTGGTGCGCAGATCCGCATGGCCTCCTCAAGAGTAAAGATCGTCGGCAATTTGCGGGGCTTTTCTGAGCGAACAACGTCACCAATCCCGCCGAGCGGTTTGTCCAGAAGCTTGCGGTACAGAAAAACGAGCGAGTTTAATACCTGCGCCTGGGGTAGCCGCTGCAACATTGCGATGCACCGCAAGCCAGGTCAGAAACGCGTTGACCTCCGGTGGTCCCATGTCTCGGGGGTGTCTCATCTGGTGAAAACGAATGAAATACCGTATCCAGTACCAATAGGTTTTTTCAGTCCGGATGCTGTAATGATTCACACGAATGACAGTGCGAACCTGATCGCGCAGGCGGGACGGCTTTCCTTGCATGGGAACGACTCCTTGCCAAATACTGTATATTAGTACAGTATTATTTAGAGAGCAAATCATGGATGTCAAATGATTACATAGAAAGTCAGGTAACGGTGGTCTAAGCTTCTGTTTTACCGAATTTTGGGCAGCGGGCTGTGGGCCAACACGCATGTAATCATGCAGCGGTCAAATTTACGCAATCGCGAAGCGCGCTGTCCAATTGCTGTTAGGCGCATAAGAAACGGGGGGTAGATTGGGAGGCTTACAGAAGAAGCTCGATGAAGGTGAGGTGCTTGCAGTCATCGGCAAAGCAATTACCACTGGGGCCGAACGCTACGTTCGTGAACGTGAGCATCGAATTGATGGGTTCGTTCGCCACCACTATTCATTTCGCGGGGCGCTAAAGATTCACCGCCACGCAATTGGCTGGGACGTGGTTCGGGTGCCGGTCAACATAGTCTGGTCGGTTGTGAACATTTTTCTGGCCCTGCTTGGTTTTGTGGCCGGACTGGTCAGGCTGAAAAAACTACAGAACTGGATCAAGAAGATCCCACCGGGGTTGGAAACTGATATGGATCGGCAGATCAGTTGGCTAATCGTCACCGAGCTCCTCGAACTACCGTATCAGCAAGGTCAGAAAGTAAGCGATAAGGATGCATTGATGACCGAGATTCTTAAAGATTCAGAATTGCGGTCGTTGCTAAACGAGGTGCTTGAGGCATTTTCCGTGCCTGCCAAATCGCCCGAGTTCAGAGAAAAGCTCGACGCCAAGCTGGCCGAGTACGGCGCAACCCGTACAGCGTCAGCGGACTTGGCTAGTAACGCGACGTTGCTAGTCACGAGTAAGGTCGCTCTTGGCCAGGCGTCTTTTGGCGCGCTAAGTGCGGGGACTGCGGTTTCGGCAATGGTGGCGAATTCCGCAGCAGCATCCAATTTCTGGCTAGGCTCTTCTGCAGGCTCTTACTACTATGCAGTCTTTCCGGTTGCCGCGTCGGCTAGGCTATTCTTGGCCGTAACCGCCGTAGTTGCCGTTGTGCTCGCACTCGTTTCAACGTTCATCGGAATTCTTACCGACCCACTACAAGCAAAGCTTGGAATCCATCAGAAACGGTTGCGAAAACTGGTGGGTGCAGTTGGAGACGACTTAAGCGGTGAGGCGGGCGCAGACTTTGAGTTGAGGGAGAAGTACGCCGGTCGGCTTTTCGACATTGTTGACGTCTTGTCCACGGTTGGGCGTTCGCTGTGAATGGTTTGGAGGCAGGAGGGTGTGGGCCTAACAAATCGTTGCAGCGGACGTTTGGTCCGCCACCCATTTTTGCTGCGACAAAAACGGTCTTCGCGTCAAACGCCGCTGAACTCAGGTGTTATGGGTAGGGGAGTATCTGTGAAAACGTACAAGTTGTTAGCAGCAGACGGAACTACAGTCATCAGCAAAACGCCTGGCACTCTGGGCGGCAATGCCAAAGCGAAAATCTATGGCCGCTTAGATTGCTCCGCAGCCAATGGTGCGCTGTCAAAAGGCTATGCCGAACATCGTGTTTTCTTTGCGGACGAGGAGAATGCCATTCAGGCTGGATATAGACCTTGCGGGCGGTGCATGTCCTCGCGGTATAAAGACTGGAAGTCTGGGCCAGACGGTAAGGAGAGCTATCCGTGGAAACAGCTGCCCAAGTAAAACCATAACAAGGCAATCAACTTCGTTCCGGCCTTCGGACTCCACCGGACGCCCTTGTCAGGGCGCCGTTTATTGCTGGCGTTATGCCCCTTTCCCTGCCTACTTTCCCACATACTAACGCTTGACGTTAGTAACGCTCTGCGTCATCATCTCTCTATGATCATATCATTCAAGTGTAAGGATACCGAGAAGCTGGCGAGCGGACGCCGCGTCAGATGCTTCGTCAATTTTGAGCGAGTTGCTTTGAGGAAAATTCGGCAACTCCAGGTCGCAAGCCAGTTAGATGATCTTAAAGTACCGCCCGGAAATATGTTGGAGCCATTGCATGGTGACCGCCAAGGTCAGCACAGCATTCGAATCAACAGGCAGTTCCGGGTTTGCTTCCGCTGGACCAAGGCTGGTGCGGAAGATGTCGAAATTGTTGATTACCATTAGGAGGTAACTCATGCGCAACATTGAAGCTGTAACGCCAGGCGAGTTACTGAAGGAAGAGTTCCTTGAGCCGATGGGTATTTCTCAATACCGCTTGGCTAAAGAGATTGGGGTGCCTGCTCAGAGGATCGGCCAGATTATTGCAGGAAAGCGTTCGATAACCGCAGACACGGACCTGCGACTTTGTCGTTTCTTTGGTTTGTCCAATGGCTACTGGTTGCGAGCTCAGGCAGCCTACGACACAGAGATTGCGGAAGATGCCCTAGAGGATCAGCTGAAGAATATTCGTCCGTGGAATGTTGTATCCGAAATCGGGCACAGGGCATAACACATATGAGCCTTCTCGGATTCAATAGGCAATAGTGATTTTTTTTGGCCGCGCCAGCGGCCAACCTAAACACATGAGCGAGGACGCCTGCTTCGTCAGTCTCGCGGAGCTGTCAGGCACTTACAGCAAACACATATAGGGGCTCTCTTACGTGGCTTTAGGCCACAGCCTGACCGGTCGTTCCATCGGGGGGGTCAGGGGCACCAGACATTCATCGGTTAACCGGTTACTGGCGCTATTCAAGCGTCGGGCTGCATGGCTCCAGTTAGTGTCAGGCTCAGGACCGGTGTAAGCGCACTGGCTCATGGTATTAAGGCACGCCCACGGGCTGGCTAATCAAGTCGCTCTGGCTTCAACGTCGGTGACAGAAAACCGCTTCGGTATCGGGTACCAGTCAGCGGACTCGCAGTCTTCGGTGTCATCCTTTCTGGTCCAGTTAGACCTCATGCTCAACCCGTGGCGTGACTAACCTTTCAGGAACCGTTGTTCATCGAACACCCTTTTGTCTTTGAGCATGAAGTACACCGCGCGCCCCAGCTTGTGGGCCAGGGCCGACAGGGCTTTGGGTTTGATTATTCGCCTCTGGAGTTTTTCGACGTAGCGCTTGGCCTTGTCGTTATTACGGATAAACAGCACGGCTGCTTCCGAGAACGCCCACTTGAGATGGGCATTACCGATCTTGTTGCCCTGAGTGCCGTAAACCTTGCCGGCGGATTCGGCTTTGCACTTCACCAGGCGAGCGTAGGACGCGAATTTCTGAACAGATTCGAAGCGTTGAATATTGCCGACCTCATAGAGAATGGTCAGGGCCAGAATGCGACCGACTCCAGGAATGGTCTTCAGCACGTTGAGTGACGCCGCGTCGTGTTGTTTGGCCTGCTGCTCCAGATGCCATTCAAGCTTTTTGAGTTCGTGCTGATAACAGTCGACGATCGCCAGATCCAGGTCGATGTTGCGTTGACCGTCTGGATCGGTAAAAGCAGCGGTAAGTTGTGACCGGCCGCCGGGGTTGTTGAGGTTGGCTTTGCTGGGCGGCAGTTTGTACTGGCCCAGAGTGTTCACTGCGTGGGCCTTGAGCATGGCCCCATGCCGGACAATGCGGGTGCGACGGCGCAACAGATTGCGGGTGGCCCGCATCTCTTTAGGATAGACATAGGCCAATGGGAAATTACCACCGCGCATGAGCATCGCAATCTTGAAGGAATCGATGCGATCATTCTTGATTTTACCGCCGTGGATGGCCTTCATATAAAGCGCGTGACCCAGGATAAAGTGGATGCCGTGCTCTTCACACAGATCGGAGATCCAGTACCAGCAGTGCATGCACTCGACCCCCACGACGAGATCATCGCGAAAGGGTTCGAGCGTGGCCAGTAACAGTTCCGGCCGGGCTTTGATTTCCTTGTGCAACAGCACTTCGCCCTGCTGGTCGATGATGCAGACGCACAGGCTGCGGGCGTGCAGGTCGATTCCATAATAATGGCGGTGGGTGCTATGGTAAAAGTTCATTGAGTATTCTCCCTTGTAGTGCTTGGTCGCCTTCCAGCTTAGCGGGCAACCGCTGGGCTGGGGAGAAGGCTCAATCATTATCAAGTGCAGGCACAGCGACTGATTTTCCGCCGCTTCGCGGCTCCAAACCGGCACGTGAGCCGGGCGTTATGCGGCTTGATGGGGCTGACATTGTGGTCTGGAATCCCAACTGCGACGTTGGGTTCGGGCTCGCAGGAAACGAATAATAGTCAAGGCGCGAATGTAGGAGTAACTATGTTGCCAATTATTGCTGTACCACTTCTCCACTCGTCTGGTGGGTGGATCGCATCAACAGCCGCGGGCGGCTATGTCGCAGGAACACTGTCGTCTACTTGGATCGGAGCATTCGTTGCTGGTAATGCAGGTTTGCTGTCGGGAATCGGTATAACGTCTGCCGCAGGTGTGTCCGCTGCACTTGGAGGCGCCCTTTCATCTGCAGGCACTGCTATAGGCAGCGGGCTGACTGCCGTCGGACTCTCTGGGGTGGCGCAAAGCCTGGGGCTCGCGCCGGCGACGTTTTTAGGGCTGACGTTTGTTAGTTGGGCTGTGGTCGGGTCCGCAGTTTTGGTCCTCTCTAGCTCGGGAATCATCTATTATCTTTCACGGAAGAAGTTGCAACTCGTGAATATTGAACGCGAGAAAGGGGGTCTTCCGAGTATTACATGGCGAGGAATCCTGGAAGAAGCGCAACAGTTTGAAACGCAGGCCATGACCGCCATTTTGGAGAAGCTTGCCAAGGAAACTGGTGGTTTCGTTGTTCGTAGAGAAGCTGGCGCAGTCGAGATCAAAGGCGTCAGCTACAACATCGCGAATTTGAAGTATGTCGTTGAAAAGAATGGCGCGGAATATATCGTAAGGGCGAGCAAGGTTCCCTTCAGACGCATTGTGCTCTATACCGTGACAGACCCACAAAAATAGTCGTTGACCGAGAGGGAATCTCTATATGCGAGGGTCATGCGCGGAGCCGCATAACAAATAGCTGCATCGGACGTTTGCCCCGTTGCCCGTTTTTGCTTTCTGACCCGTCCTAAAATACGTTGACGGTTTTTGTTGAAGCCAGCGCCTTATGGGT
>NZ_CAXBDN010000182.1:0-8982 GCF_963974375.1 uncultured Marinobacter sp.
CCTCTGAACAACGTCAGCTTTTCGGTCAGGGAAGGCGAAATCCTGAGTATCGCAGGCATCGCCGGCAATGGTCAACAGGAATTGTTTTCGGTGCTGTCTGGCGAGATAGCAAAGCTGACGTCAGGTCGCCTGCTGCTGGATGGCGAGGAACTTACGGATCTGTCGCCGCTTCAACGCCGTCGTCTCGGGCTGTGCGCTCTTCCTGACGACCGCATGGGCCGGGGCGCCGTCGGGACCATGCCGTTGACCTGGAATCTTCTGCTGACCAACAACGGTGCTGAGCATGTCCGCTATGGCTTTATCCGTTTCCGCCACCTTGCCGCCAGTACTGAAGACTGCATCCGTCAGTTCAACGTGGTGGCACCCGGGGTAAACGCCAAGGCCGCCAGCCTGTCGGGAGGCAACCTGCAGAAGTTTCTGATCGGCCGGGAAGTCTTGCAACAACCGAAGGTATTGATTGTCTCGCAGCCCACCTGGGGCGTGGATGTCGGTGCCGCTGCCGCCATCCATCAGGTGCTGCTGGATCTCAGTGCCGCAGGTTGCGCTGTGATTGTGATCTCGGAGGAGCTGGATGAGTTGTTTCAGCTCTCGGATCGGCTGGTGGTGATGGCGTCCGGGACCCTCACCGAGCCGGTAGAGCGGGCGGGTTTTGATCGCGACGCGGTCGGTCTGGCGATGGCAGGTCAGCCTGTGCCGGCCAGGAAACAGGAGGAGGCACCCGATGCAGTTTCGGTTTGAGGCTCGGGCTACGCCCTCACGCAGGGTGTTCTGGCTATCACCGTTGGTGGCAATCGCGCTGAGCTGCCTGGTGGCCATGGCTATCTTTGCACTGTCCGGTCTGGCCCCAGTGGCGTCGCTGATCATCTTCATTACCGAACCAGTGTCCAGCATGTACGGTTTTGGCGAGCTGCTGATCAAGGCGGCTCCGCTGATTCTTATTGCTGTGGGACTGGCTATCGGTTTCCGGGCCAACGTCTGGAACATTGGTGCCGAGGGTCAGATCATCATGGGCGTGATCTTTTCCGGCGGTCTTGCCCTGGCTTACGGTGACTCGGGTAGCTGGTTGGTATTGCCCGGCATGGTTCTGCTGGGTTTGTTGGGTGGCAGCGTTTGGGCAAGCATTCCGGCATTGCTGCGCATTCATTTCCGTGCCAACGAAATTCTGACCAGCCTGATGCTCAATTATGTGGCCCACTTTGCTCTGATTTTTCTGGTGCACGGAATCTGGCGTGATCCAGCCGGTTTCAATTTCCCGCAATCGAAACCTCTGGGGGACGACGCGCTGTTTCCGTTGTTGATCGAGGGCACCCGGGCCAATGCGAGCATTCTGTTTGCGCCGTTGGCAGTGGTGCTGGCCTGGTTGCTGCTGAAGCGCAGCTTCCTGGGCTTTCAGCTGCAGGCGCGCGGGGTTTCCCAGAATGCGGCCCAGTACGCCGGCTTCCGGGCTGACCGGGCGATTCTTGTAGGTATGCTGTGCGGTGGCGCTGCGGCGGGTATCGCCGGCGTTGCCGAAGTAGCCGGGCCGCTGGGACAGATCTACCCATCGGTTACTCCGGGCTATGGCTACGCTGCCATTATTGTGGCTTTCCTCGGGCGCCTGCATCCCGTCGGAATTCTTTTTGCCGGCCTGCTGATGGCGCTGCTGTACCTCAGTGGCGACGCCGCCCAGATGATCCTCGGCCTGCCACCCTCCATCGCCGGCGTGATTCAGGCCACGCTGCTGTTCTTCCTGCTCAGCACCGAAGTTCTGGTCAACTATCGGCTTCGGCGCTCAAGAGAACTGACTTCCGGGAGTTCTGTCGCATGACTGAATTACTTGCACTCATGCTGGCGGCGGTGGTTGCCGGCACGCCTCTGCTTTACGCCGCGCTGGGCGAACTTATCACCGAGCGCTCCGGCATCCTCAATCTGGGGGTCGAAGGGATGATGGTTATCGGCGCCATCGCCGGGTTCGCAGCTGTTTATGTAACCGGTAACCTCTGGCTGGGAGTACTCGCTGCCGGCCTGAGTGGCGGTGTGCTGGCGCTGGCGTTCGGAGTTCTGGCCATCAGCCTGCGGGTTAACCACGTTGCCGCCGGACTCGCGCTCACCATTTTCGGCATCAGCCTGGGCGCGTATGTGGGCAAGCCACTGGTCGGGCAGTCCCTGAGTCTCACCGAAGCCCAGCTTAGCGGCGGCCTGACCAATGTTCCCCTGGTTGGCCCCCTGTTCAGTGCTGTTCACCCGCTTATCTGGCTTTCCTGGCTACTCTTCGCGGGGCTGTGGTTTTTCACAACCCGCACCCGCGCCGGCCTGGTGTTGCGTGCGGTGGGCGAATCCACCACTTCAGCGGACGCCATCGGTTACCCGGTGATGCGTATCCAGTACCTGGCCACGGGCTTTGGTGGGGTGATGGCCGGCATTGCCGGTGTCTTTATATCCGTTGTCTACACCTCGATCTGGACCGAGGGCATTATCGCCGGCCGAGGCTGGATCGCTGTTGCGCTGGTCATCTTCGCAACCTGGCGGCCAGGCCGCTGCCTGGTGGGTGCCTACCTGTTTGGTGGCATGACCATCGCCGAGCTTCTGGGGCAGGTCATGGACCTGGGTATTCCCACAGAGTTTCTGTCAGCCACGCCGTACCTTGCGACGGTGATTGTGCTGGTGCTTATCTCGCGCAAGGACTCGACCATGCGACTCAGTGTCCCGGCCTCGCTCGGGAAATCGCTCGATATCAAAGGATAAATCAGACCTTACCAACCCCAGGAGTACAGTTACCATGACCGATCATACCCGTCGTCGCCTGCTTGGCGGCATTGCAGCAGCCTCACTCTGGAGCGGCATGGGCTTCCCCGTTGTCCGGGCCCAGGAAACTCTGAAAGTCGGCGTCATACACATGGGCGCCATTTCCAACACCGGCTGGGAGTATTATCAGGCGGAAGCCTGGCGTGCACTGCAGGCTAAATACCCCAATCAGGTAGAGGTGACCGTGCTGGAAAACGTCGCCGATATCCAGTCGGTCGAGCGTCAGTTCCGGCAGCTTGCGGTCCAGGGGCACAAGCTCCTGTTCGGAACCACTTTTTCCCAGTACGCCTCGCTCAGGAAGCTGGCCCCTCAGCTGCCTCAGTCCCACTTCGAATGCTGTGCCGGCATCGAAGCCGGGCGAAATCTGGGTGTCTTCGAGGCGAGACATTATGAAGGCGCCTATCTGACCGGCATTGCGGCTGGCAGAATGACCAAATCTGGCGTGCTTGGCTGGGTTGGCGCGTTTCCGGTTCCCCAGGTTATCTACAGTCTGAATGCGTTTCTTCTGGGGGCTCAGAGCGTTAATCCGGACGTTGTACTCAAGCTGGTCTGGGTCAACGCCTGGGTAGACCCTGCGAAGGAGCGGGATGCGGTCAGTACGCTGGTCAGTCAGGGCGCGGATGTCATATCCGGAAGCCCCAATACGCCCGTTCAGAGTGAAGCCGCCCGCTCCGCAGGTGTCTGGTCCATCGGCAACACCGGCGATTTTTCGGAGTTTGTGCAGGAGACCCAGCTGGCCTCCTTTGAGCTTGACTGGAGCCCGGCCCATATCGAGGCGACACAGGCCGTTCTGGATGGAAACTGGGAGCCCGTAGGCCGGTGGCGTGGTATTGGCGATGGCGGATTTATCCGCATGGCAACGCGGAGCCCGGCGCTGCCGGCGTCCGTTAACACCGAGCTGGATGCGGCCGAGGCGGCCATTATCGCCGGTGAGCTGAAACCCTTTGCCGGACCGATCAGGGATCAGTCTGGCAAGGAGCGGGTGGCGCCAGGTACCGAACTGTCTGATGGCGACATCAACAGCATGACGTGGCTGGTCGAGGGCGTTCAGGGCCGGGTACCGACCTGAAACCAGAGCTGACAAGGGTGGTCAGATCTGTCTGGCCACCGGGTACTACTGGCCGGTCTGAAATACCGGACCGGTCTCAAACTCCGTTTCAATCAGGAATATCCAATGATCACTGATGCAGATCGACGTCACCTGGCACGGGCTGTGGAACTGGCAGAGATGGCACTGAACAGCGGCGACGAGCCCTTCGGTTCGGTGCTGGTGTCGGGCGATGGCCAGCCACTGTTTGAAGACCACAATCATATTTCGGGCGGCGACAATACCCAGCATCCGGAATTCTCCATCGCCCGCTGGGCCGCCGCCAATATGACACCGGCGGCGCGCGCTGAAGCGGTGGTCTATACTTCTGGTGAGCATTGCCCGATGTGTGCTGCGGCTCACGCCTGGGTTGGCCTTGGTCGGGTGGTTTATGCCAGTTCTTCCGAGCAGCTCTCGGCATGGCTGGGGGAACTGGGTGTGCCATTGCCACCTGTAAAAACATTGCCCATCAATGCGGTTGCACCGAATGTACCGGTTGAGGGACCGGTTGACGATCTGGCAGAGAAAGTCAAAGCCCTCCATCTGCGTCTGCATAACGAAAGTTAGAGCGCCGGAGATCGTCCTGTCCTTCAAAATTTGTTGAGCCAAGTTTGAGCGGAATGCACCAGGCGCCTTTTATCCATTAAAGTACTGGTGAATAAATAAACGGAGCTCCTCATGAAGGTAATGGTGCTTGGTGCCACGGGGCTGACTGGCAACCTGGTTCTGGAGCAGTTGCTGGCGAAACCGGAAGTGACCTCCGTCGTGGTGCCTGTTCGCCGGTTGCTAACGCTGGTCGACCCGAAGCTTCAGCAGCAGGTGATCAATTTTGATGACTTGGCGACCCATGACCAGCTGTTCGAAGTCGATGTGCTTGTCTGTTGTCTTGGAACCACCATCAGAAAGGCCGGCTCTCGGGAGGCATTTCGCAAGGTGGATCATGACTATGCATTGACGGCTGCTCGCCTTGCCAGGGATTCTGGCGCCCGAGCACTGCTGTTGATGTCTGCCGTGGGGGCGTCCGCAAGCTCCGGTGTGTTCTATAATCGGGTGAAAGGCGAGCTGGAAGACGGGGTGCGGGCGCTGAAATTTCCTTATCTTTCCATCTATCAACCGAGTTTGCTGCTGGGTGAGCGGCAGGAAAGGCGCACCGCAGAATCACTTGGGATGGCAGTCATGCCGTTGGTCAATCGCTTACTGATCGGCCCGTTCCGCAAATATCGGGCAATTGCGGCTTCCAGGGTCGCTGCAGCCATGGCAAACGAAGTCGCTATGTTGGCTGAAGAAGCTTCGGCCGATCCCGTCGTAAAGGTCTGGGAATATCCAGATCTCGAGAACTTGAAATGATCAGAGAGCGGTGTAGAAAAGTGTATAGCGGGCAAGCAATGGATTCCTCCTTGAATGAGTGCTGACGAGTCAGATGCCTTGATAGGGTAAAATTTAGCAGCAGGTTTTCGTAAGTCCACCGCACCCACCATTAGCTTTTGCAAAATCGCGTTACATCCGGGGTCAGGCCAGTAAAATGTTGTTATCCTGCTGGCGCCACTGGCAGTGGGACAACTATAGTAAGCGCCATGAACCCAAATCCTCACATACCGAACGAAAAACTGCTGGATCTGCTGCTGGACGTGGTCTGTGTGGTGGACAAGGACGGGCGTTTTCTATCGGTTAGCGCCGCCAGTGAACGGGTTTTTGGCTACCGTCCGGAGGAAATGATTGGCCGGACGACCTTTGAGATGATGCATCCCGATGACCGGGACGCCATTCTGGCGCTTGTCGAGAAGATTAACGCAGGGCAGCCAGCGCCTGACCATGAAAATCGTTATCGGCACAAGGATGGCCATTACGTTCACATCATGTGGGCTACCCGGTGGCTTGAGGCTGAGCAAGTGCGGGTGGGTGTGGCGAGGGATATCACCGAGCGCAAGCATGCCGAGGCAAGGCAGCGGGCACTCTACGCCATATCGGAAGCAGCGCATTCCGCTGATGATCTGCCCGCGCTTTTCGCACGGGTACATGAGGTAATCAGTGGTCTGTTGCCTGCCGAAAACTTTTTTGTGGCGCTCTACGATGTGGTAGATGACCAGCTCAGCTTTCCGTATTACGTTGATCAACATGACTCGCCCCCACCTCCCGGGCAACTGGTGCCCGGAACGTCCATAGCCAGGGTTGTTCGGTCCGCTGAAGCCATCCTCTTGACACCCGACATGACCGGGCAGAGGCACCGGAAAAAAGGCAAGCCGGCCAGTAAGCATTCCTTTAGTTGGCTAGGCGTGCCCCTGACAACGGGCCCGGATGTCATAGGCGCTTTGGTGGTTCAGAGCTATTCAGATTCGTTGAGTTACACGGCGCAGGATCAGGCGTTGTTGCAGTTTGTTTCAAGCCAGGTTGCGGCGGCGGTGGAACGCAAGCGAACACATTCGCGTCTGGAGTATCTCGCGCAGCATGATCCGCTGACAAAACTGCCCAACCGGGCACTGTTTCTGGATCGCTTGCACAGTTCACTGGCGCGGGCACGAAGGGATTCGATACGGCTGGCAGTGCTGTATCTGGATATGGACAACTTCAAGCAGATCAACGATACCTTCGGCCACAGCACAGGTGACCAGCTCTTGCGGGAAGTTGCCGATCGTCTGACACAGTGTGTGCGGGAATCTGATACCGTTGGTCGTCTGGGGGGTGATGAATTTGCCGTGCTGCTGGATGGTATCAGCAGACATGAAGATGCCGCGACGGTGGCTGAGAAAATTCTTGTGGCTCTGAGTTCGCCCTATAACCTGGAAGGGGCGACACTGGTGTCTGCCCCCAGTGTCGGTATAGCCGTTTACCCTGACCACGGCGAGGATGATGCCCAGCTGGTCCGGCATGCGGATGGTGCAATGTATGCCGCCAAGCGCAGTGGCGGCAAATGCTATACGTTTATTCCTGAGTCCGTGGGCACGGTAAATAACGGCTAGACACTAGGTCAGCCCGAACCGCCTGGCCCGGCTATACTTCTGAAACTCCCTCCGTCTGTTGTCACCAAGGAATGAAGACATGGACCTGAAAAGCGGTTATCCCTTCTGGGCCGTCAAGAATGGCCTGATGTGCAAATTCCCTCAGCTCACCTCAGATATTCACTGCGATGTGGCCGTGATTGGTGGGGGTATCACCGGTGCGCTGATTGCTGACGAGTTGGGCAACCACGGCTTTGAGGTGGCGGTGATCGAGCAACGGGATATCGGCTGGGGAAGTTCCGCTGCCAGTACCGCATTGTTGCAGTATGAGATCGATACCCACATGGTTGATCTCGCCCGGCGCTATGGGGAGTTTCATGCGGTGCTGGCGTACAGGGCCTGCGCCGATGCGATCATGGACCTGCGCAACCTTGCCGATGAGCTCGGAGATGTGGATTTCGGCATGCAGGAGAGCCTGTACTACGCCAGCAAGCGCAGTCACAAGTCGGTACTGCAGGAAGAGTACGATCTGAGAATCAAGCATGGTTTCGAGGCGCAGTGGCTTGACGCCGGCGGTCTGAAAGAGCAGTTCGGCATCAAGGCACCGGGTGCGATACTGACTCGACTGGCTGCACGGGTTGATCCCTATCGTATGGCGTCCAGGCTTTTACTCAGGCTGGCTGAGCAGGGTGGACGGATCTTCGACCGCACCGTGATCGACACCATTGAGCCTGCCGGGGAGCGAGTTACCTTGCGCACAGAGCAGGGATTTCAGGTAGATGCCGGTCATGTGGTCATGGCCGCTGGCTATGCATCCCAGAAATGGCTGAAACAGTCGGTGGCGAAGAACCGCAGCAGCTATGCCTTTATCACGGATCCTATTGACCCGTCCGACCTGGGACTGTTGGCTTCAACCATGGTGTGGGAGTCGGCCAGGCCTTATCTGTATATGCGCACCACCGGCGATGGCAGATTGCTGGTGGGTGGCGATGATGACGATATGGATATCCCGGAGCGTCGCCATCGGCGTGTGGAAGGCAAGTCCCGGGGCTTGTGCAAGAAGGTAAAAAAACTGTTTCCGGAGCTGCCTGTGAAACCGGCGTTTGTCTGGGGTGGTACCTTTGCGGAAACGGAAGACGGACTGCCTTTTTTCGGGGCACATCCGCAATATGGCTCACGGGTGCTGTTTGCCATGGCCTATGGTGGTAATGGCATCAGCTACAGCATGATTGGTGCGGGTCTGCTGAGGGCCAGTATAGAAGGCCGTCAGCACCCTCTGGCGGAATTGTTCGGATTTTCTCGTACAGGGTAGGAACGCACAATTGGCAAGGATGCGAAGGCTTTGGTTTTCTGGCAAGGTAGCGCCTGTTACCGGCAGGTTCTCTGCCGGCTTCGCCCATTAAGGATTCTGTATGATTGTTTGCGGTGTTGAACTGACTGGCAGCGATGCGGTGGTGTGTTTACTGAATCTGGATCAGGGCCAGTTCAGTTTACCGGAATGCAAAGTGCGCAAAGTCTCCCTGAAAAAGAATCACACCCGCGAAGATTTGCAGCAGTTTCAAACGGATTTTACCGCGTTGATGACGGAATACGGTGTTAGCAAGGTGATGATAAAAGAACGCATGCCCAAGGGTAAGTTTGCCGGTGGTGCCATCAGCTTCAAGATGGAAGCCACCATCCAGCTGATTGCCGATCCTGGCCTGGATGTTGTCCTGCTGACACCGGCGCTCATCAAATCCACGCTGGCCGCAAAACCGCTTCCTGTGGATTTCTCGGAAACCGGCCTGAAGGCATTTCAGGAGACGGCTTTTGTTGTGGCCTATGTTGGTCACATGGTGAAAGGCTGAGGCCTGGGCCAGGCTTGTTTTTTGCCCGAGGTGCCCCGATATCCCATCAACAAGTCAAGGTGAGGTACTCAGATGGCCAGTGAACTTCTGCATGTCGTTTGTCCCCATTGCCACAAGGCAAACCGTGTACCGGCTTCGCGGCTGGCTTCTGGTGGCAATTGTGGTGCCTGCAAACAGCCGTTATGGCCTGGCGGCGTGCTTGAATTGACCGGGCAGAGCTTCGCCTCCCACACCGGGCGCAGCGACGTGCCGGTGCTGGTGGATTTCTGGGCCAGCTGGTGTGGTCCGTGCAAAATGATGGCGCCGCAGTATGAACAGGCGGCGCCTG